>CAZGZO010000082.1:0-3348 GCA_964529695.1 uncultured Lentimicrobiaceae bacterium
AGCTAGCTGGTTTTGTTTATGATGTTGTTATTCTGGATATTACGCTACCCGATGGAAATGGGCTTAATCTACTGAAAAGCATCAAAGAGCTTTATCCTGAAACGGGCACACTTATTGTTTCAGCTCGTAATTCGCTCGATGATAAGATTAACGGGCTCGATTTGGGTGCTGATGATTACATTACCAAACCTTTTCACCTTTCGGAACTTCATTCGAGGATACGAGCGGTTTTGAGAAGGCGTAAATTTCAAGGAAGCCGGGCGGTAGAATTTCAAGAAATCAAGCTGTTGACGGAAGAAAGAACCGTATATGTCAATAATCAAATTCTGAATCTAACACCGAAAGAATACGAACTCATATTATTTTTCATGACCAACAAAGCTCGTGTTTTAACAAGACAAAGCATCGCGGAACATCTTTGGGGTGATTACATGGACAGCGCTGATCACTTTGATTTTGTTTATACGCATCTGAACAACCTCCGCAAAAAAATCAAAACTGCCGGAGGTAAGGATTATATTAAAACTGTTTACGGTATTGGGTACAAATTCAGTGATTCATGAAGCTTCTTCAAAAACTTAATCGGGATTATATTCTAAGTTCTGTAGTTGTACTTGCAATTGGACTTATGGCTTTTTACATTGCCATTAATGCCATTGCCTCTTCTGACGTCAGCGAAGGACTTTCTGCCAGCGCCGCCAGAATTATCAGGCAGTTGGAACAGAAAAAAGCTGTACCTGATTTGTATCCCATCATTGAAGTAAAACATTCTGAAATACTGCATCAGACAATCCTGAAAGACACTGTAATTTATGATCCGGTAATCGGTGAAAAAGAATTATTCAAAGAGCTCAATACCTGGAAAAGCATTCGTGGTAAAGCATATCATATCACCGTTAGGGCTCTGACGGTTGAAAAGACTGATATTGTTATGAGCATCTTTTTGGCCAGGACAGTTTTGTTACTGCTTTTGATAGGAACTTTATACTTCATAAACAAAAAAACCGCCTCCTCAATCTGGAAACCTTTTTACCAAAATCTGGAAAAGCTTAAATCTTTTTCCTTGCAAAGTCAGGAAAAGTTTGAGCTAAGAGAAACTCCGATTACAGAGTTTAACGAACTCAATCGGAGCATTAACAAGCTGACTTACAAGGTAAAATCTGATTATAACAATCTCAAAGAATTTACTGAAAACGCATCCCACGAACTACAAACGCCACTGGCCGTGATACAGGCCAAAGCCGAGAACCTACTCAACAACAATAATTTGAAAATGGAAGATGCTGCTGTAATTCAATCCATTTTGGAAAATATTTCGCGTTTGGAAAAGTTAAACGGCACACTGCTTCTCCTGACCAAAATTGAAAACAATCAGTTTGCTGAACGGGATACTGTTCCCTTTTTCAAATTAATTTCGGACAATCTGGAAAACATGAAAGAACTTTTTGAGATGCGCAGGATTAACACGGAAATATACCTCAAGGAAGACTTTATTTATAAAATGAGCGCTCCTTTGGCGCAAACCATGATTATCAACTTATTGAAAAACGCCCTGGTTCATACCGCTGAAACAGGAACTTTAAACATAGAAATTGATAAAAATTATCTGGTTTTTTCAAATACTGGAGCCCAAATCATTAAAAACAGTAATATGATTTTTGAAAGGTTTTATAAAGAAAACAGTGATGAAAAATCTACCGGACTCGGCTTGTCGCTTGTAAGCAAAATTTGTGAAGTAAGTAATCTAAAAATTGATTATTCTTTTTCAGAAAACAACCATGTTTTTACAATAAGAAAAATATAACACGGTATATTACTGGTAATCAAATAAATAAAGCACACCCTTATAAAGTATTCTTGTTTTGAGCCGTGACAAATTTAACAATGAAAAAAGCATTTAAGAATTATTTTGTTTGTGGTATTTAATGGTTGATTACTTTTGCCGGACATGAATGCTAAATTATGTTTGACGTTTGGCAGGTAATTTTTAGATAAAAAACTCGTTAATTTCAAAATCTATATATTTGAACTTTCTTGAACTGACTAAACTTTCTATCGGGTTAACTGGAAAAAGGATAAAAAGACCATAAGATGTACAAAGAAATAAAACCGCAATACAAAGTGAATGGTGAGGTTTTGCGAGCCCATGAGGACACGTTGCCCTTTGTCACAAAATGGAATCAATTAGAAGCATTTATTGAAAGGTTGCTTTCCGGCAATGATAAGAAACAAAATGCCATTGACTCGTTACTGCAGGTAAGCAGGATGTTAGCAAATCATCGCGAACTTCATTATACCAATTTTGACGGCAACCCTGAAGAGCTTCGTAAAATTTACAATGATGATTTAGAAAAAAGGATTCATTTTGCATGTGAAAAGATTGGACTTAATTTTGAATTAGGCCAAAAGCAAAACGTTTATCGTCGGGATATTAGCCGTGAATTTGTTAAACGTAGTTATGCCAAACGAATGCTGGATTTGCACAATCCCAGAATTTATCCGCCTCGTTCTTTAAGCTACAAAACTCTCTATCATTTCATGTTTGAAGATTTCCTTCTGGGAATCACTAACCAAAATGGATTGAAGTATTTTCGGAAGAGTTATCAGTTAGCTTAACTTTCGTATGTGATTGAACAGATTCATAAAGATTGATGTAGATTGACTTGTAACAGTTTTAATTTCAAACTAGTAATTGCTTCCTCATTACTCACAAAACATTTATTATCAACATCTTTCACCGACAAGCCTTCCAATCTCTATTCAATCTTTAAATCCCCAATCAATCTAATTCAACCGCTTCCTCAAGTTGGACAAGATCTTAATTAGTTGCAGGCTTTCGTCATGAAGCTCTTTGGCTGCAGGGTTTACCACCAAATTAGAAGCAATCGCAAGTTCCAGCCACATCTCTGTTTCGTCAGCTTCTTCAACAGCAATTGAAAGCTTACTAAAAAATTCAGCTCTGGATCTCCCACGTAATGCAGCCCTATAATTAGCATACATTGATGTGCCAGATTTTGTTAATTGATAATTGATTACCCTTCCACTGGTAGATTTAGGCATTTCTTTTGAAAATTCAAGGATCTTTAAACTAAACAAACGCAGCCGTTCTTTAATTTCAATTTTGTACTGAATCCTGTTCTGATTCGACATATTAAACGTATTTTATTTAAAAGGTTTTCAAATATATCCTCAACCATTAACCTCTTTCAGGTTTTAGATTGATAAAGATTTATGCAGATCGATGCAGATTGACTTGCAGCAGTTTTAATTTCAAACCAATGATTGCTTCCATATTACTTGCAAAATATTTATTATCAAAATCTTCCACCGACCAACCTTTCAATCTCC
>CAZGZO010000082.1:3448-11237 GCA_964529695.1 uncultured Lentimicrobiaceae bacterium
CATCAATCTGCATCAATCCCTCCAATCTCCCATCAATCTCAAAAAAGCAAACAAGAAACAATTTCCGAAGGTTAAGGATTTTCATCTCAAAAATAAGAAATCTAACAAGTAAACCTTCAAATTTCCTTTAGATTCACCCATTAGGTTTGCCTTATCATTCATCAAAAAATTATAAAAAAATGAAAAAGTACACATTTCTCCTGGCTGCTTTCATAATGTCATTCTGCCTTACTGCTTATGGGCAAAATCGGGTGCCTGTTTCAGTAAAAACTGCATTTAGTAAGAAATTTCCCAGCGCAAAAAAAGCACATTGGGCGATGGAAGGAAAAACAGAATGGGAAGCCGAATTTACCATGAACGGAAAGGACATGTCCGCAAATTTCGATTTTCAAGGTAATTGGAAAGAAACTGAAACTAATTTGAGGGAAACGCGCCTTTCTACAAAGGTTATGGAGACTTTAAGCAATAGGTTTCCCGGCTATTCTGTTAATGATGTGGCATTCACCGAAACACCCAAATACAGCGCCTATGAAATAGTCATAGAAAAAGGGGAAAGCCGACTGGAAGTAACAATTAACAAAATGGGGCAACTTATTGCAAAAGAAAACGCCGCAGATGAAAATGATTAATTCATCAGATACAGTGTTTAATTCAATTTGAAATTTTTATAACATTATTTAACTCTAATTCACCAGATAGGTTTTTTGTTTTCGTCTTTCTCAAAATCAAAAAACATATCTTTGCCTTGTCAAGCAAGGGCAAAACACGCGTTTCTTATCCTAATGCAAATATTCATGAAAGAAAAGGTCTACTATTTTCCGGTAGGAATTAAAGAAATATTGAAGTCAAAAACCATCTACACAATATTTCTCTCTTGTTTCATAGTTTTTATTTCAGCACCTTTTCTAAGAGGTCAAAATGTATTAAATCAATATGTTGATAGTGCCAGAGTTAGCAACCCTCAAATTATTCAGCTTCAAAAACAGATTGGCATTCTTGAACTTGGGAAAAAAAGTATCAAAGCAATTTACAAAGCACCAAAAGGTTACCTTTCTTCTGAAGTGGATCTGACACCTTATTTCAACAACAACGGTGATGTGATTACAACCAACCCATCTCCCAACGCTTATGGTTATGATGTCGCTATTTCCAATGGGGGACTTTATTCGGCACTGATAAACCTGGATGTTCCGGTATTCGTGAAGAAAACCACAGCCAATGCCTTAAACTGGCAGGAAGTCCAAATCAATGCATTAAAAATCAAACTTAATAATTCTGATTTTGCATTAAAACAGCAAGTTGCAAACTTGTATTATAATGCACTTAGTGCTCAATTGGCCTACCAGACCCAAAAAGCAAGTGTTAAATTATTAAACCATGAGGTAAATTTGTTAGAAGTCCTCACCCGGAAAGGACTGTATAAAATTGTCGATTTTGAGTTGCTGAAAACAAGCCTCGCCTCCGACTCTATCAAGCTTAAAAACCTGGCCGTCAGCTATAGATTACAATTAATGCAACTGAAAAGCTTTTGCGGAATTAATGATTCGACACTGGATATGCTTCAAATGAAAAATCTGACGATGTCAACGGCAAAAGAAAAAGCCTCTGCTTTTTTGCTTCCTTATAAAAATGATAGTTTGTCGGCCATTGCAGAAAATCGGCTCTTCAACAACCGGTATGAACCCAACGTAACATTTTTCTCCAATG
This sequence comes from uncultured Lentimicrobiaceae bacterium, assembly GCA_964529695.1. Classification (GTDB taxonomy): domain Bacteria; phylum Bacteroidota; class Bacteroidia; order Bacteroidales; family F082; genus Sulfidibacterium. Next base: position 5,156 of record CAZGZO010000082.1, read on the forward strand.
CCGGATTAAATGCTTCAGCCTTACCAGGAATTCAGCATTATTTAGGATTGGGTGTCGGATTAAGGCTCACTTACACCCTTTTTGACGGCAAACAAAAGCAGGTAAACAAGGAACAAAGTCTCATGCGTATCAACCAGTCTTCCAAACTAAAAAAGCTGAAATCAAAAGATATTCAGTTAAAGAGAAACGAATTATTAAAAGCTATTGCAGAAGCCAAACAGAATTTGCAACAGCAAGTAAACCTGAAAAACGAATATAAAAATCTGATTTCCTTGTACAAAGTTGAAGTTCAAAAAGGACAAGTTTCCATCACCGCTTTTCTGATGGCTTTGAGAAATTATAACGACATGAAATTGTCATACGGACTACAGCAAATCAGCCTGAATAAGTTAATCAATCAGTATAATTATTGGAATCATTAAGCTCGAAGAAGGATGTTTAAATTAAAGAATAACAATCTGTTATGGGTATTGGCCGTAATGGTAACAGCCACCGCCTGTAATCACAAAAAAACCACTGAAACTCATTATAAACTTCCGCTTCCCACAGTAAACACAGGTCATCCTGTAGTAAAAAACCAAGCGGTTTACGAAAGTTTCAGGGCGGTGAGTCGTTATCTTCAGGATGTGAATTTCAGGGCACGAACCCAAGGAATTGTCACCAAGGTGTTTACCACACCCGGAGATGAAATACATACCGGACAGCCATTGTTCATTATTAAGCCGGTTGAGATGAGTGCGCTGGAAAAATCATCGATATCATATCAAATGGGAAACATTAGGGACACCATCTTCTCGAAACAAAATATTCTTACCAATCAAGTAATGGTTCAACAAGGCGACTACGTTCAGCCCGGCACTATTCTGGCTTCTGCATTTAAAAAGAATTCACTGGTTGCCTTAACTTACGTCCCTTTTTCAAAAGTTTCATCCATTAAAAAAAACAATCCCTGTACGGTATTCATTCCAGGAAGAAAAACAGTTAACGCCTTCTTTAAAAGACAACTTTTCTCGGCAGACAGTGTAACACAAACACAACCTTTTATCGTTCCACTGCCTTCAAACCTTCATCTTTCAGAAGGCATGAATCTACAGGTAAACTATAAAGAAAAGGAAATCACAAACGGCATTTTTGTACCACGAGACGCCGTGCTTTCCAACGAAGAAGAAACCAGTTTTTGGCTCATGAAAATAGCGGGTAATTCTATGGCAATAAAAGTTCCTGTAACCATTGGCCGGCAAGGTGAAAAATCCATTCAGATTCTTTCCGGTGACATCAAACCTTCCGACAGAATAGTGACGCAGGGTGCTTACGGGCTTTCAGATTCCACAATTGTAAGAATTGTAAAATAATAGGAGGCAATATGAGCAATTTTTATAACAAATTTAAAAGTCCTCTCTTTGTTTTAATGATTATTGTGGCGATGGCCGGAGTCTATTCCTACCGGCATATGAAAAGTGAACTTTTTCCAAACATTACATTCCCAAAAATAAAAGTCATCGCAGACAATGGCGAACAGCCTGTGGGAAAGATGCTTATTTCGGTAACCCGCCCGTTGGAAGAAGCCATAAAAAAAAGTGAAAATCTGCACTTGGTGAAAAGTATCACTTCTCGCGGAAGCTGCGAGATATCTGCTTTTTACAGTTGGAATGCCAATATTAATCTGTCTATGCAGCAGGTTAATTCGCGTATCGCCGAAATACGCAATGAACTTCCTAAAGGGATACAGATTCATATTGAGAAAATGAATCCTTCTATTTTGCCGGTAGAAGACTATTCGCTAGAAGGGAATTTGACTCCCATAGAACTGCGTACGCTGGCTTTATTTACTGTTAAGCCTTACCTGGAACAAACTGGTGGAGTGCGCGAAGTAGATGTAACAGGCGGGAAAATCAAAGAATACCAATTGGTTCTGAATCAGGAGAAAATGAGCCACCTGGGAATCACGCCTGAGATGGTAGGTGCTGTCCTCAAACAAACCAATTTCATCAAATCCAATGGATATATCAATGATTTCAGAAGGCTTTACCTGAGCTTGACCAATGCCAATATTCAAAACCTTGACAAACTAAGAAATACTGTCATCAAAAGCACTGCAACAGGCGTTGTAAGAATTAAGGATTTTGCTCATGTAAAAATCGGAGAGCAGCGTCAATATGTCCGTATCAAGGCAAATGGAAAAAATGTTCCGTTGATTGCAATTGTGAAGCAACCGGAAACGAACCTGATGGAAATGAATACGGCTATTCAGAAAAGAATCAAGGCACTGAACGACCACATCCTGCCAAAAGGAGTCACTATCAAACCATATTATAACCAATCGGTGTTTGTGAGCAACGCCATTAAAAGTATCCGGGATGTCCTTTGGATTGGTCTGCTTTTGGCCATTTTCGTTACACTTGCTTTTTTACGCTCGCTGAAAAGCAGTTTTATTATTCTATTAAGTGTACCCTTATCCCTGGCCTTTTCACTGACATTGCTTTATGCTTTCGGCTTTGATTTTAACCTCATGACACTTGGAGCATTGGCGGCGGCAATTGCACTGGTGATCGATGATTCAGTAGTCATTGTGGAGCAGATCCACCGAACACATGAAGAAAATCCGGAAGATAATTTCAAGACGGTAATCCCCAAAGCAATCAAATACCTTTTCCCGGCTATGGTAGGGTCTTCGCTATCAACCATCGTTATTTTTATCCCGTTTGGCATTATGTCAGGTGTAGCAGGAGCATGGTTCAACGTGATGACACAAACCATGATCATCACCCTGACAGCTTCTTTCTTTATTACCTGGATCGGACTACCTGTATTTTACCTTGTGTTTTTTCCAAAGACCACACAAAAGCACAGAAAGTCCAGGGAGCTGAAAAAGAGAAATTGGGTTGGATTTTTTATCCGTCGTCCGGCAATAGCCATAGGTCTGGTAATCGCCTCTCTAGCCACGATGTATATAATTTACCCCAGGCTTCCCTCTGGTTTTCTGCCACATATGGATGAAGGTTCGATAGTACTTGACTATGTTAGTCCCCCGGGAACTACACTTCATGAAACGAAAAATATGCTGGACAAAATTGATGGAATCCTGGCAACCATACCCGAAGTTCAGTCTTACTCGTGGCGCGCCGGAACTCAGATGGGTTTTTTCATCACAGAACCAAATACAGGTGATTACCTTATTCAATTAAAAAGAAAAAGAGTTCGCACTACAGAGCAAGTGATTAATGAAATCAGGGAAAAAGTGCAAAGTGCGATCCCCGCGCTTCAGGTTGACTTTGGACAGGTGATTGCCGATCGGCTGGGAGATTTAATGAGTTCGGTGCAGCCTATAGAAATTAAAATATTCGGTGACAATGAAACAATCATCAGGCATTATGCCAAAAAAGTGGCCGATGTTGTGAGTTCCGTCCGTGGCACCGCCGATGTTTTCGACGGTATTACCATTGCCGGGCCGGAGATTGAGGTTATGCCCAACGTGGCTAAGCTCGGTCGGTTCAATCTAACTCCGCGGGATTTGCAATATCAGCTGCAAACAAAAACTGACGGAACGGTTGTGGGAACCATTCAGGATCCCATGCAGTTTACCAATGTCCGTATGATTTATCCCAACCGCGACAGTACCGGAATCGAAGCGTTAAGAAAAGGAAAGCTCTTTCTTCCAAACGGAAAGCTGACTCCCATGAAAGGATTCGCAAAAGTAAAAACAATCAAAGGGGTAGCAGAAATCGACCGTGAGAACCTGAAAAAAGTAGATTATGTGACTGCACGTCTTAGCAACCGGGATCTCGGAAGTACGCTGCATGAAATTCAGCAAAAAGTTTCCGAAAAAATCAGCCTGCCCCAAGGATATGATATCGAATACGGTGGCGCTTATAAGCAACAGCAGAACGCATTTCATGAGCTGGAACTGATCCTGATACTTGCCGCACTGCTGGTGTTTACCGTGATCTTGTTTTTATTCCGCAGATTGAAAGTGGCTTTGCTGATTATTTTCCTCACAATGCTGGGACCTACCGGGAGCGCATTGCTCATGTACTTCCTCCATATACCGTTAAATGTTGGAAGCTATGTGGGTATCATTATGATCGTCGGGATCGTAGGGGAAGCTTCTATCTTTACCTACCTTCAATATAATGAAGAGCGAAAAAAAGGACGTTCCGTGGATGAATCGATTATTTACTCTATTTCCATCAGGCTGCGACCAAAACTGATGACAGCGCTGGGCGCCATCTTTGCATTGCTCCCGTTAGCTATAGGGATCGGCACAGGTGCACAGATGCATCAACCGTTGGCCGTGGCTGTAATCGGAGGCTTGCTGATGGCATTGCCTGTCTTGCTTATCGCACTTCCAACTTTCCTGAGAATCCTTGAAAAAGCAGATTCACCAAAAACAATTACAGCAACTAACAGTGAAACGAAAAATAAATAAATAAATAAATAATACCGTAAAACATGAATAAGTTTCTGAAAGCTGCTATGATTCTGTTAATCAGCCTGGGCTTGTCTTTTCAGGCTATGGCTCAAACAAACGATTTTGCATCTTATCCTGATAAACCCTGCAAACAATATTATCATTCTTACTGGACGGCTGTAAAAAAGACGGTAACCGCTCCGGCACATTGGAAAAAACCTGAGTGGATTGCGTTTGGCGGGGTAGTTGCCGGAGGTGCTACTCTTTATGCTTTTGACAGTAAAATCAGAAATTTTTTCCAGGCACACCAAACACCTCCTTTGGACAAGGTAGCAAAATACGGATTGAAACCCTGGGGAAGCGGTGCTTATTCCTTCCCATTTGTCGCAGGGTTTTATTTTTACGGCGTAGCATTTCACAAACCAAAAATGAGGCGCGTGGCGATGGCGGCTACACAAGCGGTGATTATCGGCGGCGTGAGTGTGGAAATCGTAAAAAATATTTTCGGGAGGGTCCGACCTTACCAAAGCACGCCGGCCAATCCAAGGCTATGGATGGGGCCTACCAGAATCCCACAGTTTGTTTCTTTTCCATCCGGACATACGGTTGTGGCTTTTTCCATTGCAACAGTCTTTGCTTCAGCATATAAAGACAAACCTTGGGTCGGAATTGTTTCATATGCTCTCGCTACCGGCGTTGGATTATCACGAATTTATAATGATGATCACTGGTCATCGGATGTGTTAATCGGTGCTGCTCTGGGTTTTGCTATAGGAAAAACCTCCTATCATCTTCTGGAAAACAATCAGCATCTTAAAATGGGTATTATGAACGATGGGACCGTAGGAATGGCTTATCATTTTTAATCTACCGGCCTGACTGTATAGTGCTACGTTAAAACCAGAATTAAGAATTATCCGTGCTTTCAAAAATCTTGTCAGCCGACTTAGCAATGAAACCACCATACAATTTACCATCTTTATCCGGGTAACGGCGGGCAAACTCATAGTAACAAGCCGGAATTTCATGAATACCTTCTTTAAAACGAACCGGTAACTTCCCGGCAAGCGTGCTGCTTTGCTCTAACAATTGTGATGGAGTCCCTTTGATTTCCCCGCCTGAATCGTTCATGGGAAACCCGTTCTTCTTTAAAAAGGCATTCAGCTTTTCCAGCGAATCATATTTTTTCAGCGCATTCACACTTACTGTAAAATGATTGGCCCGGAAACCATAAACATAAAGCCAGGCAGCATATTCCGACTCCTCTTTCAACCGTTGATACGTCTTAAAATCAGGAGGCCCCCAGCTGTTTCCTGCATAAAGCATCTCTGATGAGGAAATCAGTTCTTCCGGGAGTTTTTCAATTAGTGATTTTACCGTACTTTGAAGAAAACCGCTGAATTTTCCGGTCTCCAGCTGACTGATGAAAATGCGTGGTGCCTGTGCATCTGTTTTATGTACGTAATGTTTTGCAAACAATTTCTTTTCTTCAAAAACATATTTGCCGGAAGGCTCATAACCCGCTTCCAGAAAAGATTTTGCAAGAACATCCACATTGATTCTGGGATTATCAAAAGTGCGGAAAGCAATATGATCGTTCTGAATATTTTCGCCTTCAGCAGTCAGTAAATCATAGATTTTTCGCACTTCCGGGTTTTGTTTCAGGTAATCATT
>CAZGZO010000083.1:0-11070 GCA_964529695.1 uncultured Lentimicrobiaceae bacterium
TTTTTCTTTCTGGCAAGCTTTTTCTTTACTTTTTTTTCAATTCTTTTTTCTTCCCCGCTTGGCTTGCCGCTTCCTCTTCACTCTTGCTATGAACTCCCCTATCAAACGAGGCGCAAAAGTAGGCATCTTTCTTTCTTTTCCAACTTTTTTTTGAATTTTTTTTGCAAATTTTTCAAACCTCATAAAAAGCTTGGAAAACAGAAATTTAAATTCAATACTCACAACAAATTCCTTTAAAAAAATCAAATTATCAATAAAACATTTCCATATTTTCGCATAATTACAGCTTTTCGATATTAAAATGTATGAATTGGAGATAAAAACAAAAGGGGGCTGACAGCCCCCTTTTCAATTATTAATAATTATTCCGTGATCTATTCATGAGGAGCCCCATCAATTATTTTAAATTCCGGATTAGGACCAGACTTGGTACACTGTAATGTTGTGGTGTTCTCAACCTTATTTCCATTATAAATTTCGTAAGTAATTACATATTTTTGGTCAACACCCCCCACTTGTGTCGCAGCTTTCGGATATTCCTGTTGTAACATCACAACAAGTCCTTCTCCAATACGTTTCAAAATAAGAGCTTTGACATTAGCATCTGAAAGTCCGTCATAATCTTTTTGAGCATACGTGCCTGAAGTACGGTACGAAGCTTGCGCATTGAACTGACTATGATAGGCATCCGCTCCGTAATAATACTCTTCATCAAAATAAACAGGGACAACCAAATTCGGGTAAGTGTTTTTAACAACATTTACAATTTCCTGATAATCATTAGATGTCAACGTTTTATAAACCGTAGGATCAAAAACCCAATTGGCATTTTTATTAACAAACGGGCTTGTCATGACTTCAACTGGATTATATTTTGTCCACACAGAACCATCGAATGAATATTGATCTACATAAACATGAAGACCACTTGAATAATAATTATACCCAACATTAACCTGGTCCCCTACCTGAGCATAAGGATACTTTTGTGCCAGGAACTGAGGCAGATAGTTATCAGGATTATCAGAACTTGAGAAGTCACCATATTTTCCAATAGAACCGCCCATACCAGCGTAATCAGCTGAATTCAGGTAATAAATTCCGGACACAGGCTTCCAGGTACCACTTGATAATTCATAATAGGCACCTCCATTTAAGACAGTCGGAGTAACTCCCGAACCACTGCCACCTGAAATAGTTCCAAACACTTTTACCCAGTCGATTTCCCAATTGGGGCCATCAGAACTTGTTGATACATATTTAAAAGCAATATATATCTTTTTTCCTGCATAAGCGGAAAGGTCAACCTTTTCAGAAGTTACATAAGTCCAATTACTTCCAGAAGGCATTTGATTAATGGTCAAAGGTGCCCAAGTAGCACTGGCAACATCTCCTGAACCATCATAATCCGTAGAAACCAAAACTTGGATATGATTAGGATAGGTTGATGACTTCCAGTAATTAATAGCCTGATTAATCTGAACACTTGGGTTTGTAAATCCCTTTAAATCAATTGCAGGAGATACCAACCAATCTTCATTAGGTTGATTTGAACCATTAGCATAAGCTGACATATTCGCATATTCGGTCTGTTTATAAGAATCAAGTTTCCAAACCTGAGCACCAGAAACGTTAACGGTATCAAAATTATCAAATGAGCCATTGAATCCTTCGTCTAGCAAGGTAATTTCACCACCTGCAGGATCAGTATTGGCAAATTTATATTTTACCAACCTCATGGTTCCATTCGTATCAGAGGGATATTTAGTCTTTAAAAAGTCAGGTATATAGTCAGAAGCTGAATTTGACGGCGAGAAATATTTATAAATACTTATTGCACCCCCCATCGACTGGTAATCAGCATCACTTAAAGTGTACTTGGATGCAGCTTCATACATCGTTGTGGAAGTCAATGGACCGTCGTAGTAATTATACGTAATATGTGAACTTGACCCATCACCTAGCCCAGGGTATAAATCCGATAAAAGTTTAGGAATATAAGTCTTGTCGTAATTACCCATTAAATATTGGGAAGACTTAATTTTACTAGCATTGGTAGAGTCAGTCTTATTTGTTGCATCTGCCTTTGCCATATTACTTATAGCGGTATAATCTGCACTCGTCAGTGTATACTCAAATTTTGCAGTAGGTGCCTTGGCCTGTTGTTCCACCTGTTTTTTAAGGTCTTTTGTAGGATTACAAGAAGCTAAAGCAACTGCAACAAGTATTAACAGTATTTTATATAATCTATTCATTTTGTAATTTTTTTAAGTTTAAATTATAGCATTATAGATTAAAACTTGATTTTTAAACCTGCGTACCAGGTAGTTCCAAATCCGTAATATACCAATGCATTAGCTGCACCACTACCTTCATCTTGAGCATCTGCTATGTAAACCGTGTTGAAAAGATTATACACATTACTGTATGCAGTGGCGCTAAACGGCCCAAGCTTAAAGTTATAGTCAAGATTCATGTCAAGTGTACCGTAATTCGGCATTTTCCATGCATCCATCGCATTTCCACTAACAGGAGTTGTACGAGTGGAAGGATCAAAATCCGCATAGTTATTGGCAAAGTAAGTATACCCCACTCCAAGTCTCAGCCCCGAAGCAAGATTAATGTGAGCCCTTAATGCGGCTGTTGTTTGCGCTGCATTACCAACATGGACTCCTTTTATATAGATTTTGCCATTCCCTGCTGGTATTGGCTGTAGGTTCTGATCAAACTCTCTGGCAAAAGCGTTTTGTGAAAATTTCCAGTCTCCAATGGAGAGCATTCCATAGAGTGTAAAACGAGACGCAGGTTGGAAAGTAGTTGTCAATTCAAGTCCTTTATGCAATTCATCCACCCCGCTTATATTGAAAAAGTTTTGTCCAGAGGTCTTTCTGAATCCCTGGTTCATCCACTTTGTCCAATACAATCCCAACTTAATTCTCAGCATTCTGGATGTATAACCGTAACCCAGCTCGCCAGACTCTATCTTCTCATATTGTGCACTTGGATTTTTATAATTGTTATAGAAAACAAAGACATTATTAAAATAAGGAGCACGTGTAAAATAGCCAAGGTTTATGAAAACATTCTGGTGTTTGGTAAAATTGTAATTAACACCGCCTTTCGCACTCCAAGGCCAGTAATTAGTCCAGCCAGCCATTTGAACACCATCGGTCAGGAAATACTCACGACGGTTATAGTCTTTTGTAGAACCCGTAAGGTTAATGAAAGCAGAAAAATTATCATTCACATATTCCCCTTGGCCATAAAGCCCTAGCCAGCGAATAATTCCGTCATCGTGATAACCATAATAATCACCGGTATGTAAAGGTGTATTCATGGCACGGTTGTGATCTCCAGCTGTAGAACTATAATAATCCAAAAAATAAGTTCCACCTAACAAGTTTTCGATCTGCTCAGCATGCTCGCCAATATAATATCTTCCATCTATACCAAAAGTGTAATTAACATTTCCTGCTTTTATTTGAAGACTAGAAATTATACCATACCATTGGTGGTTGTTAATTGCTTCTCCAATAATGGCCTTTGACCCATTTAATGATGCTTTATTAATGGTAGCAACAGCATTATAGTCATATAAGCCTTCGGGGGTAAGCTTGGTACTTTCTTCAGGATTATTCGGGTCATAATAAGGCTGGTCAGGAAGATAGTTCCATTCAAGCATACGGGCAGCATTCTTATCTAATGCATAACCGCCGGCACGACGACCGCCTCCTTTAGCCCAAGTATAATATACTGCAGTCGTCAAAAATGCTTTATCACTGATTTTCCAGTAATCGTTCAAAGATGCCAATGGTGTATTATAATAGTTGTATCCATAAGCACCCCCATAAATTTTACCATTCAGGTATCCGTAATCACTGTTGTATCTGTATTTATCAGTAATTGGGTACGGAATGTTGGTATTTTGTCCTAAATAAGTTTTAATAAGGTGTTTATTACCTCTTTGATTGTGCCATTGCGGAGCCCCAAAAAAGGTGAAAGATAAACGATGATTGGGGGTAAATTGTTTAGCAACATTCAGGAAATAAGAAAAAGCATCAAAATTAGTAGCGTCTATATAACCGTTTCCAAAGCTATGCGCCCCAGAAACCGTAATGGCCCATCCGTTTTTCATCAAGCCGGTTGAGAGGGTGAATTCGTATTTATGCAAACCATCATTTCCAACTCCCGAGTAAATAGAACCGCCTCTATCCATATCCGTACTTTTGGTAATTATGTTAATAGTTCCACCAACTGATGAAAGAGCCACGCGGGAATATCCAAGGCCACGTTGAATCTGCATGCTCTGGGTAACATTAGAAAGACCGGCATAGTCTGACCAGTAAACATGGCCGTTTTCCATATCATTAACAGGAATCCCATTAATCAAAACACCCACGTTGTTTGATCCAAATCCGCGGATGTTGATACGTCCATCTTCGTATCCACCACCTCCTTTTGTTGCATATACTGAAGGTGTATATTTCATGATTTCAGGGAATTGTTGATTACCCAACTGCTGGGAAATAACCTGTGGTGTGATTGTTGAAATAGCTACCGGGGTTTTCCGATTAACGGCGATAGAAGCCATCACATTGACCTCCTGCAAACCAACTGTTGACGATTTCAAATTAATCGTTCCCAGGTTCTTGGTTTCTCCTTGACTTAAGGAAACACTAACTTCTGTTGGCTGATAACCAACAAAGCTAATTTTTAACGTGTGTTTGCCCGTTGGAACTTTTAATGAAAAGCTTCCATCAAGATCGGTGGTAATGCCCGTTTGGGTACCCGCAACAACGATTGAAGCCCCTACTAAAGTTTCATGGCTGTTCGCATCCTTAATTACACCTTTAACCGTTCCCTGAGCAAGAGTAGCTCCAGTGAACACAAGGCTAACAAAAAGGATTAAGAGTAATTTTACGTTTTTCATAAATAAAAAATTTAATTAAAAATTCAGAATTTTACAATTTCTCAACGATTTATATTAGATGCTAAAAATAAAAAAAAACTTCTCTGTATTCGTATGATTTTTTTCCTAAAACACTAACGATATTCACCAAAAACAGAGGAAAACCCTATAAATCGGAGCATTTCAGAGTATTATTACGTTTATATATGTTAATAAAATTTAAAAAAATATTGTCTGACTAAAGAAATACTTACATTGCTTGCCCTTTTCACAAAGTCCCGACTTTTGAATCCGGGTCTTCCCAAATTAAATAATTTACATTTCAAGTACTGTTTTTGCTGGTATCTCATCATTTACGTTATTGTATGTAATTCAAATCAGAAAAAATCATCGTTAATACCCAAATTTTAACTTTTTAAGGAATTAGAAAATTCAACAATAAAACAAATGTGAATAACGTTGCCCGTATATGGATCGGGGAATTTCGAAATCGAAAAAGAATAAGGCATTTTCATATCTGTTTTATTCATAAATAATTGGTTTCAAACACTTCTTCTCTCTTCTCCCAGCCCTTCCGGTTTTCAAATCAAAGAAACGAACTCTTTTTTAACAAATAATAGGATTCACATTAAATTTATGTTATATATCAGCAATAAGCCCCTTAAGTCTCATGAAAAATCCATTATTCACTATTTAATATCTCATCTGGTAAAAGTCATTTCTCTATCATTTGACAAATCAGGTGCATAGTAATATCCTTCTGCATCAAACAATTTTAGCTCATCAGGCTTTGTCAACTTGTTCTGTATCATAAACCGGGTCATCATTCCCCTTGCTTTCTTAGCATACATGGTAACTATCACGGCTTTTCCGTTTTTATACTCTTTAAAAACCGGAGTAATTACCCGCGCATGCAATGCTTTCTTATCAATACTCTTAAAATATTCATTTGATGCCAGATTAATCAAAACATCATCCTTTTGTATTTCGAATGCCTTATTCAAAGCACTTGTAATCAAAGGTCTCCAGAAATCATAAAGATTTTTTGCCTTTCCGGCAGATATTCCAGCCTGCCCCATTTCCAAGCGATATGGAAGAATAAGATCCAGTGGACGTAAAACACCGTAAAATCCTGATAGAATCCGAAGGTGATCCTGAGCAAAAGATACGTCCGTCTTTTTTAATGATGATGCTTCCAGCCCCCGAAAAACTTCACCTGTATAACTAAAAACAGCAGGGGTAGCATTTTTTCCATCAAAGGGCAGCTCCCACTGCTGAAACCGTTCAAAGTTTAATTGCGCTAATTCAGGATTAATTTTCATGAGTTTTGAAAGCTGCGACGGTGATTTCTTTCTCAAAATCTCAGCCAAATGCTTGGTAAACCCCAAATATTCAGGTAAAGAATATTTATAGTGATGCATTGCATCAGGCGAAACCATTGTTTTAGAGGGCGATAAAATTATTAGCATCCTTTGGGTCTTGGTTTGCAAAGATAAAACTCCTTTAAAATTCTGAAGGGAAAACTCATGAATTTTTATCATAAACTTTTTGCTCACCTTTTTCGGTTAAAAAACAAGAAAATGAACCAAAAAAGCCATGTATGGAAATCCGTGGTATTCAAACATTATGGTTTTTAGACCTTATTTTTCATTAATTAAAATCTATTTTAAGTATTTAACATCCAAAATTCGCTAAGTCAACAAATATTTGTTATTTTTACACAATCTAAATAATCATTAACGAGAAGCAATTCAGTTATGAAATTAGGAATCTTAAAAGAACCCGATGCTGAACAAAGGGTCGTAATGCTTCCCTCCCATATAAAAAAACTTATCACTTCAGGAAATAACTTATTAGTCGAGAAAGGCGCAGGTGAAAAGGCCTTTTCTTCTGACAAAGATTATGAAGAAGCCGGGGCCAAACCGGTATTAAGGAGTGAATTATTGAAAGAAGCAGAAATAATTCTGGGCATTCATCTTCCTGAAAAAGAAGAGCTTGAATCTCTAAAACCGGACCAGATTCTGGTATTTACCATTGACCCGCTCAGCAACCCGGAAACGGTTAAATCCCTAAAAGGAAAAGGGAATACTGTTTTTAGTATGGACATTATTCCCAGGATTACACGGGCACAGGATAAAGATATTTTATCTTCAATGGCCACAGTTTCAGGATATCGAGCAGTACTGGAGGCAGCCATGCATTTACCACGCTTTTTCCCCATGTTCATGACAGCTGCCGGTACCATTCGACCGGCTAAAGCTTTAATATTGGGAGCAGGTGTTGCCGGCTTGCAGGCTATTGCCACAGCAAGACGTCTCGGAGCTCGCGTTGAAGCTTTTGATGTCCGTTCTGAAGTAAAAGAACAGGTGGAAAGCCTGGGGGCCAAGTTTGTGGAAGTAGAAGGCGCTACTGAAGACAAATCTGCAGGTGGTTATGCTGTGGAACAATCGGAAGAGTATAAAGCCCGGCAGCAGGAATTGATTCAGGAACATGCCCGTAACAGTCATATTGTGATAACCACCGCCCAAATTCCGGGTCGTAAAGCACCGGTTTTAATCACCAAAGATACCGTTGAAAATATGATGCCCGGTTCCGTAATTATTGACCTGGCTGCCTCCACAGGCGGAAACTGTGAAGTCACCCAAAACGGTAAAACCTATCACCATGGAAAGGTAACCATCATCGGGCAATCGGATTATCCGTCCACCATGCCCATCGATGCCAGTACCATGTACGGTAACAATGTCATTAACTTTCTGAAACTTCTCATTAATGATGAAGGTAAGCTCACGCTGGATTTTGAGGATGAAATCATCCGCGAAAGCTGCGTGGTACATCAAAAGGACATTTACAATAAAAAGATTAAGTCAATCATCGAAAATCAATAGATATGGATGCAGTTATTCAATTTCTCTACGCATATCACCAGGAAATTTTCATTGTAGTACTGGCTACTTTCCTGGGTTTTGAGCTTATATCCAACGTCCCCTCCGTGTTGCACACCCCGTTAATGTCGGGTGCCAATGCCATCAGTGGGGTCGTCATTATTGGAGCCATCATTTACACAGGCCACGCCACCGACTGGCTGAATATCCTGGTGGGAAGTGTTTCCCTGTTTCTGGCCACATTAAATGTAATTGGCGGCTTTGTCGTCACGGACCGTATGCTCGAAATGTTCAAAAAGAAAAATAAGTAGCCATGAATGAGATTTTCCATTTTCAACAAAGCATCGATTACACAACAGGACAAACAATATTGGAATACAGCTACTTACTGGCTGCCGTATTTTTTGTCATCGGATTAAAACTTCAAAATAAACCGGATTCGGCTCGTGCCGGAAATATTTGGGCAGGTATAGGCATGGGACTGGCTGCCATTGCCACCATTATTTTAGATACAGACAGTCATGGACACGGTATTAAAAACCTGGGATACATTATCTTGAGTATTGCAGCAGCCGGTATTTTGGGAACCTACATTGCCCGGAAAGTAAAAATGACGGCCATGCCTCAATTGGTGTCTTTTTTTAATGCTACCGGCGGTGCAGCATCGGCAATCATATCTTTCATGGGATTTTTCCGAACACCGCATTCACAAACAGGTACCATCCTGGTTTCTTTGCTGGGCGTGCTGGTAGGTAGTGTGGCCTTTACGGGAAGTATGATTGCTTACGGAAAACTGGAAGGCAAAATTGGCGATATCCGGGCCGGCATTATGAAGTTCGTCAACATGGGATTACTGGCTATTTCAGTAGCGCTGATTGTGATTTTGATGATTCAGCCTGAAAAGACCATGGGTGTCAAAATTCTTATGTACGGTCTGTTTTTCATCTCCTTGTTGTATGGTGTTCTGTTTGTAATGCCGATCGGAGGCGCAGACATGCCAGTCGTTATTTCGCTGCTGAATGCCTTTACGGGAATTGCCGCGGCTCTGACGGGCTTTTTGTACAGCAACTATGCTATGATCCTTGGTGGGATTCTGGTAGGCGCTGCCGGAACTATTCTAACCATAGTAATGTGTAATGCCATGAACCGTTCATTGTGGAATGTAATTCTGGGTGGCTTTGGCGGAGCTGATGCTATTCAAGGAGAAGCAGGCGGTATCATACGAGAGATTCAGGCCAGTGATGTCGCTGTTTTGATGGCTTATTCCTCCAAGGTAACTATCGTT
Source organism: uncultured Lentimicrobiaceae bacterium (assembly GCA_964529695.1). Taxonomy (GTDB): domain Bacteria; phylum Bacteroidota; class Bacteroidia; order Bacteroidales; family F082; genus Sulfidibacterium. The sequence goes on from CAZGZO010000083.1 coordinate 9,080, forward strand.
CCAGGTTATGGGTTGGCAGTTTCACAGGCACAGCATACCGTTCATGAACTTGAAAAACTACTGGAGTCCAAAGGAGTAACTGTAAAATATGCCATTCATCCGGTGGCAGGAAGAATGCCCGGCCACATGAATGTTTTATTAGCGGAAGCTGATGTCGATTACAGCAAACTGGTAGAAATGGACGACATAAATCCCGAAATGGAACATACAGACGTAGTTGTGGTTATTGGAGCCAATGATGTGGTAAATCCTTCTGCAGTAAGCGTTCCGGGGAGTCCGATTTACGGAATGCCGATTATCCGTGCCGACAAAGCCAAAAATGTCATTGTCATGAAACGAGGCATGGGAAAAGGATACGCAGGAATTGAAAATCCGTTGTTTTTCCTTGATCAGACTCGTATGTTTTTTGGAAATGCTAAAGATTCGCTGAATAAGCTTATTGAAGAAGTGAAGTCATTATAAATTTAGCCCAATACTAAAACCAAAAGAGTGCTATAAAATGACCGAAAAACTTCAAAATAAAATTACTTTTTCCAGCTTGGGAATTGTAGCTTATATGTTTACCGACGTTGCTCACGAAGTTATTGGGCACACCGGAACAGCTTTCTTGTTAGGGATTAAAACAGTACTTCTTACTTCCGTTTATTACAGAAGCAGTCCTGGATATTTTATCGTCAGTCTTGGCGGGCCTGCTGCCAATCTGATTTTTGCAGCGCTCCTGTTTTTCATTCTAAAACAAAGAAAAAATATATCATTCCAGGCATCGCTCCTGCTAACGCTATTTCTGGCATATAACCTGTTTTGGTTTTCAGGCACCATGCTTGATTCGGGATTTAACAGCATGGAAGATTTTGCCTGGGGAGTAAAAATGTTGCACATTGGTACTTTTGGAAAACCGCTCCTCATCGTGGGGGGATTTGTATCCTACATTATTTCTGTTAGAATCGTCAGGCCACAAATAGCAAAAATCAACTTACGTTTTCCCGGCTTTCCATTAAAAGAAGGCATTTATTATTCCTACTTTGCTGCTGTAATTGTAGCAGTAATCGCGGGTTCTTTATTTGCTCCAGATAGGATTCATGCCGCTTTTGAAGGATTGCTTGAAATGGTGGCCTCGATACCTATTTTGTTTTTAGCACCAAAAAATGAAGTTAAAAACTATACAGCAAAGCCAAACTACCTTTTTTATGTTACTGTAGGAATCCTATATGTTGCTTTTTGCCTGACCCTTGGAATGGGAATTTATAGTTAGAAATACGAACGAGTTAGAGAATCCAACAAGAAACACCCCGTTAAAAGAACCTTTAATTTTTCTCAGAGTATTAATTTCACGATCCCCGGGGAGTTTCATGTTGAGATTATTTCTTATTCCTGCCTTCCAGCACATCAGCTACATCCTGAAGCTTGTAACCTTTTGCCTGTAATAATATAAGGTAATGGTAAAGTAAATCTGCGGCTTCATTAAGAAAAAGTCCGTCGTTTTGGTCCTTAGCTTCGATGACAACTTCAACAGCCTCCTCACCTACTTTCTGAGCTACCTTATTAATACCTTTTCGTACCAGACGACTTGTATAGGATTCGTCAGAAGGTTTCTCAATACGATCGGAGATAATATCTTCCAACTGGCTTAGAAATCCGAATTTTACTTTATTCTCTTCTCCCCAGCAAGTATCTGTCCCTAAGTGACATGCCGGACCATCCGGCTTGGCTTCGACTAAAAGCGAATCATTGTCACAATCGGATTGGATACTGACCAGTTTCAGATAATTCCCGCTGGTTTCACCTTTGGTCCATAGCTCTTGCCTGCTGCGGCTGTAAAAGGTCACTAAACCGGTTTCTTTTGTCTTTTTCAGAGACTCTTCATTCATATATCCCAGCATCAACACCGTTTTGGTTTGTGCATCCTGAACGATTGCCGGTACCAGGCCCGTATTTTTATCAAAATTTACTTCCATGATTTATATTCTCACATTAATATTTTGTTCTTTCAA
>CAZGZO010000084.1:0-11051 GCA_964529695.1 uncultured Lentimicrobiaceae bacterium
GTTTATAATCTTCATAAGGAACTAATCCTGTGAAAATTACAGTATCCATCGGGAAAGCTTCCGGCCGTAAGTGCGTGTTAAAGAAGTGGATTGTAAATATGAATCCAACAGCCAGCAATGCTTCGTCGCTATGGATAATCTGAGCCACATTGATTAACCATCCTGGGAAGATCATTGTGAAGAATGTTGGGAACCATTGGATTAATCCTGAAAGACCAATCACAGCAACACCCCAGAATACGGCAAAGTAGTCGAATTTTTCCCAATAGGTCCAACGGCCATAGTTGGGTCGTGGTCCTAATCCAACGAACCATTTCAGTGTATTCCAGAAATCTTTCACATCCTGTTTGTTGAACATCAGCGATTTCTTACCGAAAATAAGCTGTTTGAAAGAAATATGGAATCTGATTTTTTGCTTAATCAATGTGTACAGGTGGAACCCAAAATAACCAAAAGTAATGACAGCACATATACGGTGGATAATTCCGGCACCGGTGACTCCGCCCAGGAAGTGAGACACATAATCGGCCCATGGCATATCGGCAAATTTCAAAATCATACCGGTCAGTGCAAGCATCAGGAAACTCAGGATTACAAACAAGTGTGTAAGTCGCTGAGGCAATGTGAACCTTCTGATATAGTATTTGCTAGCCTCAGGAGATTTCTTCTTCTCGATTACTTTTTTCTCCTTCAATCCCATGATAGAACGCGGCAGCCACAAGAGTAAGTGAAGTCCAAAGAATCCAAATACACTAAGAAGCAAGAAAGTCATAGACCAGAATGTATAATACAAAATGGCGTATTTTGTCTTGTCGTGGTGGGTGGCATGCGTTAAATAACCCGTAAATTTCTTATTGGCATCTGCATGACATTTTTTACAGGTATTTACAATGTTATTGGGACTTACTGGAGATTTTGGATTATCCACGTTCAGGATGTGGTGTGCTCCGTGACAATCAGAACATTTGGCCGTCTTCATGTTTCCCAGTTCATGGGCTTTCCCGTGATAAGTCTGCAGATAAGATTCTGCCAGTTTCTTATGACAACTCCCGCATGTGGTAGTAACCTGATCCATAAATCTATCCTGTTTCACATTGGAAATTTCGTGAGCTGAATGGCAGGTTACGCACGTAGGATATTTACGATTCCTGGTATTCTTGGTTATGGCATGATCACTGGTGATGTACTTTTCATAAATTCCTTTATGGCAATGGCCACAAGTAGCCGGAATATTTCTCGGGTAAATAGAGGATTCCGAATTATTGGGTCCCAAAATCAAATGGGTATTATGGCAATCCGTACATACAGCACTGATAATCAAACCTTTATTTTTCAACGCTTCACCATGAACGGTTTTTGAATAATCATAATAGGCGTTTTTCTCTTTTAATTTTGTCCCAATATTAGCTTTCCCGTTTTTCTTGTGACAACTTCCGCAAAGTTTTGGAATATTTGCTCTGTAATCTGGTGAAGTATCATCAAATCTGGATTTAACCTGATGTGTGCCATGACAAGTTGTACAATACGGTGCATCTTTATCTTTTTTCATGTAAGCCTGGCCATGGCCGCTTTCAAAGTATTGGTTGGCAATTTCTGCGTGACAATTCGAGCAGTCCACTTTTTTTGCCGTAATACAAGGTCTTTTTACATGAGGCGTCACATCCGTATGGCATTTTACACAAGGAATGTTTTTGTGGACGGAATTTTTCAACATCCCCTTTGTAACATACATGGAAACTGTGGAGTCACCTACGGTTTTATGGATATCTTTCTTCGCATGACACTTCAAGCATGAACGGTCTGAAATCGTGGTCACCACATTCTTTACATTCACTTTATGCGGAATGTGACAGTCGGTACAGGCAGGAATGACTCCCGGTTTTTGTTCCCACAATTTTCCTTTGATAATCTTAACATGAACCTGAGCAATTCTTGCATGGCACTTCATACAAGTCTTGGCAACATTCTGGGGAGCAATTGTTGAATGGGGGCTTGAAGGTGGAAGAATTAAATGGTCGCCATGACAATTATTACAGGTAGCCGTGACAGTCAAGCCCATTTTAAATAACCCCTGTCCGTGAATACTCTGGCTGTAATTCTTTAATATATTATGTTCATTAATGTTGTAAATCCTGGCAACAGGGGCTCCTTCCCGGTGACATTTCCCACATAAATAAGGTATGCGCAGTTTAAAGGTTTTCGAAGCCGGGTTGGTTGATGGAAAAACATTGTGAGTTCCATGGCATTCCTTACAAGTAGGCGCATATAGCGAGCCCTCCCTCAAGGCCTGGCCGTGAACTCCCTCGTCATATTTTAATTTTTCTGTTTTATGGCAATGGCCACACTGTACTGGTTTTAACGGCGGGTGAGGAAAATCCGCACCTTTGGCATCCGTGTGACATCCAATACATTGCAGCCCTTTATGAACTGACTTGCCCAGTGTTTTTCCAGAGATGAACAACGAAACTTTCTTCCCATGGATCGTCGTACTAAGCGTGGGATCACTGTGACACATCAAACAAACATCATTCGTCTGTGCTGCTAAGGCACCGACCAGCAAAATGCCAGCAAGAACGAGGATTGCTTTTTTGACAGCAGGAATAAATTTTACAATCATTGAGAATTTATTTTAGGAAAATAATTTGGTTCAGGTTTTATAAATTTATGTTATTAATCAATAATTCATTTTCAATTAATGTGTTTGCAGTTAATTAATTCACAAAGATACAGTAATAAAAATATGAAATACAAATGCAAAACCGCAATATTAAGTGATTAGCGATTTATTAACATATGTAAATAACGCTATTTCAAATATTTCTATTGATTCTTTGATCGCTTCTAAATTATGATATGACCCATTTTAATCATAAATACTATAAATTCTATGCAACAAATAGTGTAAATGAAATATTCTTGGTTATTGTCTAAAATTAACAGAATAATTTATTAACCTTACACTAAGATTATGATTTATTTTCTAAATTGATTTTCTATTGTGAACAACTTAACAAAAAAATATTACTTTTGTGAATGATTTAACGGTAAATTATGGACCCGATGAATCAATAATAACTCATGAACCAAATGATTATTAACCATGTATAAAATTACCTGTTTGAAGTTGAATCAACTGAACATCACTCTTGCAATTTTGCTGTTCTTTGGTTTGTCTATGATTTTTCAGCCGGTAAAAGCGCAAGAAGCTTCAAAAAAGAAAGCTTTTCCAAATGCCGCTGACAATCATAAGTGTTTTCAATGTCACGGGCACACATTTTTCTCTTTTTACAATCCAGTGACCAAGCAAATGAACTACAAAAGGATGAATCCTTTTTATGTTATTGATTCTGCTGCTTTTTATAGCAGTAATCACCGGGTTTTGGAATGTACAGATTGCCATGATTGGGGTTATACAAAATTTCCTCATGATGGTCAGTTGCAGATGCAACCCATGCCTTCCTGTCTTGATTGCCATGAGGGCGATGACGTAACTGCAAAGTTTCATTTTTCTGAAATCAAGACAGAATTTGACTCCAGCGTACATAAAAAGATGTACCCTAATTTTCGTTGCTCCATGTGCCATGATCCACACAAATACTTAGTAACAGCCAGAAGGGATAAAGACATTAAAGCGATAGTTATCTATGATAATGAAATGTGCCTGAGCTGCCATTCAGATTATGTAAACTATAAGGTGTTGTCTGATTCGGCGCCCAAAAACATCACGGTGTTCCATGACTGGCTTCCTAACCAAAAAGCGCATTTCCAAAACGTCAGATGTTTGGATTGTCACGCGAAAGTTGCAAACGATTCGATGGTGGATCATCAAATCATGCCGGCGTTTAAAGCCGTGAGAAACTGCGTTAAATGCCATTCACAAAACACCATCTTGATGGCTTCGCTTTACAAATTTAGGGCGAAGCAAAGCCGGTCCCAAATTGGCTTCCTGAATGCAACCATTCTGAATAATTCTTATATAATCAGCGCCAACAGGAATCCTATTCTAAATAAAATCAGCCTGATATTCTTCGGGTTGGTTGTACTCATTATTATCATTCATGCAATTCTGCGAATAATTTCGAAATAAAATGGAAGAAAAAATTTATTTATACCCTGTTTGGGTCAGAGTCTGGCATTGGATAAATGCAATAGCATTTTTGCTGTTACTACTCACCGGTCTAAGTATGCATTATGCAAGTGCAGAATCGAATTTTCTTATTCCCTTTCACTCTTCAGTTATGATTCATAATATTTGTGGCATCACGATGGTAATCGGTTTCTTGTTTTTTGCTTTTGCGAACCGGTTTACCTGGAATGGAAAATATTATAAAATTTCCTCAAAGAGCTTTTTCGGCGATTTATGGAAACAAGTCATTTATTATTCTTACGGTATTTTCAAAAAAGCCCCCAAACCTTTTCCTATTACCAAGGACCGGAAATTTAATCCATTACAACAATTCAGTTACATCATTGCCATGTATGTGATTTTGCCACTGCTTATCATTAGTGGCTTGGGGTTGTTGTTTCCTGACATCACTATTCCCAAGGTATTTGGGCTTAGTGGTCTGTGGCTGACCGATTTACTACACCAGATAGTGGGCTACGGCATTGCAGTTTTCTGGATTATCCATTTATATTTTTGCACAATTGGTAAAACATGGACCAGTAATTTCGGAAGTATGGTAAACGGTTGGCATTAAATAAGAATATCATTTAAATTAAATCATGTAAATCCTCCCAACTTTTGTTTTATAATCCTCAATTCCGGCGCTCCGATTACTTTTAATAGTTAATTCGGAAGCGCCGGATTGTAATTTTGATACTTTTGTCCGACGACTCATTAACCTGTTTGATTTAAAGAAACAATACGATACCTTATATATATACTATATGAAGAATAGAATTTTGCTTTTTGCCATGGTTTTTTTAAGTCTGCCAGCTTTTGCCCAGCAAGAAAACAGTTTTTTTTCAATTAACGGAGGAACCGCGTTCCCGGTTGGAAATTTCAAAGCCCAAAACCTCACCAAAGGAAGTTTTGCGCTGCAAGGAATTTACATGGGAGCTGAAGGCGCCTGGTATTTCAGAGAACATTTTGGCGTTGGCGGCGAGATCGGTTTGGAATACAACAATATTGATGCTGCTGCAGATGCAACAGCCAAAGTAAATGCAGATCCATTTTTGACAGCTTTAACCATTCGTGCTGAAGCTTTTCAAATTTTCCATGGCGCCCTGGGGTTGTACACCCGCTGGAAATTAAGGCGCCATTTGTCATTTACAGCCAAAATTTTAGGCGGTGTGATTTGGGGTAGAACTCCATACGAACTGGATAAACCAACCTACTTTGGTGCCGGCCCGGATTATTATGAGATTACATCATCAAAAGATCATCAATATTTTGTGGAACCTGGTGTTGGATTACAGTATCGTTTCAACCGTTCTGTTGGAGTGTCGTTTAATGCAGAATACCTAACAAGGAAATTATATTTTGGATTTTATAATGCTGACCAAACAACTAAAGTGGAAGAAAGGCAAATAAACCTTATCAATACTTCACTAGGACTGGTTATTTATTTGTGAGGTTGTGAAAGATTGTATGGATTGATGAGTGATTGAAAAGATAGTATGGCACTCCACCCCAGTTTTCAGATAGTGCAGAATCTTAAATCCACACATCAGGGCATTCCCATCAACCTTTTTTAGATATGTCCAGTAAACTTTCTTTTTTAAGAATTTTGAATGAGTCGTTTTTAAAATCAATAATTCCGTCTTCTTTGAAGTTTTTTAATGTTCTGATAACACTTTCTTTTGTCATTGAAGACATGTTAGCTAAATCCAGCCTGCTTAAAGTTGTCGTGAATTCATTATCACAGTATATGTCGTTCGAAAGATAAAGTAAGGTGTCGGCCAATCGTCCATTCATATGTTTGTTTGTAAAAGCTCTTAGTTGATCATACATCTTAATAAATGCAAAATTCAAATAAGAAATCAGGGCGGAAGCAAAGCTTGAGTTCGATTCTACAAAAGTTTTGAAAATTTCTACATCCACAAAACAAGCTTTTGTATCCTCAATAGCAACAAGTGAAAAATAATTACGGTAATCTGTATAAAATCCGGGGCCCCCTGCAATATCATATTGCTTAACAATTTTAAAAAGTACCGATTGGCCATTTGCATCTTCTAATACCATTTTTGCTTTTCCAGATTTAAAATAAACAATATGAGTCAATGCACTGCCTTGTTTAAAAATGGTTTCCCCGGCATTAAAAGAAACTTCAAACCGGTGTGAATTCAACACTTTTATCTGTTCGTTGTTAAGCGTACTAAAAATAGAAGGTTCCGGCTCACAAGACATTATATCATCTACATCTGTATCTGGTATTTTTAAATCCATAGGTTTTAGTAATTAAGTATTCGATTACGTATTTTACTAATTTTAGTAAAGCTATCCACTAGCAAATCACCTTATTATAAACAACTTGTATTTATCAATTGATATATATCATTATGAAATCCAAAAATACAAATTTTATTAAGTAAAAACATCACCCCGGGAATCTTCAGGGCATAATTTGAATACTGTAGTTTTGCGTTATTAAATTAACAACCTAAAAAATTAGCCATGAATAGGAAATTTACAAAGTACTTCATGCTGGCAAGCCTTTTCGCAATGGGCATTGTCACATCATGTACAAAAACAGGTCCTCAGGGCCCTGCTGGAACAAATGGTACAAACGGTAAAGACGGTAAAGATGGAACTGCCGGCTGTGTTAAGTGCCATGACAATTCACAGACAATTGAAACAAAAATTGCTGAGTGGCAAACTTCAGTTCATGCCACTGGTGGTCTTGAAGTAAGGAACGAGTATGACTGCGCACCTTGCCACACGAGCCAGGGCTTCATTTATTCTGTAAATCATACTCCTGACGGAGGAATGAGACCTCTCGTAGGTACGGCCGATTCATCAAATCTTGAAAATCCGGCTCCTCAGAACTGCTACACTTGCCACGACATCCATTCAACTTATACTGCAGCTGACTGGAAAAACAGAACAGTTACACCTGTTGTATTGTTCGCTGGCGACTTGAAGGGAGGAACTGCAGTATCCGTTAATTTTGGCAAAGGTAACCTTTGTGCCAACTGTCACCAGTCTCGTCCTGCCTTTGTAATTAGCAACGACTCTGTAAACATCAGCTCAGCTTACTGGGGCCCTCACCATGGTCCACAAGCTAACGTTTTAGGTGGTGCAGGTGGATACGAATATGCTGGCGTAAATTACAGCAACTCTCCACATACCACTAAGATTACTGACGGCTGTGTTACCTGTCACATGGCACCTGCTGCTGTTGGACACAACTTGGAACACGACGGTGGTCACAACATGGAAATGTATCCTGCATATGATGGAGCTACTTCTGCCCCGGCTAACATTAATACAAATGGATGTACTGGTTGCCACACAGTAGGTGCAGGATTCATAAACAAAATCCAAACTACTCAGGATGGTGTTCAGGCTCAGTTAGATCAGCTTAAAACAGCGTTGATAAACCATGGCGTTTTATCTTCCACCGGAAGATTAAATACTGGTAAATATCCAGCTGGTGTTGCAGGAGCTTACTGGAACTATGACCTGATTGAAATGGACAGAAGTTTGGGTGTACACAATGCTGACTATACCAGAGACCTTCTCCAAGGAAGTATTGACTATTTAAATAGTTTAAAATAAGATTTTAATGAACTAAGCCGTACGGGAGCCATCAACAATATGATGCTGCCCGTGCGGCTTTTTCGCTAAATCTGTTCTGAAAGAAAACATCTGACTATAAACGAGAAAGGCTATGTATCGTAACTATACAATTTCTCCTGGAAAAGAAGCGGTCAAGTTGTTTTTCTTGTTTAAAAGCTTAAAAAAATAAAAGGATGAAAAAATATAATTATTTCTTAATTTTTATTTCTCTGTTATTCTTGGGTGCGTTTAGTTCATGTCAGTATGAAAATCCATACGTGACACCGATTAATCCACAGAAAAAAGTCAGCTTTGCTACGGATATCCAGCCCATTTTTACGGGTACCGATAACTGTGTAGCTTGTCACGACGGAGTTAATGAAAATCCTGACCTGAAACCCGGAAGTGCCTATCAGAGTATTATGAGCATGAACCTGGTTGACACCACAAATCCTGAATCAAGTTTGATTTACTGGGAGCCCAATCCGGATAATACATCTGCTCATACCTGGCAGAAATATTCAGCTTCAGAAGCTGCACTAATACTGCAATGGATTAAACAAGGTGCTAAGGATAATTAAATAAAGATTAAAACCGAATATGAAAAGATTGAAAAATTATTTTTTCATGACAAAACTATAAACGGATGAAAAAATTATTAATAAGTTTTATACTGGCTTTCCTGGTTGTGGGTAGTAGTTTTGCCCAGAATGCAGATACGAAAACCAAAAAAGACAATACGCCGGTGTATGGAGTCTGGGATAGTGAAGTCCTTATCGATAACCAAACCACCCTTGATACTCCAGCAAAAACATTGGAAGCATTCATTCAGCACCGTTTTGGATTGGTTAATGCCAATAAAATACATGACCTTTATGGTCTTTATGCTCCAGGTGCCAATGTTCGCTTAGCCATCAACTATACTCCAATTAAACATCTTACTCTTGGTTATGGAATTACCAAAACCAATATGTACAGCGACTTTTCTGCAAAATATATCCTTTTCCAACAAACAAAATCTAACAGTATGCCTGTTGGAGTTGCTTTGTATGGAGATTTTGCCATAGACGGACGCGCAAATACAAATTTTGGAGAAAAGTACAAATTTGGAAACAGATATGCTTATTTTGGACAATTATTAGTTTCAAGAAAATTCTGTGACCATTTTTCATTGGAACTTACAGGAAGCTTCACCCACTTTAACATGGTGCCTGTGGGAGGGAATCACGATGTTATTGGTGTAGGTGGAATCGCACAAATTAAATTCACCACAGAATCATCCATCATTTTGCAATACGATGTGCCTTTGAAAATTCAAAGCATTTCAGAGGAAACAAGTTTCTCCTCTGCAAATTCGGCAAAACCGAACTTCGGCATTGGATATCAGGTTGAAACTGCAGGCCACTCGTTCCAGATTTATCTGACGACAGCAAGCGGAATTCTTCCTCAGCAAATCTACATGCATAATCAAAATGACTGGACAAAAGGTGATTTGATGTTAGGATTCACCATCACAAGATTGTGGAACTTCTAAAAAGAAGTTTTTGAAAAGGATTATTGTAAACAAGGTTTGGTAAAGGATTTTAAAAAGTTATTGATGATATCCACAGGTGATTCTCCTGCCCGTAAACGTGGTGGGGGAATTACCTGTTTACCTTTTTGGTAAGTAATATCTTATAAACTAGAATCTAAGGGAGGATTACCAGATTTTGTAATTCAATTTTCATGGAATCTTATAAGATAAGCTTGAATTGAACTTAACCTAATATATATATCAAGTTAAATAACATGAAAAAATTACCAAAATCATTTTATAGTTGGACCACCGCAATAGGTGCTGTAATTGCAGCTGTCAGTCTTTTCATCATCATCTTTCTGATGTTGATCTCTACATTGTTCCCGACCCAGGTAAGTGAATATTTAGGATTGTTTACTTACATCATCATGCCTACATTTTTAGTGGCTGGTTTGTTGCTGATTCCAATCGGAGCATGGAGAAAATTCAGAAAAGACAAAAAGGATCCGGAACATGCAAAAGCAAAATTTCCGAAAGTTGACTTAAACGACCCTTCACAGCGTCTGGTCGTTTTTATTTTTACTCTGGGAACAGCTGTATTTATTTTATTTACGGCATTGGGAAGTTATACTGCATTCCATATCACAGAATCCAATAAATTCTGCGGTATGTTATGTCACAATGTAATGGCGCCTGAATATACAACGCACCAGAACTCTCCTCACGCCAAGGTAAATTGTGTGGAGTGTCACGTTGGTTCCGGAGCTACCTGGTATGTCAAGTCAAAGTTATCCGGATTGCGTCAGGTGTATGCAGAAATGACGCATTCCTGGCCAACACCCATTGCAACTCCTGTAAAAAGCCTGCGTCCAGCAAGGGAGACTTGTGAGGAATGCCACTGGCCGCAGAAATTCTATAACCGGGAGATTATCAATAAGAAATACTATCTGGCCGACGAAAACACCTCTGAATATGATATGACCCTGGTTATGAAAACCGGCCCGGATTTACAAGCCAAAGGTCTGAGAAGTGGAATTCACTGGCATGTTAATCCTGAGGTGAAAATAGAATATGTTTCCGCCAACGAAAAACGTGACACCATTGCCGAGGTTATTTATACCAACCTGAAAACAGGAAAAGTTACGGTTTACAAGGACACGGCTAATATGTATACCAAAAAGCAAATGGCTAAATTCGAGCACCGGACCATGGATTGTATCGACTGCCATAACAGGCCTTCTCACGATTTCAAGTCCCCAAACCATTTCTTTAATGAAGCGGTAACCCAAGGGAAAATCTCGAGAAAACTTCCGGATGTTAAAACGGAAGCCATGGCTATTCTATATGACAACACATTCCCAACGGTTGATAGTGCCAAACGGTTTATCAAGGTCAAATTTGCTAACTACTACAAGGAAAATTATCCGAAGGTATATGACACAAGCAGAGCCTTGATCAACAAAACCATCACTGTTTTACAGGATGAATACGAAGCAAACATCTTCCCCAAGATGAAAGCCAGCTGGCGTGCACATCCTAACTATCTTGGTCATTTAGAAACCATTGGTTGCTTCAGATGTCATAACGGTTCTTTCAGAAGCAGCAATGGCAGGACTATATCCAGGCGCTGTGACTTATGTCACAATATTACCGCAGAAGGAACGCCCGGGCATATGGAATACGCTAATGGAAAAGAATCTCTGAAATTTAAACATCCTGTCGACACGGGAGAAGCATGGAAGACTCAAAATTGCGTAGATTGCCATAAAGATCTTTACTAATAAAGAGATTTAAAATATACTCAACCAAAAG
>CAZGZO010000085.1:0-1189 GCA_964529695.1 uncultured Lentimicrobiaceae bacterium
AGAACATTCAAGGAAATTATTCTGATCGGACATAGCTGTAATTTTTTCACTTTAATAAAGCTCCGCAAATTACGAATATAAAAGCGTTGAATCAGAATAAATAAGCAGCTTGCGGCATTTTTGGTTAATCTATTTTCCATTTTTCCTGAAATACCAAAATTCCATTTTTAAATATGGGATTTTGTCTAAATTTGGCTCCCCTTATGACCCGTAAGAAATGGAAATAGGGAAATAGTTTTAAAAAAATACCAAAATGAAAAGCAGAATTATTACCCTGGTTGTTGCCGGATTGATTTTAGCAGGATGCAACACAACTTCAACGTCCAACAAAAACACCGAAACTCAAAAAACAAAATATAACGTTCCTGCAGGAGAGCACATGATGCAGGCCATTTTATGGCAGCAACTGGCTGCTGAGCACAGGGCCTTGTGTTATCAGGCTTTTAATGTGGCTAAAAGCCGTTTGAACCTGGCTTTGGAAAGAAAATCGCACTGGAAAAAGCCGCTGGCAATCATCACCGATATTGATGAATCCATTTTGGATAACAGTCCTGCTGATGCAAAATTAGCGCTGGAAAATAAAGAATACTCACAGAAAACATGGCAGCAATGGGTCGATCGGGCACAAGCCAAAGCTGTTCCCGGAGCCGTGGCGTTCATGCAATATGCTAAAAAAAGAGGCGTACAGGTGTTTTATATTTCAAACCGAAGAGAAAGTCTTCTGAAACCAACCATGGAGAATCTGAGCAAGTTGGGATTTCCATACGTTAACAAAGAACATTTCCTTTTAAGAACCGGAACCAGCAGCAAACATTTAAGGAGAGAAAAAGTAAGAAAATCTTTCCACGTTGTAATGTACATCGGAGACAATATGTCTGATCTGAACCACTTGTTTGACCACCAGGGTACCCAAAGAAGAAATGCCATTACCGACAGTCTTAAAAACGAATTTGGAAACAAATACATCGTATTACCGAATCCCGTTTACGGCGATTGGGAAACACATGGAATTTACGAAAGCAATTACCACTGGACGGAAGCCCAGAAGGATTCTATTCGCCGTGCTAAGTTGATTACTTATTAGGAAGTCGGAAGACCGAAGTCAGAAGTCGGAAGTATTGATCTGAACGACGTGGGTCGGTCAGAAAGAAGTCATAATACGAGATCTTTACAAAACGTATGAATTCAG
>CAZGZO010000085.1:1289-10953 GCA_964529695.1 uncultured Lentimicrobiaceae bacterium
GGGTCGGTCAGAAAGAAGTCATAATACGAGATCTTTACAAAACGTATGAATTCAGATTTACCATTTTTGGTGAACCTGAATTCGTGTTAATTAGTGCAATTAGTGGCTACAAAATAAGTTGTGAATATTTAAGCAACTCAACCCAAAAACACTGAATAATTAAGTAATAGAAGGCACACGCTGCAACCGCGCCTTTACTTTGTTTTCCCACTTATGAGCTCGCCTCATAAGAAAGATCATAATTAATCAAAGAAACTATAAGGATCAGCTAGCCTTTTAAAAAAATTATTCCTGGCATTTTGGTTCCCTCCAGACAAATCATAAAGGATCATAACCATCTTAATAGATCAGTGTACCATTTTTTACTAAACCATTTTTGGTACTTTTACCTATCAAATCAGGTAACATGAGCACGTATGCCTTCATGAAGATACTGGAGTCCGCACCTAACCGGTACGATAAAGGTATTAATCTGCTCTCTTTCGGCAAATTGGGCAAGGCCTACGATCGCCTCCTCGCCTCCATCAAAGAAGGACAAAATGTGTTGGATATTGGCTGTGGAACTGGTGCATTAACGCTGAAAGCTGCCAGCCGCGGAGCCAGCGTTACCGGTCTGGATATCAATCCACAGATGCTGGATATCGCCAGAAAACGTGCAGAGGCACTTCAACTGACCCAAAATATTCAATTTCTTGAAGCCGGTGTAGCTGAGATGGAAAGTATAGAGTCCGAATCTTTGGATGTAGTCATGAGCGGGCTTTGTTTTTCGGAGCTTTCTGAAGATGAGCAAACTTATGCTTTGAAGCAGGTCAACCGGATACTGAAACCCGGCGGATTGCTGTTGCTTGCAGACGAAACCATCGCCCGGAACTTTTTTTTAAAACTGCTGAGTTTTTCCGTGAGACTTACGGTCAAAACCATTACTTATATCTTGACACAAACAAGCACCCATGCAGTAAGGAATCTTCCCGAAAAAGTTCAACACGCCGGATTTAAAATTGAATCAACGAGATACAATAAAATGCAGGATTTCATTGAGCTCAAAGCCATCAAACCTAAAACAATTGATTCATGAATTATTTCCGGTACATTTTTATCAATATTATCGGGACACTGCTCAGAGGATTTCCACTTCCCTGTAAGACCGGATTGCGTATTATCGGTCATCCCGACAGAAATTCGCCCGTTTTCCTGACTTGTAATTTTGCTGTAACGGTCGAAAGAGTCAAAAAATCATTAAAGGGGATGAACGCCTATCTACTTGTTGCCAACAGCAAAGGGGATAATGTCTGGTGCTCGGCCACCGGCGGACATTTCACCAATCACAATGTGATTTCAGTTATCAAAACAAGCGGCATTGAAGATTTGGTTGACCACAGAACTGTTGTCATGCCACAGCTAGCTGCTACCGGAATCCAGGACAGAGTGATTCACAAAAAGACCGGTTGGAAAACCATCTGGGGGCCGGTTTATGCCAAAGATATTCCTGAATTTGTTGAAAATAAATTCGAAAAAACAACTGAAATGCGGCAGGTAGCTTTCCCCTTGTCACAGCGTATTGAAATGGCACTGATGTGGGCCTTTCCTTTTTCTGTGATTGCTTCTGTGCTTGTTTTTCCATTCAACGGGTCGGTACTTTTACCATTAAATATTGCAATCTGGGGTTGGTCGTTTATATTGTTTTTGGCTTTTCCACTTTACGAAAAATGGTACAGCAGAAAGAAAAAGACAGTAGGCTTCAGCAGATTTACCGCTGTTTTTGATTTGGGTTTTGTTCCGGTCGTAACCTGGCTTATTTTCATAACGATTCTCATAACAGGAAGCGTGGTCTCTTGGCATTTTAGCACTGGATTTGTTCTGGGATGGGGTTTTACTTCTCTGGCTATCCTTCTGCTCATCAGTATCGATTTGATGGGCAGTACGCCGGTTTACAAAAGCGGCCTCCATGAAGATCGTTACCTGAAAGTTGTTCTTAACAAAGACAAGTGTAAAGGAGCCGCATCTTGTGAAGCCGTTTGCCCAAAAAATTGCTTTGATGTGAAAAAAGGACGTTCAGCAACAATTCCCAGACTTGACGACTGTGTTCAGTGCGGAGCATGCATCGTGCAGTGTCCGTTTGATGCCTTGTATTTTGAAAGTCCCAACGGTGAAATTCTTTCTCCGGAATCTATCAGAGAATACAAGCTGAATTTGATTGGGAAACGGCTGATTCAGGTCTCCCAGGAAGAATAATCCGGGAAAACCCACTGGCAACCGGTTGACTAAAACAGGGACTGACAACCAAAATAAAAGCTAACTTTGAAATTCCGTTATCCAAACCTAATAATGATGAAAAAACCTTTAAGACTAACCTTTGTATTCCTGATTTTATTTTCAACAGTTCAGGCTCAAACCCATATCAAAACAGGTCCCAGTGCGGGAATTAATTTCGCAAAAATGTCATTCAAATCGTCTAAGGACGGTATTGGTTTAACACCTGCTGTTTTAGCTGCTTTCCATGTAGGTTGGGATGTGCAATTCAATTTAGCAAAAAACCTCGGCTTGCAAACCGGCGTTGAAGTTACCTCGAAAGGTTCCAGATATAATGTTGACGGCACTCCTTTTCGAATAACTCCAAGTTATCTTGAGGTACCCGTTAATATAATGGTTAAAAACGTAATTGCCCCTGTATTGTTCCTGTCTGCAGGGCCTTATTTCGCTTATGCGATTCATGGAGATGTTCAATATGGTGCAATTATTACAAACATGAATTTAGGAAATTCCACGAATCGCATGATTAGAAGATTTGATTGCGGGTTGGATATCGGAATAGGCCTGGATGCACCTTCCCTTCAGATTTCAGGGAAATACGAAATGGGTATTGCGAACCTGTCTACCGGCGGCTATTTTAACAAAATGAGAAACGGTGTATTTGAAGTTTCGCTTACGGTTTTTTTGAGGCGCAAAGGATATCATATGAAAAGGAAACATCATCATCGCTTTCTTGGTTTTTTAAAAAAAGTCATATTGCCGTGATGTTTCTTAAGGGTTAATAGCATTGGGATTAAAGAGAATAATTTGCCTATAAAAAAAACGCGAATCTACTGCTCAAAATCGGGGCCATTGCCATCGTAAAAGGCTCATATTAACGTGAGTTCGATATAAGAAACGCTTGAAAATACAAAGGCCCATCACAACTGAATGAATGATAGCAGTCTTTCTCAATCTATTCTTAAACAAAGCCTTTGTATATTATGTAAAATGGGATAAAAGAGAGATTAGTTTTGGCTAAAGCCAGATAGCATTTTCAAACGTAACGGGCATAAATGCCCGTATTAGTTATTTTTTTATCAGATAGTAAATCTATTAATCACTAAGCCCGGCATTACTTGCCTGACGGCAGTCAGGAATGCCGGGTAAAAGGGGGAGGAACGAGAGCCGGGCTTTAGCCCAGATGAATAAAGTTATATCGAACTCACGTTAATGTAAATGAACTGGAATATTATTTAACATCAACCAAAGTCCTAATAACCAGAATACCATTATTTTCCAAAATTTTTCTATCTTTACGCGTTAAGTGGATAAAATGCTCTTTTTCTATCCCGATACCGAGCCAATTATTTTCATTTACGACATACACAGCATGCCGTTACCTCCTTCTAATTATTTCCAGAAACCTAAACAAAGATACCATGAAGGCTTATTTTGAAGATTATTACCGTGAATTAAAACAATTTGTTGATTCCAGCCTGGAGCAGGAAAACCTGATTTCAGAACCTTGGTCCTATTATTTTACAAGACTTCCGGAGTTGTACATGTTTTGCTACAACATTGCCATTTCAGGGAAAATAAATAACGTCACACTGACCCATCTCTACATTGCCATTGAATATCTTATTAGTCCTGTAGATTTTATGCCTGAGCTGATTTACGGCCCGGATGGTTTTAACGAAGACATGTATTTCATTGCACTAACATTAAGCGACATACACCCGAAAATACCTCATGAATTAGTAGAACAATACTGGACTATCGACAAAGATATTGAAAACCTTACTGCAGAAATAATTGCCACTGCCCGGGAAAACCTTTCGGAAGATATTCTGAAGAGTGTCGATATGTTTTATGAGGATTATGAATCGCCCAGCTCTCCGAAAGAAATCTATCATATACTCACCGCTGTTGAGGAATCAAAACCGGCGGACAAAATCCGTCCTGAAAAAAAGAAAAAGGAGCAAAATGCTGATAGAGCCATTCATCATGTTGATGGCCCCGGTATTGTTTTTGCAGGGCCTGGTTCGGGAAAAACATACGTCATCGAAAACCGTGTTTTCAACCTCATTAACAATGCAGGAATTGATCCGGAAAACATCCTCGTAACCACTTTTACCAACAAAGCTGCCGATGAATTGACGGTTCGGTTAAGGGAACGTTTCTCCGATCGCGATGACGTGGATAAGATCATGTCTGAACTTACAATCTCCACCATACATTCTTTTTGTTTTTCGCTGCTGAAGCAATATCAGCATCGGATTTTGTTTCTCAAAGAGACCTATACGCCTGTGGAAGAAGGCGATCAAATGCTTTTTATTTACCGGCATTCAGGGGAGCAATTTCTCAATATTAAACGCTTCTTCAGATACTGGCAAAACAGTCGTCTGAAAGATGGAGAAAAGCGGTTCAACCTGGGTTTGTTTGATTATTACACAGAAGTACTTCAGATTTATAATTTCCTTTCGGAAGAAATTCTGGGTGCTGAAGACAGTGCGACGCAACTCGACTTTTTCAAGATCATCAAATCTCAAAAGCCACGCTGCTTTGAAGACAACATCATTGCAAGCTACCCGAAATACTGGCAACTTTTGCTCGACAATGGTATGATGGACCAGTCGATTATTCTCAGCTACGCTGAAGCTTTGTTGAAATATGACCAGATACTGGACGAAGTCCGTAAAAAATATAAATACATCATGGTAGATGAATACCAGGACACCAACCCCGTTCAGGATCGCATTTTCCGACAGATTTGCGGAGAAAACGGCAATCTTTTTGTAGTGGGCGATGACGACCAGAGTATTTACCGTTTCCGTGGTGCGGAAGTAACCAATATCACAAGATTCACAAACCGTTATCCCGGCGCCAGTGTTTTCCGGTTAAATGAAAACAGGCGTTCTTCCAAAAAAATCGTGAAAGCTTCAAAAAACCTGATCGAACATAACAATCACCGCATCAAAAAAGAACTTTTCAGTAACAATGAAAAGGGGGATCCTATTTCATTGGTGTTTTGTGAAGATGAAAAAGATCAGGCAAGAAAGGCAGCAGGACTTATCAGGCAAATGAAAACTGAAGGACACATTACGAATCTGTCGCAAGTAGCTATTTTATTCCGCTCGGTGAGGAAACCGGGTCCAATCTTCAAAAAAATTTTACAAGAAGAAGGTATCGCGTGCAGTATTACTTCTGACAAAAGCTTTTTCAGGACCGATGAAATTAAAGGCCTACTCCAATTGTTTGGAATTATCCAAAAGGAAGAACTTGAAATCAAAGGCCGTAATTATACGCTCTTTTTCAAAAAAGCAGGAATCTCGGATAAAGAGGTCATGAGGGGAAAAATTGAATCCTGGCATCAACAACTCTATGAAAATCATTACAATTCCTTGCTGGAGATGTATTACAGCATGTTGCAGGGGATTGACATGTTGAATCAGCTGGAAAATGATGATACCAGCCTGGGAAATCTGGGAATTTTTTCCGAACTGATTGCATCTTATGAAGGAAAAGACAACCGCTCTTTGTTGAGTGATAAATTATATTTTTTCAACCAATACTGTGAGATGCTGGATGGCGGTATCGACCAGGCTGATGTGGAAGCCAACGACTCGGTACACCTGATGACAATTCATAAATCCAAGGGACTTCAATTCGATTATGTTATTATTGCAGATGTTACCAAAAGATATTTCCCGATGGGATATCGACCCGGTCCGCGGCAGAGGACAAAAGGTGTTATCTTAAAAGGTCCCGAAGGAAGAAAATATGATGTAGCCGAAGAAAACATGAACATGGAAGAAGAACGCAGAATTTTCTATGTGGGCATAACACGGGCAGCCAAAGGGGTTTACATGCTTACAGAAGAAAACAATCAGTCTGACTTTATCCACGAACTTGGAAAAATAAAAATTGTACAGAAAGAACCTTACAAAGTTGAAAAGGTTCCACGGCGTGTTAAATCCTCGTCGGGAAGGGTACTACATGTTTCCCATTCTGAAATTTACGACTACAGATTTTGTCCTGGAAGGTATAACTTCAATCATCGTTACCGGTTTAAAGGACAAGCCATACAACCTCTGTTTTCAGGATTAAGCCTGCATCGCTCACTGGAAGTCTTGCACCGCCTGATTCTTGACAACCAATATACTGACGAAAATATCTTGAACCGCATTTTCGACCGTTGCTGGATATTTCCGTTCGGAAGCGAAAAGGAGAAAGAAAAGGAACGGAAGAAAAATTGTGAAGTCTTCCTGGATTATGCCAGAACGCTGACAAACATGAACGGGAAACATCAACTCCTGCAAGCTGAATATCCTTTTATGACAGCCAGTGGCGAAAATGTTCTTACCGGAAAACTGGATTTGGTTCAGAAAGATGAAGACGGACAATTGGAAATCGTTGAGTTTAAACACAAACGTAACCCTTTATTGGAAGCGTATACCGTGAATCAATTAAACCACTATAGTCTGGCCTTTCCCGACCGAGAAGTCAAACTTTCAGCTTATTATCTCGAAGATCGTGAAAAAGTATCTATTGAGCCTAAAGACAAAAAAAACATCATGTTAGAATTAGAAGGTGACTTTGAAAAAATCAGGAATAAAGAATTTGAGCGGCAGCCTGGCACGAAAAAATGCAGTATTTGTCCTGTGGCCTTAGTTTGTGGGGAAAAGACAGTTTAGATATTTATTCATGTCGCTAATCTATAGGATTCTTGTAGTTTGTTATAGTTTAAGTTTATCTTGATTATTCCTGAAGTTAATTTATATTTGCGTAGAGCTTAAAATTAGACCTAAAAACCATTGCCCTTTTTGGAAGCCCGAATATCCAACTTTGAAACAATTATTGCAGTATGGGGAATAAACCCACATATCAGGAATTGGAAAGAAGAGTTGACGAACTTTTAAAAGAAAAAGATGAAAAGTTCACTCAGCTTATCCGGAATTCGTTTGATATCATTGTTTTGCTGGACAGCGATGGCATGCAGCGATATGTAAGTGAGTCGTGTGAGAAAATATTAGGCTACAAACCGGAAGAATTGACTCATATTCCGGTGATTGAGAAAATGATTCATCCTGAAGACCGGGAGAAAGCCATAAAAGGGTTAAAGGACATTATTGAAAAGAATGAACATGGCGGGGTACAATACCGGCACCGACACAAAAACGGAGGCTGGGTTTATCTTGAATCTTTCGGAACCAATCAAATTAACAATCCGGCCATTCGCGCGGTAGTTTTAAATGTAAGAGATGTTTCAGAGCGCAAACGCGCCGAGCAGGCTTTGCAGGAGAGTGAGGCCCGCCTGAAAGAGTTGAATGCCACAAAAGATCGATTCTTTTCAATCATCGGTCATGATTTAAGAAGCCCCTTGAGCATCATCAACGGACTCAGCGGCCTGTTACTGGAACAAATTCACAATCAAGATTATAAAGAACTGGAAAAAAATGCCAGAGTCATTCAGAAATCTTCCCAACGGATAACAGATTTGCTTACCAATTTACTTATCTGGTCCCAATCACAAACTGGCAAGATTAAGTTTAATCCGCAATATTTTGAATTTACAAGTTTAGTTGATGAAGTATCTGATTTACTGAGTAGTTGGGCGTCACAAAAATCTATCCGTATTTCTAAGAGCCTCCCTAAAGACCTTCCAATAACAGCCGATTTTGACATGGTAAGTACTATTTTAAGAAATCTGATAAGCAATGGTATAAAATTCACTAAAACGGATGGTGAAATAAAAATTCTTGCCGAAAAAAAGTCCCATCAAATTATTGTTTCTGTAAAGGATAATGGAATCGGTATCCGGCAAAAAGACATTGATAAATTATTCCAGATTGAAAATGCATATTCAAATACCGGGACTCAAAAGGAAAACGGAACCGGATTAGGTCTATTGCTCTGCAAAGAGTTTATAGAGATGCATGGTGGGAAAATATGGGTTGAGAGCACTGTTGGAAAAGGCTCCACCTTTAGTTTTATGCTGCCTCAGGAACTTCCTCAGGGTAATCCTCAGTCAGGAATGATTTCCTAACTCTGAAGATGACATTTTAATCTAAATCGGAAATATTGTTTCTGCCTTTTTAGAAATAATCAAACGGAAATTATATATAATTGGTCCTTGAAATAGTCACGGAACAACCTCACTCAGTAAAAATTTGAAAAAAAATAATAACTTGCCCCCAATTTTATGTAAAAGCCGTAAAAGTTAATAATTATGAATTTCTACAAGGTCAAATACCTTTTAAGATTATCCCTTTTCCTCTCAGTTTTATTTCCAGTTGTCAACGCAAAATCACAAGTCAAATTAGGACCAGATGTTGGGATTAATTTTTCCAACATGGTATTACACTCTCCTGATCCCATTGTTATACACAGCTCATTGACAGGCTATCATATAGGATTAGTTTCTGAGATTCCTTTATATAAAACACTGACAATAAGAACCGGTATAATATATACCACCAAGGGATACAAAGCCAAAAACAATGGCTCCTATGTAAAAGCATCACCCAGTTTTCTTGAATTACCTGTTAACTTGATGTTTGGATATAATTTGGGAAAGCTCAAAATGTTCATTTTAGGCGGGCCCTATATTGCCTGCGGTGTGGGAGGAAATATTTCCTATAAAGATTTTTCCAGCCCCATCCGTTATAATATAGATTTAAAACGTTTTGACTATGGTGGGGATATTGGATTGGGATTTAAATTCAAATCTCTTCGACTTTTGTTCCAGGATGAATTCGGAATAGCAAATCTTGAAGCATTTGATCCACAGAAAGACAAGGTAAAAACCAATTCTTTTTCAATTTCGCTGTCTTTTATGATAGGAGAATAAGGCCGCACAGAACACTCGTCAACTTCTTATCAGACACTTCCACGATTAGACCATTGCATCCACTTCGGGAAAGCTGCATGACGGTTCAACAAACACACATGCAGACTTCAAAAATAAATTTGGAAAACAGCCATATAAAACGTATCTTTACTACCAGATACCCAATTACTTGAACCCATGATTAGCTTTAAACTGGACCCCAAAACAGGGACGCCGTTTTATCGTCAGATAATTGACCAGATCCTATTCGGAATTGCCTCCGGTAATCTGAAAACCGGAGAGCAACTTCCCACTGTGCGCAGCCTCGCTGTTGATCTGAAAGTTAGTTTGAGTACTATTTCCAAAGCTTATCAGGAACTCGAAACCAAAAATGTCCTGGAAATGCAACAAGGCACCGGCACTTTTATCAGCAAACAGGTACCACATATCTCCGAAAAAGAAAGGAATGATAAACTTATTGAAATCTGCAAAGAGTTTTCCTCTATTGCTTTCAGCTACGGGTTTTCTGCCAATGACCTCATTCATCAACTACAAAAACTAAATCAAAATGAGCAAAAGTAAAATCGCCAAGGGTTTCTT
>CAZGZO010000086.1:0-10900 GCA_964529695.1 uncultured Lentimicrobiaceae bacterium
TGGCTCAAACTTGTATATTAAATAGATTAGAGAATTGATGTTGTTGTAAATATCGGTTCCTTTAATTCGATAAATAGTTTCTGCACTTTGTTGAAATAAAATTAAAGCATCTCGCCATTCATCATACCAATCATCCATTTCTTTGGTATGAAATTCTTCTCCATCACATTCTATAACTATGATTCTATTATTGTTTTTTAAGGCAATATCGGCTCTAAAATTTCCGCTTATTGTTTTAATTGGTAGTTGTACTATTATTTCGGTTTTTTCAGACAAGTATTTAGTCAAATGATTTAGGAAGGTTTGTTCGATAGGTGATTCCACTTTATCAAATTCGTAATCATGTTTTGTACTAAAATGTTTTCCTAAAAATTCCATTCCTATTTTCTAAATTATTGCCAACGTATGTATATAATCAATTTGTCTGTATATTCCTTATATGTTTTTGTTTATTAAATTTTTAATATTCATATATTTATGAAATTAATTTACCCCTAACAAGCTCCTGGTTTTTGCAAAAAAGAGATGAAATATCTGAAGCAAATAAGGGCATATACACATCTTCAATGGTTTTTATTCCACGAATTTAGAAAATTCTCTGAAAAATTATTCTCAGTATGCATTAAAACACGAATGCCACATATGTAGAGACGCAAAATCTTGCGTCTCTACGCTTCCAATTTTCTATCTTTGCAGCAACAAATCAAGACCGTTTACTCTATTGGTCCGGAAATGAAACTGATATACAATTTCTTCATCTATGTTTATGCGGCGCTCATCCGGGTAGCCTCTGTTTTTAATCCGCAGGCTAAACAGTTCATGGCAGGTCGGAAAGGGCAATTCCGGAAAATGAAAGAAGCCGTTGGCGAAAGCGATCAAATTGCCTGGTTTCATTGCGCCAGCGTGGGAGAATTTGAGCAGGGCAGGCCGGTGATGGAAGCTTTTAAAAAAGATTTTCCGGATTATAAAATCCTGCTGACTTTCTTTTCCCCGTCAGGGTATGAGCTGCGGAAAAATTATGAGCTGGCGGATTACGTGTTTTATCTTCCCATGGATAAAGCAGCCAATGCTCGTCGGTTTATGAAGATTTTTCAACCTAAGTTGGTGGTTTTCATTAAATATGAATACTGGTTCAATTACATTGATGAAATTCACAAAGCCGGTATTCCTTTATTTTTCGTTTCTGCCATTTTCAGAAAACAACAACATTTTTTCCGGTTTTACGGAAGTTGGTTCCGGAAGCAACTGCGAAAAGTTACCTGGTTTTTTGTCCAGAATGAAACTTCGGATGCGTTGCTTTCGCAAATTGGTATTCAAAACCATGAAATTAGCGGAGATACCCGTTTCGACCGTGTTTTGAAAGTGTTGGATACCTCTTTTGATTTGCCAGATGTTGAAATATTTAAGGGAAACGATGAATTGCTGGTGGCAGGCAGTACCTGGCCGCCGGATGAGGACCTTTTACTGGATTATATGAATTCCAAACCGGAGCATTTCAAGTTGCTGCTGGTACCGCATAAAATCGATGAAAATCATATTTCGGAGATTCTGAAAAAATATGAGGGGTTTTCTACGGTGCGTTATTCGCAAAGTGATAAAAAGAAACTTTCCGAAACTAATGTCCTGGTAATGGACAAGATGGGACTGCTTTCCGGATTGTACCGGTATGCAGACATAGCCTATGTGGGAGGCGGTTTTGGTGTGGGCATACATAACCTGTTGGAAGCTGCTGTTTACGGACTTCCTGTACTTTTTGGTCCAAACTATCGCCGGTTTCAGGAAGCCATCGATTTATTGGAAGTGGGAGGCGGCTTTAATGTTAAAAATCCTAAAAAATTCACTGAATTAACCGACCGGTTGCGCACTGATTCTGAGTTTTACAAGCATGCTTCCGAGGTCGCAAAATGCTATGTAAGAGATAATTCCGGAGCTTCAAAAAAAGTTATCAAAAAAATCAGAGAGAATCTCAGCAATAAATAAATGTGTGGATTTTTCTAAATCCGTTTATATTTGCATCTTTAAAAGAGAATACTCATGATAACATTGTTAGGCAAAGCCCTCAGAAAACCCACAGCGGCAGACACCATATTTTTAGTGAAAGATGGGAAAGACTTAACCTCTTTTGGCCTTACGGATGATGAAATCGCATACGTGAGAAAGCAACATCGCGACAAAAACAAGGTCATTCCTGTAAACAGGTATAAAAATTTGCTGGTGATTGTGTATGGCGAACTTTCGGGGACGCTTTATACCCGTCTGGAATCCTTTCGTGTAAGAGGCGACGAAGCGCAGCAGCTTCTGAATAAAGCAAAATCGGAAAGAGTTGTCGTGTATAATGTACATGCCGCCAAGGAAGAAGAACTGGCTTTTGTAGAAGGCATGCTGCTGGGAAGTTATCAGTTTACGAAATATAAAAAGGAAGACAGTAAAAATACATGTTCCCTGAAAGAGGTTGATGTTTACGACAGCCAGATTTCAGATAAGGATCTGAAAGAAGTTAAAACCATTGCGGATGCTGTATGCGCAGCCCGAGATTTGGTGAATGAGCCGGCTTCCTATCTTACTGCTGAGAAATTTGCAGAGGAGATGAAAGCCTTGGGGGAATCAGCCAAGGCAAAAGTGGAAGTTTTTCATAAAGAGAAAATTGAGAGTATGAAAATGGGTGGCCTCCTGGCTGTAAACCGCGGAAGTATTGAGCCCCCCACTTTCACAATGATAGAGTGGAAGCCTAAAAATGCAAAAAATACCAAACCGTATGTTTTTGTAGGAAAAGGCGTGGTTTATGATACCGGCGGTCTGAGTCTGAAACCTACACAATACATGGATACCATGAAATGTGATATGGCTGGTGGAGCTGCTGTTGCAGGCGCTTTGTACGCCATTGCAAAGGCAAAATTACCGGTTCATGTCATTGGCTTGATTCCTGCTACCGACAACCGCCCCGACGGCAATGCTTATGCTCCGGGCGATGTCATCACCATGCACGACGGTTCAACTGTTGAGGTGATGAATACCGATGCGGAAGGCCGGATGATCCTGGCGGATGCGCTTAGCTTTGCTAAGAAATTAGATCCCGAATTGGTGGTTGATGTTGCAACTTTAACCGGTGCTGCTGCGCATGCAATCGGCCCCATGGCGATGGTCGGCATGAAGTCAAAATCTGATGTGGAGTTTGAAGCTTTGAGCCGTGCCGGCTACCAGGTTCACGAAAGAATTGTAGAGTTTCCGTTTTGGGATGAGTACAAAGACTTGCTGAAATCAGAAATCGCCGACCAGAAAAACATTGGCGGACCCGAAGCAGGAGCCATTACTGCCGGAAAATTCCTGGAACATTTTACGGATTATCCTTACATTCACTTAGATATTGCCGGTCCGGCATTTCTTGATAAGAAAAGAGGCGAATACCGTGGCATTGGTGGAACCGGAGTTGGTGTTCGTTTATTCTATGAATTCATCAAAGGAAAAGCAGAGTAAAATTTTTCTGTTTGCTTCTCTACAATACCAAAAATTTACTGGCGCGCGTTTTTCTAACGCGTGCCTTTATTGTTTATAACCAGCACAAAATCAGTAAAAAACCTTACGTTATTGCGAGGAGGAACGACGAAGCAATCTCAAAGTTAGGGCCATCGGTTTGTGAATGAGATTGCTTCTTCACGCTAACCCACAACCGCCCCAAAGTTCATCGCAATGATCGTTCGTTTCTATAGAGCTTCCCGGTGCTAATAATGACCCTTTTACCCTCCAACCTTTTCACCTTTCAAACCTAACTAGCCATCTTCCCTTCCATTAGCATTTTAATAGCATCCTGAAGCGAACCTGCCCGGATAATATTTCCTGAATTGACAAAATAAATCACATCCGCATTTTCGATGGTGTTCAAACGGTGGGCAATAATCACTTTGGTCGTGGTAGCCGGAAGCTTCTGAAGAATTTCTTCCAGCAATTGTTCGGTCACAGTATCAATATTGGCAGTGGCTTCGTCCAGAATCAATAAATCAGGCTTGCGCAGAACTGCACGCATAAAGGCTATTAACTGTTTCTGTCCCAGGCTGATTCCTTCTCCGGTGATATCCACTTTTGTTTCAAGTCCGTTGTCAAAACGCTCTAATAAAGTTTCCAACCCGGCTTCTTTTAGGATTTTTGCCAGTTCGCCGTTTTTGAATTCAAAGTAAGCTTCATTTCCATAAAGGATATTATCGCGGATGGTGCCGCTGAACAAAAAGGGCTCCTGCAGGATAAAACCGATTTTTTTGGTGCGTTCATCACGGCTGTATGTCCGGATATCGCGACCGTCCAGCATGACTGTTCCTTTGGTGGGATCATACAACCGGGAAATTAAAGATGCCGTTGTAGTTTTTCCACCTCCTGTCGGGCCTACGAAAGCGTATGTTTTTCCTCTTTCAAGTTCAAAATCAATGTGGTGCAGCACTTCTTTTCCATTGGGATAAGCAAAAGAAACCTTGCGGAAAGACATCAGTGAAGCCTTGTCTTCAGTTTCTTTCGATTCCAGGTAAGGCATGTCGTTTTCCATGTTGAGGATTCTTAGAATGCGATCCCACGCAGCCAAAGCTACCTGTAAGTTGGCCCACAACGCGGCCAATTGTCTCAACGGATTATAAAAACTGGTGATGTACGCCAGGAAACTTATCAGCAAACCGACGGTAAAATGGTTCGTAGAGATGAGATAAATTCCAAAAGTCAGCACCACCAACTGCCCGATGTTGGAAAACAGTGTGTAAACCGGCATAAAAAGGTTGTTCGCAATCCCGGCCTTAACAGCAGAATCATAGTTGTTCTGGTTGGCCTCGTCAAACCGTTTTCTGAAATAATCGCGGCGGTTAAAAGCGACTACCACTTTGAAATTGTTGAGGCTTTCCTGTACTTCCGAACTCAAAAAACCAACATTTCTCAGGTTTATGGCGTTGCGGTGTTTTACCCAGGGGGAAGCGAACTTTGTAAAAAGCCAAAGGAAAATGGCTGGTGAAAGCGCTGCTGCTCCCAAAGGCAGGTTGATCGAAAGTAAAAAAATGCCCGCTCCGATCATAATCAGTATCAGCCTTACAAACTGCATGAGGGATTGTGAGAAAAACTGATTGATCCTGTCCGCATCATTATTGATACGGGAAATCAAATCACCCGCTTTGTTTTGGTTGAAGAAATCTACCGGTAGTTCCTGCAGTTTTTTGAAAAGATTGTTGCGAAATGTAAACAGCATGCGTTGTCCGACCGTTCCCATCAGCTTTGACTGGGTATAACCGGCGAAGATTGAAATGATGTAAATAGCCAGCAAAATACTGCTAAACACCAGAACCCCATGAAATTCTTTGGTTTTGATGTAATTATCTATTGTGTAACCGATAATGATAGGTCCTGACAGGTTCGCTGCTGCCGTGATAACCATGGCGATAAATGCAATGACCAGAGTTCTTTTCTCTTCCACCATTTCTGTAAAAATGGTTTTGAGGGAACTCCAGGCAGTCCGCTTTTTTCCCGATTCTTCTGTAGGTGTGTTAAGATTGTAATTCATAGTGACTTGTGCTTAATTGTGAATTATAAATCTGAACATACTCGGGGCAGGATTCGAGCAAAGGCTGATGTTTCCCTTTTGCAACCAGTTCTCCTTCCATCAGCAGAATGATTTGGTCGTAATTTTTAACCGATGCGATTTTTTGCGTGACCGAAATGAGGGTCAATCCGGGATAATTCTTCTGTACGTTTTTCAATATTTTCCGTTCTGTTTGACGGTCCACCCGGGCAGTAAAGTCATCTAAAAGCAGAATTTTCGGGCTCATCGCCAATGCTCTTGCCAACATAATCCGTTGTTTTTGACCTCCCGACAGGCTGGTTCCTCTTTCAGAAATCAGCGTATCCAGTTTTTTGGGTAAAGTGTTGACAAATTCTGTGAGCTCTGCAGTCTCGAGCGCTTTGGCCAGCGATTCATCCGTGACTTGATCGTTGAATGCAATGTTTTCACGCAGACTCAAATTGAACAATACGCTGTCTTGAAAGACAAAACCAATCTGGTTGCGGAATGTTTCTTTACTGTATTCGTTGAGGTCAATTCCGTCAAATAAAACGGTTCCCGAGTCGGGTTTTATGAGTCCGGTCAGCAGGTAAAGCAGTTGGGTTTTGCCAGCCGCGGTCGGACCGATGATGGCTGTCTGGGCACCTGCTTTTACTGAAAATGACACCTCTTTCAGTGCAGGCTTTCCTTCATAGGAAATGGTAATGTTTTGAAGCTCAATATTTCCTTTCAAAGGTTTATCCAGTGTGCCTTTTTCTGCTGTTTCAGGTGCTTGCATAACGCGATCTATTCTCTCATAAGAAGCAGATGCCCGCGCAATGACATTGCTCATAAATCCAATCACAATAATGGGGAAAATGAGAATGGAAATATAACTGTTGAAAGCGGCAAAATTTCCCAGCGTAAGCGTTCCTTGTATGACGAAGTGACCTCCCAGTGCCAGAATAATCAGAATGGCCAGATTAGCGACAAACTGAATGATGGGCATCAATGTGGCAAAAAGCGATACAATCGAAATCCCAATGTCTTTGGCTTCATCACTGGCTGAAATGAATTTTTGGTATTCCTGGGTTTGCGAATTGATAACACGGATAATGGCAGCTCCCAAAATACTTTCATTAATAACTTTATTAAGCCAGTCGATAACCGAACGTGAACGTCTGAATAAAACTCGCACCTTTTTCAGAACTACATAAAATGAAATCCCAATTATTGGGATAATCATAATCACGGGCAGCGCCAGTTTCCAGTCGATTGTGAGCAGCAAAACACAAGTTCCGATGATTATAAACAACGATGAAACAATAGTTGCAACCGCTTGAGCTACAAACATTTTCACGGAATCCATATCGGAAGTCAGATTGGTGAGTAACCGGGAAGGATTCGATTCCTGAATAAAAGCATAACTCTGCCGGGAAATCTTATC
Source organism: uncultured Lentimicrobiaceae bacterium (assembly GCA_964529695.1). Classification (GTDB taxonomy): domain Bacteria; phylum Bacteroidota; class Bacteroidia; order Bacteroidales; family F082; genus Sulfidibacterium. Next base: position 6,951 of record CAZGZO010000086.1, read on the forward strand.
GGAAAGTTTTTTTCTTAAATCGCGTGCCACCCTTTCAGAAGCGTAAGTTTGGACGATAGACTGTAAATAGCTGAAAACAAATATGATTAATGCAGCAACCAGGAACTCGGTAAGCATAGTTCTCAGGATAAAATGGCCTTTGGAATAGGCGTCAATTCCCTGAGCAATAATTTTCGGGATAACCAGATTGGTTCCGTTTCCCAACAAGGTGAAGGCAATCAAAAGCGCGATCATGCCCTTGTAAGGTTTCAGCAAAGCAAACAATTTAGCCTGACTTTTCTTTTCCGGAACTTGTTTTTTGGTCTTTTTTGTCATTATTAAAGAAAATCTTTGCAAAGAAAAAGCAAAAATCCGGTCGTGCTACGAAAGGAGGATGAAATGACCGGGTTTTTAGCTTTGAAAGTTATTTGAATAAGTTGATAATCGATGAAATGATTCAAGTCTTTTTTTGTAGCCACGAATTCACGAATGAAATAATGATAAATTTTACTAAAGCTGTAAGTATGATTTTAGAACATTCATAACTTTCATATTCCTCGAATTTGGATTCACCTTCAGGTGAATCTGAATTCATTCGAGCGCATAAAAATTCGCGAATTCGTGGCTCAAATAAATGTGGTATCAATAGTTCAATATTTATTTGTACCAGGCACAACTCATTTCCTTTTTAAAACAACAGTTCTGCTAAAGAAAATTTTTGGATTATCTACAATTTCCAGCTCATTCACAAGAATCTTATGAACCATTAAATCAAATGCTTTTTTGGAAACGTGGCCTTTGGGTTCAACAATAAACAAGAGTCCACCGGGATTTAATATTGAGCTTAACTCTTTGAATAATTTGTCATGATCCGGAACCTCATGAATCACATAAAAAGCCAGAATAAAATCTACTTTGTGTGTCAGATTGATGTTGTGTTCCTGGCATTTATGAAGCATGATTCGTTGCTCCATTTCGGTTCCGGTAATCTTTGCCCTGACTTTTTCCAGCATCCCTTCCTGCAAATCAGCAGCGATGACTTTTCCGGATTCAGAAAGCATTTTGGCAATTTCTATAGAAAAGAAACCAGGTCCGCATCCCAAATCGAGGACAGTCATGCCTTTTTTGATGTACGGTTTGAGTATTTTGTGTGGGTTCTGCAAAAACCTCCTGACAGAATTATCCAAACCCCCGGCTTTTTCTACCGGGCAAACGCGCGCGTGTTGTTCCTTACTCATTACTCTGTTCTTCTTTGGAATCTTTTCCGGTTTCTTTCCCACCAAAATCGTAGTAGTGAACAAAATGGCGGAATTTATGCAGTTTTTTGAAAAATTCCTCACGCTCTTCCGGAGTCATGCCTGCAAATTTATCCTTGATTTTGTGGTTCCAGCGCGGGTCGTGTGAGCGATGACTGCGATGCATCAAACCGCCTCCAAAAAACAAACGTGCCAGTATCAACAGTCCGATCGCTTGCCAATAATTGATAGTGGGCAAATGGAAAATCTGTGGCATCAGCGCATTCCATAGCAACATGGTTACAGCGCTAAACAGAGCAAGTGCTGCCACGACAACGGGTGCTATCCAAAATTTTTTCCTACTAGAAGAAATAGTTCTCATTGCATTAAATTTTAAAAGTTAATTAATTCGTCATATAACATTCCGAGGCGTTCCCGCAGAAACAAAACAGCATAACGTTTTCTTGATATCAGCGTGTTCACCGGGGTGCCGGTTGATTTGGAAATTTCGTTAAAGGGAATGCCCTGAATTTCATTCATTTCAAAAGCCTCTTTTTGTTCGGGAGGCAGCTCGTTCAGGGCTTCTTCAAACTCTTCCATCACCAAAGTTCGCAGGTACTCAGTTTCCGGGTTGTTGTCATCATCAACAAATAAAGAACCCAGGTTTTCCAGTGCTTCTTCTTCATCGTCATCAGAATAGGGTTCCGATAAAAGATCCGGTTTCTTTTTCCGGTATAAATCGGTAATCCGGTTTCGGGCAACGGTAAAAAGCCATCCTGCAATCTGATCGATAGGTTTCATCAACCTGTCTGCTTCAGCTAACTGATAAAAAACTTCCTGAAGAATATCTTCCGCGTCTTCTGTTCTGTTGACACGTTTCCTGATGAATCCTGTCAGCCTGCTTTTATATTGCCTGAAAATTTCGGATACATTCAGTTCTTGTGCCACTTAAATTCTTCTTTTGTTTTTATCATAACCTCTACCTGGAATGACGAACCAGAAAACAAGATATTTTAAATGATTTGGAAATAGTTTCTTTGGTTTTGATTATTCGTCTGATTTACAGACAAAAGTAAAGATTTTTGAAACAGTGTCTATAGGGGGCCTAATTCACTCAGGATCCATTTTATAGCCGCGGTTTCAGTGGAAAAGGGTTTAAGAAAGTACTTTTTCTGTGCACGTTCGATTAAAACAGGAACAACAATTTCTTCGGGGGATTTAACAAGGATCGCCATCTTCTTGTTCCCGAAAATATCTGAGTGTAAATTAAAATAGATGGGAATATGCTTGACATCCAGCAATTTAAGATTTAATTGAGCATCCATAAAATCCACAATAAAACCTGCTGTGTCTTTCGGAATTAAGTCATTTTCAATGGCATGATCCCACGACTTAAATATTTCCTCTTTGGTGATAACTCCAAAGTGTTTTTTGTAAAATATTTTTGTTTCGGGGTCAAAATGAAATTCATATGGCAACCCGCTCCCCATCACTTCCGTTTATAGCTTACTAAATTACTAAAATAGAAGCCGAATGTCAATTATTTTTCTTTTTATTATTTTGTTAACAAGCGATTTATACAGCATTGCCATGTTTTAAATAGCCATGAGACGAGTTCGGAAATATCAGATAGAAACCCTTTTCATTCTTTATTCTTATCCAGCAATTTGGCCAGTGTTTTTCTGGTTAATGGAATAGGTTTTCCTGCATGATTAATTCTTAAACCGGTATTTTAATCCCACTTGAAATTCTGTAAAAAGTAAATTGCCTGAAAAGGGAGGAGCAGAGGCGCCTACACGTTTTTCGTTGCTCCCAATTAAAATTTCAGGACGGATGGAAAAAGAAAGAGAAAGTTGTGGTGCGATGAAATTTTTCACTTCCATGCTGGAAATTAAGCCAACACCAAAATCTTTTACCTGGTCTATTTTCTGGGAATAGTTTGTCCAGTTCGACTGGCCTGATTTTTCCTGAATTTCATCTGTTCCCCAGAAAACATTGTAACTAACTGCTGGGCCGAGTGTTAAAGAGACGTTTTGGTTGTCTTTTAAAACAGCCTGAACGTTGAGTCTGACGGCAAAGCGGCGTGAATCAGACTTGATATGTTGGCCAACCAATAAAGTAGGAGCCCCATCGATGAAAGGAACCTGGTCAAACTTAGCGTGGCATAAATAATAGGTGACTCCCAGGCCGGCTATAAATGAATGGCTAAGGTTTTGCTGATATTGAATTCCGATGCCATAGCCGGGCTGAAACCGCTGTTCACTTGAGGTATTTAATGATCCATAAACTTCAATACCCTGACCGAAGCAGGAAATAGCAAAAAGTAAACTGATGAGTGAGAGATAAATCTTTTTCATAATTCTAATGGTTTGAAAAGGTTAATTTTTTGATAATAAAGTTTTCTAACCATAGAAAATTACAAAAAGTGTACCAGATTTTATTAAATGAGTTACAATAAAAACATCAGTATCAAAAATTTATGTCCAAGAAGAAAGAAGAAATCTTTTTATTTCCGGTCAGCCCCTTGCCGTTCGATCATCCAGCCGGGATATTCCGGGGTCAGTTTGCTGACTTCATGCAGTGCATTCAATTCGTCTTCAGTGAGTATTAAGTCAACAGAATTCAGGTTGGCAGCCAGTTGTTCCGGCTTATTTGCTCCAATGATCACTGATGTTACCACAGGTTGATGCAATAGCCAGGCCAGAGCAATTTGTGCTACCGTAACCTGTTTTTCAG
>CAZGZO010000087.1:0-4846 GCA_964529695.1 uncultured Lentimicrobiaceae bacterium
TATGGACTGATCGTGTTTTGTGGGATAAGCTATTCAATCAGGTGAAATTGTGGGATGAGCTTATCATGGAGTTTAATGACAGGACCGGGCTATTGAAGAAGCTTTAGTTAAGGTCCACATTAATTTTGGGAAAAAGGTATTCGTATCCTTGGTTTGAAAGGATTTTCGAATGCCTTTTTTTGATGTTAGATATCCAGTTTTTAATTCAAAAATCGTTTTTCCTCGTTCGATATTAATTCTGAATCCTAATAGTTAAATAGAGGCATTGTCCAAAAACAAAAAAGCTCCGGAATTCCGGAGCTTTTTTGTTTTTATGAATTATCTGAATTTATTTTAAAACCTTAGCATCTTCCATAATTACAGGATAAAAATATCCTGCACCAAGATCCTTATTCAGAGTAATTTTTCCTTCAAAAGTGATAACATCACCCTTTCTTACCCTGTCTTTGGTGGTGACGGTCAAGTCAAAGTTTGAGCCGCTTTTGGTTCCATCCTGAATATGAATCCAGTTTTTACCCATGATATCAGGATTGTATTTGGTAACCTTTCCGCGAACTTTAATAACTTTTCCTTTGTATTTGTTTTTGTTGGCATAAAGTTCGGCAATTGTAATGCTTCCGCCCATTGGTTTTACATTGATTTTTTCCTGAGTAATCTTAGGTTTTATACTACCTGCATTCATCTTGGTACCTGATGCAGCAGTAACTGTTGGAGTCGTGCTTGCTTCTGAAATCAGGGCTACTTTTTTAAAAGTGCGGTTCAGAGATTTGCTGTGGAAATTGTTCATCACAATGCCATTGTTGTAGTATAATGTTTGTCCCGCTTTAACTTCCATTCTTGAAACGGCCAACCAGTTTGTATTAGCACCTGATTTCACCAAAACGTAAGTATAGCTTGGAGTTTGAAGTACTTTCTGAATAACACCTTTATTACTGAATTGATTTTGGCTTGTTGCCATGGGTGCATTCTGTGTGGTAACCTCAGTAGTTTTCTTTTCCTTGGTCTGTTTGCTGTTGGTTGAGTTGCAAGCAGTAAAACCAATAAGCATAACCAGTGATAAAATGGATATGATATACTTCATTTTTTTGATTTTTAGATTAATATATGTTATCAAATTGAGGGCGTAAAGATACAGAAATTTGCATGATTGGTGAAAAAATTAACACTAAGGTAATAATCTAAATTTAATATAAATTAGTGTTTTAGTAGGATTATCTTCAGTCTGATTTTCCTACACTTTCTTCAATATTGAAAAAATTTAATAAGAGGATGAATTTTTTGTAGAAAGGTGTAAGATGCTACCTAATCCGGAAGCATAGAACTTAAAATTTAATTCTTTTATTTCCTTTTTCAAGAATTCCTTGTAGTACTTGTCCCGGATTTTTAAATTGCTGCGTAAACATCATAGCAGCAATAATATAAGGTTTGTATCCGGCCTCCAGATAAGTTTTGATACGGTATATTTCGAAGACTTCACCAGCCACTTCCCCTTCTTTACAGGAAATGCCGGAAATATCAGCGGGCAAACAATGCATGTAAAGCGCATCACCGTTTTTGGTGAGTTTCATCTTCTCTTCATTGTATTCCCAGTCTTTGTATTTGGCATTTTGTGCCAGACAGGTTTTTTCCAGGGCGTCAAGTCCGTCACGGTCATTTGCCTGAAGCAACTTGGTGCGTTCTTGCATAATATGAAATGGTGCCCAGCTTTTTGGATAAACGATATCTGCATCTTTCATAGCATCCTTCATGGAATGGCTTATGTTAAAGCGACCTCCGCTTGCAGAAGCGTGCTTTTTGGCACGTTCCACAACATCAGGAATCAATTCATATCCTTCGGGATATGCAAGTTCAATGTTCATTCCAAATCGTGACATCAGCCCAATAATTCCCTGTGGAACAGAAAGTGGTTTTCCATAACTGGGAGAGTAGGCCCAACTCATCACAATTTTTTTCCCTTTTAAATCTTCAAGGGAACCGAATTCATTTTTCAGATGCAGTAAATCGGCCATCGATTGGGTTGGATGGTCGATGTCGCATTGCAGGTTGACAATACCAGGGCGACGAGGTAAAACGCCTTTTGCAAATCCTTCATCCAGTGCTTCACCAACTTCTCGCATGTATTTGTTTCCTTCTCCCAGAAACATATCATCGCGGATTCCGATGAAATCAGCAAGGAAAGAAATCATGTTGGCCGTTTCACGAACAGTTTCTCCATGAGCTATTTGTGATTTGCTCTCATCTAAATCCTGAATTTCCAACCCCAGCAAATTGGCAGCAGAAGAAAACGAAAAACGAGTACGCGTTGAGTTGTCCCTGAATTGGGAAATTGCCAATCCCGAATCAAAAACTTTGGGAGAAATATTTTGACTCCGCATGTCTTTTAATATCTGGGCAACTCCCAGAATCATCTGCAAATCCGATTCGCTTTTTTCCCACGTTAGCAGGAAATCTTTTTTATATAGGGTTGTCTCCAGCTGATTTATGGCGTCTATTTGTTCTTTGATATTCATAGAAAATGATTGATTAAGCAAATATAAGTTTTGTAAAAATTAAATAACGTAAGCAAATGCTGCATAAAAAGCACTGGCTTTTACAAGGTCGTCTATCGGCACTTTCTCGTTAGGAGCGTGCGCCAGCACTTCATTTCCCGGGCCGAAGCCAATCATGGGAATTCCGTAAATACCATTCATGGTAACCCCGTTGGTGGAAAAAGTCCATTTATCGACCTTGGGTTCTTTGTCGAAAATGCTTTTAAATGCCTGAACGCCTGTCTTTACAACCTGATGGTCTTCTGGAATTTTCCAAGTTGGAAAATATTTTTCCATTCCATATTTCAATCCCGTGTAAGCGGTTTCTTCATAGTAGAGTACTTCCACTTTTCCTCCGTAAGGGGAAACAACTTCTTCCACTTCCTTAACTGCTGTTTCTTTGGTTTCTCCCCATGTTAACCGGCGGTCAAGATGCAAGTGAGCATAATCAGCAACGGCACACAGCGAAGGGCTTCCCGATTTAAATTCGGAAATAGTCACTGTTCCTTTTCCCAGGAATTCATCATACGCCAATCTTTCGTTCAATTTTTCAATTTCAAGAGCTGCCCTCGATGCTTTGTAGATGGCATTATCACCTCTTTCAGGCGCAGAACCATGGCATGAAACTCCCCGGAAAGTTACCCTTATTTCCATACGTCCACGGTGTCCACGATAAATATTTAAGTTGGTAGGTTCTGTGCTTATCGCAAAATCCGGCTTGATTTTATCTTCTTCCACGATGTATTTCCAGCAAAGGCCGTCACAATCTTCTTCCATAACACTTCCTACAAAATAAATAGTCATATCGCGATCGAAAGCAAGTTCTTTCAGTATCCTTCCGGAAGTGACAAAAGAAGCAGGTCCGCCCTCCTGATCAACTGAACCGCGACCATGCACAAAGCCGTCTTTAATTTCCCCGCTAAGGGGATCAAAATCCCAGTTTTCCATATTTCCCATGTCAACGGTATCCATGTGCCCATCAATGGCAATCACCTTTTTCCCGTTTCCAATACGGCCAATCACATTGCCCAACCCATCAATTTTAACTTCGTCAAAGCCGGCATCTTCCATTTGGCGCTTCAATTCCTGTTGAACTTCTTTTTCTCCCATACTCAGGGATTTGATTTTTACCAAACGGGACAGATTTTCAGCCGTGTAATTACGGTATTTTTCAGACAGTTCGTTAATTTTTACAAATATATCTTCCATGAGATTTTGAGTTTATTTTCGAGCTAATAAGATGAATAGCAAAAGTACAAAATTCCCTTAAAATGCATTGATTGCAGGATGAGTATGATATTCAAAATAGAAAAATAGATTAAATAATTATAATTACCTATTGAATTAGAAAATGTTTCTTTAACAAACAACTTTCTTAAATTAAAACTGAAACTTATTCTGCACTTTTTGTAAAGATTTCATATATAATCTCTCCGAATAGGAATTGTTGTTTAGTCTCTCGGACAGTTGATTTCTATATTTTTTGGTTGAGATAAAGATTATTTTTGCAGGCTTATGCATACCTCCATTTCATATAAGCGGATATGGGCTGTAGCCTTCCCCATTATTCTGGGAAGTATGGCGCAAAATCTGATCAATTTTACCGACACTGCTTTTTTAGGCAGGGTGGGGGAAATTGCATTGGGTGGTGGAGCCCTGGGAGGTATTTTTTACCTCGCCGTTTATATGTTAGGACTAGGATTTGGCCAGGGAGAACAGATTGTTGTGGCCCGTCGTTATGGTGAAAATAAACCCATCGAAATTGGTGACATTGTTAACCAGTCATTTTTATTTTTGCTGGGTTTGTCGGTTGTGGCTTTTGTAATTCTTCGATACGGTTCTGTTTTAATATTGAACTATGGCGTAAAGTCAGAAGCTGTACACCAAGCGACGATGGCTTTCCTGAAATATCGTTCTTTTGGAATTTTCTTTGCTTTTGTAAATGTGGTTTTCCGCTCTTTTTATATTGGGCTTGGACGCACCAAAATCATCAGCTACAATACTTTTTTACTGGCCATAGTGAATATTATTTTCGATTACCTGCTTATTTTTGGGAAGGCCGGTTTCCCGCAAATGGGTATCGCCGGTGCTGCTTTGGCTTCTGTTTTGGCAGAAATTGCCGCCATGATTTATTTTATTGTTTATACACGTTACTTTGTTGATGTGTCCGAATATCAAATATTTAAAAAGCTGAAACTGCATTATGAAAAAATGGTTCGGATACTGAAAGTCGCTATTCCTACTATGATTCAGCAGTTTGTGAGCCTTTCTGTTTGGTTTGTGTTCTTTTTGTTTGTGGAAAAACTAGGGAAAAGTTC
>CAZGZO010000087.1:4946-10893 GCA_964529695.1 uncultured Lentimicrobiaceae bacterium
ATGAGTTTACGGTAACTTTAGACCTAATTTTTTACTTTTGCAGAAATCATATTATCGATGCCATTAAAAAGCAATAAGCTGAAACCAAATAAGCTAAAGGAAACGAGTCCAAAAAAATCAGGAAAGAAAAAAGCAAAGCCGAAAAAGGCTAAATCTCTTTCTGTTAAAAAATCCTGGGGTCATCTGGATCCTAATGTCGTTAGAATTATTGGATTCTTTCTGATATTGGTCTCGGTTTTCATGGTACTGGCCATTACCTCTTTTTTTATTAATTGGTTTGGCAGCAATCCGGAAAGCTTTGTTTCACGTGCATTTGGGTTAGGTGGTTATTTCAGTGGCCACATGGCAATAGTGAAAAATTGGACAGGGAAAGCAGGTGCTTTCTTATCACTTTGGGTTGTCCAGAATAGCTTTGGTGTTGGCGCTTATTTTCTGGCTTTGCTGGTTTTTGCCTGGGGATTGAAACTTCTTACCAAAATTAAACTCCTAACTACCTGGGTTGTTTTTCAGATTATTTTTATGGGGATGCTATGGTTTCCCATGACTTTAAATGGAATTCTTCCATCGGATCCTGTGAATATTTTTGGCGGTTTGTTGGGGCAGGAGTTGAATATAATTATGGTGAAACTTATTGGAAAAGTGGGGCTTGTATTCCTGTTGATTTTTATTCCAGCAATTTTTCTACTCATCAAATTTAAGTTCAGCTTTAAGAAGAAGCCCAAAGAAACCAATGAAAAACTTTCTGAAGAAGAAACCGATGGAAAAACGAGCAGCACTTCAGGAAATAATTTAATGGAAGATAAATACAACACGGTTGAGTTTTCTGTAACTGAAGATTCAAGTGTTGATAATGGCGATATAGAAGAAAATGACAAAGAAACGGATTCTGATCCGCTGAAGCCGAATGTGTCTTTAGAATTTGATTCGGAAGAAGAAGATGATAATTCTGATAATGATTCTAATTCTGACTCTGATGATCTTGAACTTACTATCGAACAACCGCGTCAGGAAGAAAAAGCAAAAGTTGTACCCGGGGAGCATAAAGGACTCGACACAACATTTGACCCAACACTGGATCTTCCTGAATTTCGGTTTCCCGGATTGGATTTACTGAGCAGTTATGATGATAATGTTAAAGTTGACCATGAAGAGCTGGAAGCCAATAAAAGAAAGATTGTTGAGACGTTGGATCAATATTCCATTGCGATTACAAAGATAAAGGCCACTATTGGTCCTTCCGTGACATTATATGAAATTGTACCGGCACCCGGTATTCGCATTGCAAAAATCAGAAATCTTGAGGATGATATTGCTTTGAGCCTTGCGGCTATGGGTATTCGTATAATTGCCCCGATTCCTGGAAAGGGGACGGTTGGTATTGAAGTTCCGAATAAAAATCCAAGCTTGGTTTCCATGCGTTCTATTCTGGAATCTGAAAAATTTCAACGTTCTAAAATGGAACTTCCGATCGGATTGGGAAAAACCATCTCTAACGAGAGCTATGTAGTGGATTTAACCAAGATGCCACACATTTTGATTGCCGGTGCTACCGGTCAAGGTAAATCAGTGGGCCTCAATGCGATACTTGCTTCTTTGCTTTATAAAAAGCATCCGGCTGAATTGAAGTTTATTCTTGTCGATCCAAAGAAAGTTGAATTGACACTATATTCAAGAATTGAACGCCATTATCTGGCGAAACTACCTGATTCAGAAGAAGCTATTATTACCGATACAAGGAAGGTTGTACGGACATTAAATTCCTTAAGCATCGAAATGGACAACCGTTATGAGTTGTTGAAAGATGCTCAGGTGCGAAATATTAAAGAATACAACCAAAGGTTTAGGGACAGGAAGCTTAATCCGTTGCATGGTCACCGGTTTTTGCCCTATCTGGTTTTGGTTGTGGATGAGTTTGCCGATTTGATTATGACGGCAGGAAAAGAGGTTGAAAGCCCGATTACACGTTTGGCACAATTGGCACGTGCCGTAGGAATTCATTTGATTATTGCTACGCAAAGGCCGTCCGTAAATATCATTACCGGAACCATTAAAGCTAATTTCCCGGCCAGGATTGCCTACCGTGTTATTTCAAAGGTCGATTCACGTACGATTCTTGATTCCAGTGGTGCTGACCAGCTGGTGGGACGAGGCGATATGCTGATGTCAACAGGGAGCGACCTGATTCGCTTGCAGTGTGCTTTCATCGACACTGATGAAGTGGAACGGGTGACGGATTTTATAGGCCAACAACGTGCTTATCCCGATGCTTTGCATTTGCCGGAGTATAACGATGAAGAAAACGAAGGTCCCGGAGAAGTGGACTTAAACGAGCGCGACGAACTTTTTGAGGACGCTGCAAAAATTATTGTACAGACACAGCAAGGATCGACTTCACTGCTTCAAAGAAAATTAAAGCTGGGATACAACCGGGCAGGACGTATTATTGACCAGCTGGAAGCCGCAGGAATTGTAGGCCCATTCGAAGGAAGCAAGGCTCGTGAAGTAAAAGTTGCCAATGAAATGGCATTGGAACAGTTTTTGAAGGATTTAAATATGAAAAATAACGAATAATAATCTAAAAGTTGTATGAAGGATTTGTTGAGATTTAAATGGCTTTTGATCGTAGCCCTTTTATTTGGCGGGGCGCTGCAAGCGAAAAATGGCGCAGAGGAGTTGATGAAAAAGACGCTGGATAAAGTAAATTCGTATCATAATTTTAAGGCTGACCTTTCTTATACTATGGATAACAAGCAGATGAATATCCATGAAAAGAAAGTCGGAACTATTTTTGTTGAAGGGGATAAATTCAGAATAGCAATGGCAGGCCAGATCATTATTTCTGACGGAAAAAATGTCTGGACCGTTATTAAAGATTCCAAAGAAGTGATGCTGAACTCAGTTGATCCTTCAAATCCTTCCAGTTTTTCACCTACAGCCATCTTAAAAAGATATGCTGATTACAAAGTGAAGATGGATAAACATGCTTCCAAAGGTCGCCTCAAAACGTTGCTGTTGACGTCAAAGAAAGAAACTACTTTCAAGAAAGTCACGCTGGTTATTGAGGAACCTGCTTTGTTACTAAAGTCTATTTCTTTATACGACCAACAGGGAAATGTTTTTACCTATCACATTTCTCACTTTCATTCCAATGTAAAAGTTCCGGCGGGAACATTTACTTTCCGACCCCAGGATTTTCCGGGATACGGAAAGCCGGAGGATATGCGGTAGTATCGGGCTTGAAGTCTAGGAAATTACGTTTTGATTCTCTTGGAAAAGTTTTGTTAGGAAGATTGAAAGGCTTGAAGAGATTGATAGGAGATTGACTTGATAAAAAATCAATGTAGGAGGCTGTTCAAAATTCCGTGTCAGTTTCTTTAAATCAGTCATAAAAGTAAATAGAATATTGGTTAAACTCTAATCTCCAAACGCCAAACTCCATACCCATTTATTTGATCCTGTAATTATAAAGTGTGTTGCCGGCCGCGGTGATAAGATTGATGTCTCCGCTTCGGTTCAGACTGCCTACAGTGAAAGGTGTGGACCCTGTCAATCCTCTGCCTATCAGAATGTTGCCCTGATTATCGAATAGATAAATGGTGCTCTCCTGGGAAACTACCACACCCATAACTTTTCGCCTGCCTCCCAGTGAGAAGAATTCGGGTTGCACGTCGATATTGCTGGAGAAAGTATAAGAGAAAAGTACTTTTTTTAATCTGTTGAAGACTGTCAGTTTCCTGTGATCTACATAGATAAAATCTTTGACAAAATCGCCATTAAAATCTTTATATAGAAAATAATGGTCAGGAGAAAAGTGTCCGAAACTTGTTGTGGAAATTCGTCCTGAGCGTGAAATATAAACCAATTGCCCTTTTTCATCCGTAGTAAGGATAATCCCTTTGTTATTGGTTTTGTTTACATAATACGCCGAATTTTTGGCTTTTTTAAAGCTGCTCTTCAGGTAGATGCGTTGCCTTCCACGGCGGTTTACAATCTTGACGTGATTATTAATATCCGTAATAAGGATGTAATCGTGGTGATCTGCCAAAAGCCTGTAAACAGGTTGTACAGTAATATCCGGCATTTGTGGCAAATTCCAACCTCTCACCGGGTTTCCTTTTATTGTGTAATCATGAATTTTTTCATCTGCCTGGGCCACCATAATGCGGTAATCTCTGCGATTGTTATAATCAAATACACTGATCCCATTCGTAGCAGCCGGACGTAATGGAATGGGATAATCCGCAACGAAATGGCCTTTCCGGTCAATCAGGAACAGGTTATGAGCTGTGTTAAACAAATATTGTATTTTACCATTTCTGTAATAATCAACCTGATAAATTTTACTGATGGGTAAGTTTGGTAGTCGTTTGGTCCATAATACTTTGCCGTTGTTGTCAATGAAATACATCCGGTCGGATTTGTCAAAAACAATGATGTCATATTTACCATTGCGGTAGTCTCTGACAAGAAATGGTTTCCCAACAATAGAATCGTTCAACTGAATTTTCCATACTGCCAGATTTTCTTCTTTATACGAACTGTTATATTGCAAGGCGAAATTCGTATAAAACATCGAATTTTCCTTGTTATACTGAAGTGTCAAATATTGGAAATTCTTTAAAATATTCCTGTAATCCAATAATTTATCAGCCGTCTTCCTTTCAAGATATTTGGGGAACAATTCTAAAAGGCTCCTCACTTGCAACTGAAAAGTCAGGTCAGCAGCGTGCAGCGTGTTGGTGGCAAAAAGCTTGAAATTGTCGTTGAGATCCAGCGTTTTTCCAGTATCATAATAATGAATCAATTGAATCAACGCATCAGGGCTGTGCCCAAAGACAGCACTTCCATTTAAAACGGTGTAATATTCACGCATGGTGCCTGAAAATATTTTACCGTAAAGGATTGGTAGAAAGTCTTTTATTTTGATTTCCCTAATGGCATGATTTTCATATCGCACCATTCGGGATCTCCCGCTTTTTGTGGAAAGGTTTTTCAGCAAGGTTTCGGCTTTCAGTTCATCATCAAAACTGATAATACCATAACTCTTATCTGATAGTTCATTGGGTGAAAGTGCGTTGGAAACATAACAAACCTGATTGCTAATTTGAATCAGTGATTTGAGATCCTTGCGGAAAATGTTTTTAAAGTTTTTCAATTGCTTCTCAGCAGCAGCTTTAGAAAAATCCTGATAAGCTTCATTGAGTGAAACATTACTGTTGAAAGGGAACACGGAATAAATATCCGCGTTTTCCCCATTTCTCTTTGAATATTGAGACAAGAGGTCCTGTGGTCCACTGCATGTGTAACCTGATAGAAGCAGGTTTTTCGATTTCAATAGCAGGTCTGTTTCAGTCCATTGCGCAAAATTCGATAACTCCTGAAAGTCTTTCCTGTAGTTTGGATTAACATAAGGTGAAAGAAGTCTTATCAGTTGCGGATAATTGATAAAAACGCGCGCATCGACAATTTTTCCAGATGTTTCAGCTACCTTCTTAAAGGCATTGTTTTCAGTAAAATTTGGCTTTTTATGAAAATATGTGTTAAGTGCTTCCTGAAGTAAATTTTCTGAAGAAGAAAGTAACAGGACTCCGTGGGCCACAGCCAACATTAAATGCCGACCGGAATGGGAATCTGCTATATCCAGAATATTAGACCTTCCGTTTGTCGAAACAGCAAATTTTATTTCCTTACCATCTTTACTGTCCTTAATAATATTTTCTATTTGGCCGATTTTTAAAGCTTTCTGTACTTTAAAAAGCAATAAATAAGAAGTTTGTCCTGATGCTGAATCCGGATAAACAGCCAAAAATAGAGGTGAATCCAGAACTTTGTTATGAAGTTCCTGATTACTTTCTGTAATATCTAAAAACTGTTTTACAGCGTTATCAATCTTCTCTATCGGCTTAATCGCCTTTAGACTTTTGTAGATTTCATTGTCCCGGGAGAG
>CAZGZO010000088.1:0-10833 GCA_964529695.1 uncultured Lentimicrobiaceae bacterium
TAAACATTTCCGATGTAACCATCGATGGCAATCTTATCGCCCACATGGAAGACATCTTTGTTCAGCTTGAGATACTTTTCGCTTTCATAAACCAAAAGCCCGGTGCAGTTTACCACCGAAGTTTTTCCCAGCCGCACTGCAGTTACAGCCGCATGAGATGTGGCGCCCCCTTTCGCTGTAAGCAAAGCATCAGCTTCGAAAATCATCCCGATATCATCAGGAACTGTATCAGGCCTGACAAGAATCACAGGCTCTTTCGGGTGTTTTTTATGAAGAAATTCGATGTCTTCCATATCAATGGCTACGCGTCCGTTCAATGCTCCGCCGCCAATACCGATACCCCTGCCGGAAAGTTTCATTTTGCCTTTGACCGTGGTGAATCGGTGGGTGGTATGGAAAGCTGCCATGTCCATATCACGAATTTGTAAAATGAACAGGTCCTCCGGATTTTCCGATTCAAAAGTAAACTCAATTTCCTGTGGATTATATCCAAGATTTTCAGTCAGATCCACAGCAATATTATGAAGCTTTTTATACAATTGAGGATACATATCTTCCAGCGAAACCAGCTTTTCGCGCTGGCCGTTGCTGAGTTGATGTTTGCTAACCGGGAACGGTTTTACAAGTCCGGCAACAATGTCTTCACCCTGACTCTGGAAAGTAAAATCACCATATAAATGAACGCCCTGTCGCGGGTTTTTGGGATTCTGCGTAAATACAACTCCACTTCCCGAGCTGCTTTTTTTGTTCCCGAAAATCATCTGTTGCACAATTACCGCCGTTCCCCATTCATCGGCAATTTGCAGATGCTCGCGATAAACGATGGCACGTTCTGACGACCATGATTCAATGACGAGGTTGATAATGGTAATCAGCTGTTTAAAGACATCTTCTTCAAAATATATTTTCGATTGTTTCAACTTCTTTCGATAGGCAAACGCCAGTTCTTTCATAATTTCAGGAGAGAAATCTCCCTTTTGATCTACGTTATATTTTAGTTTGAACTGATTGATGATTTCATCAAATTCATCACGGGTAAGACCGTAAGCCATTCCCCAGCTTTGCAATAGTCGCCTGTAGGAATCCCATGCAGACCATTCATAACCGGGTATTTTGCTCATGCTTTCTGTGATTTCATCATTCATTCCCACATTCAACACGGTGTCCATGGCGCCAGGCATGGAAATGGCTGTTCCTGAACGTACGGAAAGCAGCAGAGGATTTGCTTGTTTCCCAAATTTTCTCCCAGCCACCCGCTCAATTCTTGAGAGGTGATCTCTGATCATTTCATACAACTCATTACGCAGTTCTTCATGCCCAATGATGGCCTGATGCCGCCGGAAGGCTTCTGTAGTCAGTACAAAACCTGGTGGGACAGGAAATCCGGCCATGCGCATAATCTTTAAGTGATAAGCTTTAGAACCCAGAAACACCTGGTTGTCAACAATGGGATTGGCATGAGCCAGACGTGCGATGATGAGGTCGGAATTGTAAGACATAATCTCCTGAATCATGTCTGGTTGGAGATTGTCGGCCATCTTCCGAAGTGAATCCAGAATCTTTAAAATGAAATTATCCAGTGGCTGAATTAAGAAAGCTTCAGCAATGATATCCCGGTAAAACTCTTCCGAAATTTTATTGATGAATTCGTGTTTTTTCATCCCGTCAAGTTCCCCGTTTTTGTCGAACAATTGCGGGATAATGACTTTCAAAGGAATTTCATAAGTCTTCAGAAAATATTCAATTAGTGTCTTTTTGATATCATCGGCAACAAACTGGAAAATATTGATGTACTGATCAAACGAAAAACTCTGGGAAGCCAGACTGTATTTCAACATCAATAAATTCGAGTTAAAACTCTGATTGGTAATGCCATCCAGTTCCAAACCTTCGCGGAAATAATCCAAAATCACATAAATTTCACTCAGCGTTTTGGCAGAAATATAGTTCAGGTTGATATTCTCAACTACCTTTTCCATAAGTCTAGTAGCCACTTTTTCCAGGCGGAAAGTCAAACCCAGCGCCTCAAACTTAGGTTCCCGGTAAACACCGTACATGGATGGAATTCCGATGGCGATGTGACGTTTGTGGTAGATATTTTCCCAACTTTTACTGGGTTTCGGGTCAAAAATAATTTCTTTCAGGTGATTCATAAAAGAATAAATCAGTTTCAGCGAACTTTCAATATCTTCCCGTTCCAACGCTTTGTTCAACTTATCAACTTCCGCATCCGGAATAAAGGCGTAATGTTTCAGAAGTTTGGTAATGTCCACCGTTTCAAAGGAATACTTTTCTTTCAGGAAAGCATAAAGGTTTCGGATATCGCGTAGCCGCTCCAGATCAAGGTCGTTGGGTTCTTTAAGTTTTAAAAGCAGATTTTCATAGGTTTCTGCATCCAGTTCAAGAAGCTCTTCAGGTGTAGCCTCAGCCATTTTACAAAGCTGTTTCACCATTTTATGAACGGGTGAAAACCAGGGACCGTGAATGTCTATACTTTCATAAACATTGTGCGGCAAAATACTTTTAAGTGGTTTCAAATTCCCATCGCCCCAAAATTGGAAAATCTGCACTGCCAAATCGATAAGCGTGTTATTACTTTCGGTGTGTACCTGTTTCCGTAAAAAGTGGATGAGCTTGTCATCACGTTTTGTTAGCTCATCCATGGTGGTCGTTACTTTCCGGATGTCGCCTTCTGCACCAATTTCATTGAAATAGACCGGGAAATTCCGTGTCAGCTGTTTTACTTTTTTATAAAATGGAGCAATATTGGAATTGAGGACTTTCGTGATGTCCCGTTGGAAAAGGTCTGTATCATTGATAAAGATGCCACCTAGTTTAAGATTCACAATCAAAGCGGAAAGTAGTTTTTCCATCTCTGATTGCGAATATTCGATAAGCTCCAGCCAAACCCGGATGTTCTTGATATGATTTTCATTGATGTGCAACTGCCAGTCCTCGTTCACATAAACCATCCCAGGCGTTTCAAATCCAAATTCAATCAACCGGTTTTCCAAATGTTTGACCAGAGATTTTTCTTCCGATGTGTCGACATCTACAATTTTTTTACCCACCGTTAGCCAGATGTCGAGCACTGACGAAGCGTGCTCTTTTTTAAGTCCCTTAGTGTAGTAAAAAAGCTGGTCTATAAACTCCTTGGTATCAGTAATTTCAATTTCTTCCATCGTTTGCACCAGCATCCTGTTGAGCTTCCAAATCAACCTGGTTTTGTGCTCTTCCATCCCTTCCAGATGCAACAGATAAAAAGTGAAATAGAATTTTTCAATGAAAGTAGGAAACAAATCTACCGTTTGGGCAAAATGCTCGGCAATTTCATCATAGTCAGGTAGGGTAGAGGTGAGCTCTTCCCAGTTCTTTACTTGTCGGATTTCCTTACGGAGGTTTTCAAAATAGGGTTTCCCGATTTGATCGCACAAGGCATTCGGATCAAGCTTAAGGATGTCTTTTTTCTCATCTATCCACCGAGATGCTTTGGTACTGGATTCCCAGAAATCTATAATGGCATCATAGATATCACGCGTCAGGTGAAATGCAGCATCTTTGAATTTTTCATCCTTCGAAATTTCAACCAGATATTTCCTGAAAAACTTCGATGCTTCAATGTAGCTCCTTTTATTATTAACAAAACCATCCTGCATATTCCTGCAACAGGAATGAAGCGTTTCATGATATACTCTCTTTTCCTTGTGAAGTTTTTGAACAAATTCCAAAAGCGTGCGGAGAATAAATACTTTCAGCGATTTGTCGGCTTTTTCATCCAAAAGGAGATTTCGCATCAAAGAAACCGGGATATCAAAGGCCTGCGCGGGATTGTCGACATTTATGTAAAACCAGTAATCAGTAATCAACATTTTGCGCAATTCTTCAGCCACAAATTTTTTATTGGAAAATGGATGCTGAAATTCTATAATGCAATCGTTTGCACGTTTATGGATTCCGTAGTAGTTTTTTGATAGATTTATAAATACCTGAAAATCAGGGGGTATTTTAATATCTTTATAACGTGTTTCTGCAAGGTTCGCTTCGAGGGCTTTTGAAATGAAATTTTTGTCCATGACACACTCCGGTTCATTAAATTCAAAAATTTTTTATATTTACTTTTGTACCGCAAAACGGTCACCTACAAATGTAGTGTGAATTTTTGTAAGAAAATCGT
Organism: uncultured Lentimicrobiaceae bacterium; assembly: GCA_964529695.1. GTDB lineage: Bacteria > Bacteroidota > Bacteroidia > Bacteroidales > F082 > Sulfidibacterium. The sequence continues at coordinate 4,175 of CAZGZO010000088.1, forward strand.
GAAAGATTAACTTTAAAACATACACCATGACAAAGATTAAAATTGGTATTAACGGATTTGGGCGTATCGGACGTAACGTTTTTAAAATCGCCTCTGAAAGAGAAAATTTAGAAATTATTGGTATTAATGATCTTACCGATACAAAAACACTTGCCCATTTATTAAAATATGACTCAACCCAGGGAAAATTTAACGGTAAAGTTGAATTTGATGACAGCAATCTGATTGTTAACGGGGATTCTATTCCGGTTACTGCAGAACGCTCACCTATTCAAATTAAATGGGCACAAACTCCGGATGTGGTTGTAGAATCCACCGGAATTTTCCGTAGCCGTGAAAGCAACAAAGGCGGTTATGGCGACCACCTGAAAAACGGAGCCAAAAAAGTTGTTTTAACTGTTCCTGCCAAAGATCAGATCGACAACATGATTGTTCTCGGTGTGAACGATGAAGCACTTCGCGAAGAAGACCAATGTGTTTCCAATGCAAGCTGTACTACCAACTGCCTGGCACCAATCGCCAAAGTGTTGAGCGACCGCTTCGGTATTGAAAACGGATTGATGACAACTATCCACTCTTATACCAACGACCAGAGCATTCTCGACGCTCCTCATGCTGATTTGAGGCGTGCCCGTTCAGCTGCCGTTTCACAAATTCCTACTACCACCGGAGCTGCTAAAGCTGTTGGTAAAGTCATTCCTGAATTGAATGGCAAACTCGACGGTATGGCTGTCAGGGTTCCAACCCCAACCGGTTCCTTGGTTGACCTGGTAGTAAACCTGAAACGCGAAGTTACTAAAGAAGAAGTTAATGCAGCCATGAAAGAAGCTGCCGAAGGCGCCATGAAAGGAATTTTAGAATATTGCGAAGATCCCATCGTTTCTGTGGACGTTATCCACAACAATCACTCTTCCATCTTTGACGCTGAGTCAACCATGGTTCAGGGCAAAACAGTTAAAGTACTCTCATGGTACGATAACGAATGGGGTTACTCCACACGCGTTGTGGACCTGATGGAAAAAATGATGGCATAATTGTAATTGTTTTTCATAGTTTGAGGTTAATATTTTTGTGAAGCCGGCTCGAAAGGGTCGGCTTTTCTTTTTGGCTGGAAGGTCGACTTCGTCACATTGTAACCATGTCACCCTGTCACTTTTTTGGGCGGCATTTCGGGCTGTCCGCTCTAGTCCTCAGGCCAAACCCAGCAGCGCCAGCGGGTTTTCAGGGGCTCCTTCGTTGCCCTGCCTCCCCGGGCGCAAGCACGGTTTTGTCCTTCCGGGCTGCCGCTACCATCCCGGCCGCGATGGAAACTCAATCTTATGGGGCTTTCTGAATAAACGCGAAGAACAATGCGGAGGTTCTGAAAGAACAAATTCTTAAACTAAAACAAAAAAGCCCGATATCCTGAAACTTCTGTAAATAAGTGCCGCACTTTCAGCGCTCCTGAGAACGCATCGAATATTACCCGGAGCGTAGCTCCGGGTTCTTAGGTTTCGGGGCGTTGCCCCTTCTATCGTCTAACAGTTGTCTCTCCATCGTCTCACTACAAAAACAAAAGGGCCGCCTCGCAAAAGACAGCCCTTGTTTCAATCAAAAAGTCAAACAACTACTTTTTCCGTGCCACTTCAACCTGTTCAAATCCTTCAATGTAGTCGCCTACTTTAATGTCGTTAAAGTTCTCGATGTTCAATCCGCATTCGTAACCGGACGCAACTTCTTTCACATCGTCTTTGAACCGCTTCAGCGAACCGAGGTTTCCGGTGTAAATCACAATACCGTCGCGAATCAGGCGGATTTTAGTATTTCTGTTAATCTTACCGTCCATAACATAACAGCCGGCAATAGTTCCAACCTTAGTAATCTTAAAGGTCTCCCTGATTTCCAGGTTACAGGTAATTTTTTCTTCCATTTTCGGTGCAAGCATCCCTTCGATAGCTGATTCCAGCTCTTCAGTAGCCTGGTAAATAATGGAGTACAAGCGGATGTCAATCTGTTCTTTTTCAGCAAGTTTCCTGGCTTGCGGTACCGGACGTACCTGGAATCCAATGATGATAGCATCAGATGCCGATGCCAACAAAATATCTGATTCTGTGATAGCACCCACACCTTTGTGGATGATATTCACCTGTACTTCCTCGGTAGAAAGTTTCAGCAAGGCATCACTCAAGGCTTCAACCGAACCGTCCACATCACCTTTTACGATAACGTTCAGTTCTTTAAAGTCACCAATTGCAATCCGGCGCCCGATTTCATCCAGTGTAATGTGTTTCTGTGAACGTAAACTCTGTTCACGCATCAACTGCGTACGTTTGGTTGCTATGGCTTTGGCTTCTTTTTCATCTTTCATCACACTCAGGATGTCGCCTGCCTGTGGTGCTCCTGTCAATCCAAGTAATAGAACCGGTGTTGAAGGTCCTGCATTCTTGACTTCTTTGGCACGCTCGTTAAACAACGCCTTTACACGGCCAAATACTGGACCGGCAATGAGAATATCACCTTTGGCAATCGTCCCGTCCTGAACCAGAATGGTGGCTACATAACCCCGCCCTTTGTCAAGACTGGATTCGATAACTGTTCCTTTTCCGGCTTTGTCTTTGTTTGCTTTAAGTTCAAGCATTTCAGATTCAAGCAATACTTTTTCAAGCAATTCAGGAACGCCCTGGCCTGTCACGGCTGAAATTTCCTGTGATTGATATTTTCCACCCCAGTCTTCCACCAGGATGTTCATGTTGGCCAGTTGCTCTTTAATTTTGTCAACATTGGCCGTAGGTTTATCAATTTTATTGAGTGCAAAGACAATCGGTACGCCGGCTGCCTGTGCGTGATTGATAGCCTCTTTGGTCTGAGGCATCACGCTGTCGTCAGCAGCAATCACGATAATGGCAACGTCTGTTACTTTGGCACCACGGGCACGCATAGCTGTAAAAGCTTCGTGTCCCGGAGTATCCAGGAATGTGATTTTTTTCTCGTTGTCAAGTGTTACCTCATAAGCTCCAATGTGCTGGGTAATACCTCCGGCTTCACCAGCCACCACATTTTCTTTACGGATGTAGTCGAGCAATTTGGTTTTCCCATGGTCAACGTGTCCCATTACTGTTACAATAGGAGCTCTTTCTTTCAGCAATGCCGGATCGTCCTCTTCCTCAGCTTCTTCAACCAAATCGTGTTCTTCAATATCTACGAATGATACTTTAAACCCGTATTCTTCAGCGAGAATAGCAATAGTTTCTGCATCCAAACGCTGGTTGATGGAAACAAACAAGCCCAGCTGCATACAGGTTTTGATGATGTCATTCACATTGATGCTCATCATGTTAGCCAATTCATTGGCAGTGAGAAACTCAGTAACTTTCAAGATTGATTTTTCCTGTTCCTGCTGTTTGAGCTCCTCTTCCTGAACCTGAGATTGATGTTCCCTCTTTTGCTTTCTATATTTGGACGAAGCTGATTTCCCGGTCGGAGCAGAAAGCCGGGCCAGTGTTTCTTTAATCTGTTTTTGAATTTCTTCTTCCGTAGGCTCGTGTTTTAAAGGCTGCTTTTTAAAGTTCTTGCGTTTGTCTTTGCCCCTATTATTATCTTTACGCCCCTCTTTGTTAGGGCCACCGCCTGCGGCTTTTTCAGTGGTAATCCTGCGCCTTTTCTTTTTTCCCTTGACGGCGCTGGAGGAAGAAGCCACAGGTTTTTTCTTCTTTTTGGCTTCCTGCTTGGGCAGCTCAATTTTATCAACGATAGTCGGACCAGATAATTTTTGGAAAGTAGTAGGAATGAAATTGCTTTCTTTTTCCTCTTCCTTAGCAGGAGTTTTTTCAGGCTCGGGCTTTTTAGCGGGAGCTTCTTTTTCTGGCTGTTTAGCTGGTTTTGGTTCTTCTGCTTTAGGTGTTTCCGTCTTTCCCTTTGCTTTTTGCCTTTTAGCTTTTTCAGCTGCTTTTTCCTGCTTACTTTTTTTAGCCGGCCTTGTTTTTTGATTTAACTTATCCAAATCGATGTTTCCAACAATTTTGGGACCCTTAGCGCCACTTTCTTCTATCTCTTTTTCAGGTTCTTCAACAACAGCTTCAGGTTCCTCGACCTTCTTCTGCGGTTCAGCTTCTTTTTCCACTGCTTCAGTCTTTTCCTCAGCAGGAGCTACCGGTTTTTCAGCTTCTTTTTCAGGCTCTTCAGGGACGGTGGCTTCAGGTTCTTCGACCTTCTTCGGTAATTCAGCTTCTTTTTCCACTGTTTTAGTCTTTTCCTCAGCAGGAGCTACCGGCTTTTCTTCCTCAACTTCTTCTTGAACATCAGAGGTTTCCTCTTCTTTAATTTCGGTTTCCTCCGATGTTACTTCTTCCTTGGCATGTTGTTTCGGAGCCGGACTTACTGTGGTGGATTTGATAAACAGCTCATCGGAACTTTCTTCAAAATCTTCATTCTCCGTTTCGACATCTTTTTCTTCAACGGCATCTTCCAAACTAATGGTCTCCTTACCAACAAACTCAAGCCCCTTTTGATGTGCAATCTCTTTGACTTTCTTTTCTGCCTGGAATTCATTTACCAGCAGTTCATACATCTTAGGTTCAAGTTTGGTGTTGGGTTTTGCTTCCAGCTTATAACCTTTCTTGGTCAGGAAATCAATAATGGTGTTCATTCCCACGTTGAATTCCCGTGCAGCCTTGCTCAACCGAATTGTGTTTGTTGATCCTTCCATAGGATACTCCTTTATTTTATTTTTTATGTTCCAGAATGTATTTTAGCAAGTCAAGTTTTACTTTCGCTATTCAAATTCTGCCTTGAGAATATTAACCACTTCCATAATGGTTTCTTCCTCAAGGTCGGTGCGGCTTACCAACTCAGCAACGTCTAAATCAAGGACGCTTTTGGCTGTGTCGCAACCAATGTTTTTCAATTCATCAATAATCCACTGGTCGATTTCATCTGAAAATTCTTGTAAGTCAACATCTTCTGTGTCGGTGTCCGTATCACGATAAACGTCGATTTCATATCCTGTCAACTGGCCTGCCAATCGGATGTTGAAACCTCCTTTTCCAATGGCCAGAGATACCTGGTCGGGTTTCATATATACATCAGCTTTGTGTGTCTCAGGATCAAGGTTGATGGAAATAACCTTGGCGGGAGACAAAGCACGTTGCACATACAAGTTTTCATTCGTAGTGTAATTGATTACATCGATATTTTCATTTCTCAACTCTCTCACAATACCATGAATACGAGAACCTTTCATTCCCACACAGGCGCCTACCGGATCAATACGATCATCGTAAGATTCTACAGCAACCTTAGCTCTTTCTCCGGGAATACGAACAATCTTTTTAATGGTAATCAGCCCGTCATAAATCTCGGGAACTTCCGATTCAAAGAGACGTTCCAGAAATACTGGTGAGGTTCTCGAAAGAATGATTACAGGATTGCTGTTCCGCATATCTACTTTGGAAACTACCGCACGGATGCTGTCGCCTTTTTTGAAATAGTCGGAAGGAATTTGCTCCGACTTAGGCAGAATCAGTTCAATACCTTCGTCATCCAATACCAGAATTTCTTTTTTCCAGACCTGATAAACTTCACCTGTAATTACTTCTCCTACTTTTTCTTTGTATTTTTTATAAATCGAATCCTTTTCATAATCCATGATTTTTGAAACAAGATTCTGACGGATAGCAAGAATTTCACGCCGTCCGAAATCAGCAAGGAAAATCTGTTCGGAAACCTCTTCTCCGACTTCAAAGTCCGGCTCTATTTTAACAGCATCTGAAAATGCAATCTGCAGACTTGGATCTTCTACATCTCCATCTTCTACAATTTCACGTGTATGCCATATTTCCAGATCCCCTCGGTCAATGTTCACAATAACATCGAAGTTGCTCTCTTCACCATACTTCTTCATGAGCATAGAGCGGAACACATCTTCAATGATGCGCATCATAGTTTCCCGGTCGATATTCTTGAATTCTTTAAATTCAGAAAAAGTTTCGACTAAGTTTATGTTATCCATTTCAGTTATTAATTAAAATTTTATAACAGCTTTTGTTTGTTTTATTTCTTCCATAGGAATCCTGATGGCTTCTCCCGGAATCAATGTAACCTTCTTTTTGTTTTTCTTTTCTATCTGTTCCTGAAGCACGATGTGACTTTCTTCAGCTTCCATCAATACTCCCTGACGTTTCTTATCGTTCTGCAAAGTAACAGAAACATCCTTTCCAATGTGTTTTTTGTATTGTCTCAACATGGAAAAAGGATAATCCAGCCCGCTTGATAGTACTTTCAACTCATAATCTTCCACATCACGGTCCAGACTCTTTTCAAGAAACCGGCTTACGTCGATACAATTTTCTATGGTGACACCCCGATCGCCGTCAATAATTACATGAATAATATTATCCCTGCTTACTTTGACCAGCACCACAAAACGATCGCTTCCTTCAAGGAAATCGTTTACAAGTTGCTCTATTTTTTCTTTTTTAATCATAAACTAATAAAAGAGGGGACTGTTGTCCCCTCGCACTATCAATCACCCTTTAATTTGTTGTCCGACCAGGACTCGAACCTGAACCGGCAGAACCAAAATCTGCAGTGCTGCCATTACACCATCGGACAGTCAATCGGGGTGCAAATGTACAAATATTTTTACATCCGGTTCAAGCACTTTTAAAAATAGTTAAATTTTA
>CAZGZO010000089.1:0-10700 GCA_964529695.1 uncultured Lentimicrobiaceae bacterium
TGCTTCATGGGTATTATTATCCAACATCAGCACGAGGATGGAATCGTTAACAATTTTAAAACTAATCTTTTTCTGTTCATCTTTAATGTGTGCAATTATAGAATTAGGAAGATTAGTGTCCTTAAAATTAGTTTCAACCTTACTTACTTTCCAGGTTCCAACCAAATGTTGACTGGGACTTGAACAGGCTGCAAGAAAAAATAATGCCACCGCGATAAGTGCGAATAGTTTCTTCATTTTAACACAATTTTGGAGAACAAATGTAACCTAATTTTAGAATTAACAAAACAGGAAATACTCTTAATAGAAGTTAAATATGGAGTTGTTCATGAAGTATGTATTTCGATTATTTGATTCAAAATCTCTTTAGTCTGGTCGGGAAAACACACTTCAGTACGGTGATTATTTTCGAGCCAGTCTGAGATTTGCGGGCGATTTTCTTCAGACAGCGTCTTAATCACATCCACCCCCATTTGTTGTAACGCCATGGCATTGCATTGTTGCTCATACTGGAATTTCATGGGAATAACCATCAGTTTTTTCTTCAGAAGTAGTGCTTCAGCCGGAGTCTCAAAGCCTGCGCCGCAAAGGACCCCTGTCGCCGAAGACATGCTTTGCAGGAAAGCCTCTTGCCCGGTGGGAAAGATTGAAATATTCCCTTCCTGATATTTTTGAGATGCGGTTCTGCTGAATACGTGCCATTGGATTTTTTTGAAGTCGGAAAGATAAGAGACGAGCGTTGCATCTTGATAGGAAGGTAAATATACAGTGTAATGGTCTTTATTCACAGGCTTTATTCGCCGAATTGATTTTCTTATGACAGGAGTGAAAATCCGGTCTTCATAAGATTGGAAATGAAAACCGTATTCTGTTTTGGCTGGAGCGTAATTTTTTAGAATTTGTTTCCCAAGTGGATCAAAAAGTTCCGGTTTCGGAGCGGAATCTTTAATCACAGCACTCTGATGGCTTAATGCAATTACATTTTTCCCTCTTAGTTTCCCGGACCAGGCAATTACCGGCTCAAAATCCTGAATTATCAAATCATAATCTTCCAGCGGAACCTTTAGCAAGTCGTTTAAAAAGCGCAAAGTTTTGGCCTTTTGGTAGGTCATCAAATAATCGATGCCGCCCGACTTCCCAAATACAAAACTAAGTCCATAGAATCGGTATTTTACTGGAAATGGAAATGACACAGTGTGTTGCATCCCGCTCATCAGTATGTCTACCTGGGCTTTTTTCTGAAGTAAAGGAATGATTTCTGTAGCCCTTGTGATGTGGCCATTTCCTGTTGCCTGAATGCCGTAAAGAATTTTCATGTCGCTTATGAAAAAGTGGGTAATCCCGGACCTTTTAGGTTTATCTCAGCAATGTCTTTTTTAAGAGAATCGAAAATTTGCTGATATGAGGGTGAAAATTGTGACTCTTCAGGAAATTCGTCTATGAAGGGATCTTCATGGAACCGATATATTTCCCATTGTGTTCCGTTAAATTCCAGTGCAGAGAGGTTTTCAATCCAATCACCCGAGTTTAGGTATGTAATTTCTCCATGTTCAGTTGTGTATTTCTTCTTTGCCGGTTTATGAATATGCCCGCAGGCAACATAATCGTAGCCTTTTCGAGAACCAATTTCCGCCACCAGATGTTCAAATTTATTAAGGTATTTTACAGCAGATTTCACGCTTCCTTTTACTTTGGAAGCCAGCGAAACGGGATTTCGTCCCAGCGCTTTGCTTATTCGGTTTACCAAACTGTTGATTAGAATCAAAAGGTCGTACCCATAAGCCCCCAGGCGGGTCAGGAATTTGGAATGTTCCATCATCACATCAAAAACATCCCCGTGAAATACCCATGCTCTCTCACCATTACTTAATGGGATTACCAGTTTGTCGAGAACTTCAAATTTTCCCAGCTTTAAACCGGAATAACGCCGCATCATTTCATCATGATTTCCGGTAATATAGATGACTTTAGTTCCAGAGGAGAGTAATGAGATGATTTCTTTGATGACAGCCGCATGGGATTTGGGCCAGAAATATTTGTTGAATTGCCAGATGTCGATAATATCACCGTTTAGAATTAATGTTTCCGGATTAATGCTTTTAAGATAAAGAAGTAGCTCTTTGCTGCTGCAGCCGTAAGTTCCCAGGTGCAAATCAGATAATATTACCAACTCGAGCGTTTTTTTGTGGCTCATACCGTAATTGTTTACGGCACAATAGTACAAGTGTAATATTAACTGAATATTAGGAAGTTGTTAAGTTTCTATGAAATTTTCTGGGAACTATTAATGCTATATGGTAAAGTCGAAATTTCGTGACTTAAGTCTTTGATAAATATCCCGGCTGAACATATATAATTTTGCCGGTCGGTGTGAAACATCGTTTTCTTGTTCATTCAGCGGTACAATATAGCTAAGGTTAGCAATTTTTTTTCTGAAATTTCGCTTGTCCAGTGTTGTTTCAAAAATCACTTCATATATTTTTTGCAGTTGGGTTAATGAAAATTTTTGCGGCAGAAGTTCAAACGCAAGCGGCTTGGTACGCATTTCATTTCTCAACGTGCTCAGTGCAAATTCCAAAATTTCAAGGTGGTCAAATGCCAGTTCCATTGTTTTGACATAGTTAACAGGAACCCATCGGGCATTCTCATTCAGCATCAAATCATTTTTTCCGTTTTTCTCCAGGTTAACCAGCGAATAGTAGGGGATGGTGATTACCCGATTTTCCGGGTGGTCGATGGAAATTAACCAATCCATATCTCTGGCTCTTTTGGTAAGCCTGTTTAGCGAACCAAAAGCTTTTAATTGTTTCATGTATATTTTTTCAATTCCGGTTAATTCTCTAAGAATCCTCTTGGAAGCATCGTCCAGATCTTCATCCTTACGAATTAAATCACCGGGAAACTTCCAATCATGATAGAGATCGCCCTTATAGAAGATGCTACGTCCAATTAATAAGATGTTCAAATGGACTGAGTCGAAACCAAAAACTACTAAATCGACCGAAACATTTGGTAATAGTCCTGCGTGCATAATAGATTTCTTTAACCTGTTCGTAATTAATAAGGCAAAAAATCAAAATGAGATATACTGCACGTGATAGATGTTGTGGATTATAGAATTGTTTAAGTAATATCAAATCCGGTTCAAAACTAAACAAAATGTTTAAAATATAAAAGTAAGTGTAGAAAAGTTAATATGTTATTCTAAGCAAATATAGAATTGCCTCCCCTTAAGATTTAACGTAGAAGCCAATTAGTAATGTTTAAATTTCGTTAATTTCAATAAAATGAAATTATTATAAAGTATTTTAAATCATAATTTTAAGATAATATGAATTTAATTGATTTAATAATTTTTTTAGGATAGAATAGGTCTTTTGGAAAATTTGCACTTTTAAAGTAGAATTGTTTGGTGGAAAATTTAATTTTAATAATGACTATTTTTTTAATTTGTGTTTGAAATACACTATTTACGGATAGATGGAAACTACAGGTTTGAGATAGATTTCATGATTTTTTGTTTTATCATAATTCATTAAATTCAAATATTTTAAGTAGATATTAATATAATAATTCTCTGAATTCAGGTTGAAACTTATTCCATTTTAGTGATGATTTTGTAAAGCATCCAACCAGCAGTTATCATTAGCAAATTGTGCTGAAAAGTGCTATGCGATCATTTACCCCGATTAGTATTATTTGATATCACCGTTTTGTTGTTTAAATAGACATTAATTTTCAGTATTTCTGATTAATATACTCATTTCCATTAACTCATGATTTTATCACCCATTGAATCGAAAACGATATAAATGGCTAAATAATCCTCTTATTTGGCCATATATTGAATGTAATAAATGTTAATGAAACTTAAATTTGAACTTAAGATGTAGCCCGCAGTTTTTGATTTGTTTAATTCTTTGTGATAAAATTAATACTTAGTGTTCTGGGGCCAATAAGTTAATCATACAGAACCGGTTAGAGAAACACAGCCACATATAAAAATGCCAAATTGAAAGATTGATATTCTGTTTCAAAGTTGGATAATGGTCTGTGTGTGAGGCAAAGGAATTGATTGCAAAATCAAGAACCAAATAAATCTGGTAGAGAAAAACGATTATTAAAGCGCAGAAATGTTTTTGTCAGCTGAATTTTCTTGAAATTTTCCTATCAAATTTCATCCGACAATTCCAAAGAAAGGAAAGAAACAGTTTTAACATCAATAATATGGTTTAAAATATTTTACAATAATTCGAAGATTTCAAACAATGTGTAAAATTATTTTATGCCCAATTTTAATTTTCAAAAACCAAACCTATGAAAAATTGGATATTTTTTAAACATCCCCCCTAGACTTAATATTTAAATCACAGTAATTGAGAAAGGTAAATTCAGTTTTAGTTATTATATGGTGAAGGGTTGCTTTATAGTTACTAAAATAGAAAGAACTTTTGATTAATATCCTTATTTACAACTCACCAAATAAAATTTAAATATATTATTATGAAAAAAATTCTATTCATTGTTTTGTTACTTGGGTTGAGTGTGCCAATGATGGCCCAGGTAACCGTCCAGGGAACGGTTAGGTCCTCTTCTGATCAAGCCACGTTGCCGGGAGTCAGTATTCTGGTAAAGGGTACGACAAACGGAACGGTGACAGATTTAAGGGGACACTATTCGATTTCTGTTCCTAAGAATGCTACCCTGGTTTTTTCGTACGTTGGTTTTAAACGCAAGGAAATAGTTGTTGGTAACCAAACAACAATAAATGTTGTTTTAGCTCCTCAAAGTATGGGCCTCAACCAAGTGGTTGTGGTTGGATACGGGGTTGAACAAAAGAAGGTGTTGACCGGGGCGACTGTTCAGGTGAGCGGAGCTAAAATCGCAAAGTTAAATACGGTTTCTACGCTGGGAGCTTTGCAAGGGAGCACACCGGGAGTTCAGCTCACTAAATCAGACGGTCAACCGGGTGATAGTTATAAGATTAATATTCGTGGTATGGGAACCATTGGTAATTCCACACCTTTATATGTAGTAGATGGCGTTGTCGTCGGAAACATTGACAATTTATCTCCTTCAGATATTAAAAGTGTAGATGTGTTGAAAGATGCTACAGCCGCTATTTATGGTTCCCGGGCCGCAAACGGTGTCGTATTTGTTACAACAAAACACGGATCAAAAAATGAGAAACCAACTGTTACCTATGATGCTTATTATGGTTGGCAGAATCTTTACAGAACAGCCAATACGTTAAATGCACAACAATATTTGACGATTATCAATGAGGGAATGGTTAATTCAGGCCAGATGCCTTACGATATTACAAAAATGGCAGCCAGTTTAAATGGAAACGATAATGGTAAAATGGTGCCCCTGGTTCCAAATGCAGCTGCTATTCTTTCAGGTGCAGATAAAGGAACCAATTGGATGCAGGCCATTACCAACGCAGATGCTCCGATTGAAAGTCATGCCGTGAACATTACAGGTGGCAGCAAATTATCAACGTATTCATTGGGATTGTCCTATATGAATCAGGATGGTATTTTAGGTAAACCAGTGGCTTCGCACTATGAGCGTTATAATGTACGTCTTAATAGTGATCATATCTTGCTTACCAACAAAAACGATAGAACGTTATGGAAAATTGGTGAAAATCTGACCTATTCTTATAATGAAAAAAGTGGTATTGGCGTAAGCAATGGTTACTGGAATGATATTTATGATATGGAAACCGCAAATCCGTTCTTACCTATTTACGGAGCAAAGGGATTATACAGCTATCCTATTCCGTGGGATCACTTACAAAATAACCCCATAGCACAGATGATTAACATACGTGGAATGAACAAATCTAAAAATCACAGTTTGATGGTAAGTTTCTATACCATCGTATCTCCGATTAAGAATCTCCATTTCACATCACGTTTCAGTTCAAATATTAATGCGGGAACTTATCGTTCCTTTGAACCGACTTATGACCTCGGATCGGTATCTACTCCAACAACCGCTGTTGGAAATTCTGTAAATACTACCTTGCAAAATATGTATGTAGGACTTAATTGGATTTGGAATAATACGCTTTCCTATAAATTTACATACAGGGAGAATCACAACTTTTCTGTTTTGTTAGGTCAGTCATCAGAAAAAGATGGACTTGGTGAAAATATGAGTGGACAGAATACAGGCAATATATTCAATAGTTTTGCCTATGCCTATTTAAATAATACACCAACTGTTTCTTCTACGAATACGGTGCTGGGTGGTTATCCTTGGGGACAACACCAAATCCTTTCATATTTTGGACGTATTAACTACAATTATAAACAGAAATACTTATTCTCTGCTGTTGTTCGTTCTGATGGTTCGTCCAATTTCGCAGCAGGACATCGTTGGGGTACTTTCCCGGCACTCTCAGCAGGTTGGGTTGTTTCCAGTGAACCGTTTATGAAAAGCACACAATCGTGGCTTGACTTTTTGAAAATACGTGCAAGTTGGGGTAAGAACGGAAATGAGTCCATTGCTAATTTCCAGTACTTGTCAACCATTCAAACTGGTGGTGGTAGCGTTTCAACTGGTGGAGCAGGAAATTATTACACCTTTGGCGATAAGACTTCACAGAGCCCTGCAGCCTATCCAAATATTCTTTCTAACCCGAACGTCACCTGGGAAACTTCTACCCAAACAGATATTGGGTTTGATGCCGATTTTCTAAACAGTCGTTTAACTCTGAACTTTGACTGGTATAACAAAGCAACCGATGGTTGGTTGGTTCAGGTTCCTGTTCCCGCAGTTGCTGGCACAAATCCTCCCTATGTGAATGGTGGTAACATTGTTAACAAAGGTTATGAAGTTAAGTTAGCATGGCACGATAACATTGGAAAACTCAAATACAGCGTCTCAGCTAACTTTTCATACAATCAAAATGAAGTAACTAAAATCACTGGAGGCGGTGTTATTTATGGACAAACAGGTTTTTACGGCAATAACAGCGCTTGGTATGTTGCTGCCGTTGGCATGCCGGCCGGTTGCTTCTATGGGTATAAAACAGATGGTATTTTCCAAACAGAAGCTCAGGTACAGGCCTATAAAAACAAGGACGGTAGTTTGATCCAGCCTGATGCTGTTCCCGGTGATATTAAATTTGTAGATGTTAATGGTGATGGCACGATTAGTAGTGCTGACCGCACTAATATAGGAGATTCGCATCCGCCTTACAATTTCGGAGCAACTATCAACCTTTCCTATAAAGGATTTGACTTTTCTTTCCTTGGGACAGGTGTTGCCGGCAATAAAATTGTACAGGCTACCGATTGGAATTCTTTAAATGACCCGCTTGCTAATTATACAACTGGCATTCTGGCTCGCTGGCATGGGCCGGGTACTTCCAATACCATGCCTGCTGTTTCTCTGAACGGAAATGCAAATAATATTAATTTCTCTGATATGTGGTTACAGTCAGGAAGTTATTTCCGAATATCAAATCTGACTTTAGGATATGATTTCAAATATTTATGGAAAGATATGCCACTGCAACAAGCCAGATTGTATGTAACCATACAAAACGCTTATACCTTTACTAAATACAGAGGGATGGATCCAGAAGTAGGATATGCACCAGATGCTTGGTCACAAGGAATCGATATTGGATATTATCCTTCACCAAGAACATTTATGCTTGGCGTGGATATTAAATTTTAATCGACTAAAAAATATTTAGCATGAAAAGAATAGCAATATATTTATCTGTAATTCTGACAGTTGTATTTGTGTCAGGATGCAAAAAGAGTTTCTTGAATACTCAGGATTTGACTCAGAAAACGACTGCGAATTTCTATAAAACGCCCTCTGATGCTGAACAAGCTTTGACTGGCATCTATTCATCTTATTGCTCTGCAATTGACCCCAATAACGGAGGCTCTATTTTTCTGCTTTCCGAACAAATGTCAGATGAATGCTTCAGTGGTGGAGGTGAACATGATAATCAAGGAGCCATGGATCAATGGCAGGAATCATCGAATAACCAATACGAAAATACCTGGAAATACTATTATCAAGGTATATTCAGGGCGAACAACTTGATTGCTTACATTGATCAAGTAAAAGGCTGGCAGGGTCAGGATCAAAAAAATCAGATTGATGGCGAGGCTCATTTTATGAGAGCTATGGATTATTTTGATCTTATGAGATTGTTCGGCGGTTATGTTAGCGGCAAAGCAATGGGAGTCCCATTGATTGTCGATCCTTCAAAACCTACCTCAAAACGTGCCGCGGTTGACAGTGTTTACGCACGAATTGCTTCTGACCTGAAGTTTTGTATTGACAACATGCCCAGTGTGGGTTATCATGCATTGGATCCGGGTCATGCTACTAAATGGTCAGCTGAAGCCTTGATGGCTCGCGTTTTCTTATTTTATAATGGTAAAGCTTATGGAAGGACGTATGCTTCATCATCTGCAACCATGCCTTTAGTAGGTGGTGGTACGGTTAAAAATTCAGATGTGGTAAAATGGATTGATGATTGTATTACCAATAGTGGATATAGCGTAGAACCAACTTTTGGTGATTTGTGGCCATACTCATACAAAAGTCCAAATAATGTGTATCCTTATGCAAAAAACAATAATTTGTCATGGGTTGGTGATGATGGTTCCGGTGGCGGAAACAATCCTGAAGCCGTTTTCCAAATCGTTTATTCAACTTTTGGTGGATGGAATAATAATCAGAGCACTTCTTATGATAATGGTATAGACTTGTACCAGGGTATAAGGCTTCAAGGTACATTGCCCTTCGGTTATGGCTGGGGATGGTGTACAGTAAATCCGAATGTTTACACTACAAACCAATGGTTTGCTGCCGGTGATACAAGAAAAGAAGCATCTGTCTGGGATGTTAGCAACACAAAGGATTCAGTTACCCCGGATTATCAATGGGGAGGAGACCTTTGGGAAGAAACAGGATATTGGCAAAAGAAATATGTTCCGATTAATGTTAAAGCTCCGGCAAGCGCAGGTGCTACAGGAAACATGTGGAATTATAGCCATGAAATTTATCCTGATCTGACTTATAATGTCCAAACAGACAACACCCAGAATTTAATTCTTATTAGATACTCCGATGTTCTGTTAATGGCTGCTGAGCTTGGTAGCCCCAATGCCCTGACTTATCTGAATGAAGTTCATGCGCATTCAGGTTTACCTGCATACGGAAGCGTTTCTTTGGCAAACATTCAACAGGAAAGAAAAGCTGAGCTCGCATTTGAAGGAGTCCGCTATTGGGATGAACTTCGTTGGGGAACTATGGTTTCAGATCTTAATGCTGAAAGTGGGGTAACCATTTGGAATGCAGGAACAAAAACGACCTATACTCCAAATATTGCACGCTTTAACGAAACCAAAGGATTTTTGCCGATTCCTCAGACGGAAATCGATCTTTCAAATGGTGTTCTTCAGCAAAATGACGGATGGAGTTCAGGTGACAAAACTTATCAGGGAAATTAAATGAAGTAAAGAGGAAGGATGTTTTCTTTGAGATCTTTTCTCAACATTAACCATTTTAATAAATACGATAATGAAATATAATAAAATAATAGGGTACTTGCTGGGAGCTATGGTGCTGTTTATGATGGCTTCTTGTAATCCTAATCAAAGTAATGATGGTTCTCTGGGACCAATACTTCCTGTATCCCAAATTAAATTGGATGTACATGCTACTTCTACAGGCGGTAACCAAATAGTTTTGATAAACAATACGCCGCACACTGCAGGAATGTGGGTTACTGGTGTTGGAACATCCACAAAACAAAACGACACGGTTTTGTTACCATTCCTCGGAAAAAATGAGGTTTATTTCTATGCAACCACTTCAGGGGGAATTGTGAAAGATTCAACTTCTATCACAATTAGTAAAATTGATCATGCACTTTCTCCTACCTGGAGTTATTTAGCTGGAACAGGTAAAAAGACCTGGGTTTGGGCTGCGGATATTCCTGCTGATTTTGTTCCGCAGGCAACTGCAGGCAATTGTTATGGAAATGGAGGCTATCTCGCCAGCAATGTTGACCAGTGGTGGGCGAATGGTGTTTCAGCCCTGCAAGGCTGGGGTGTAGCCAACGATTCAATGGTTTTTGATTTGAATGGCGGCGCTAATTTTACCTTATATACTGGTAATAATCAAACGCTTAGTGATGGTTCCCCAAAAGGATTGCCGGCAGGAACTTATCACGGTACCTTTAAATTTGATATGTCAAAGACATTAGCTAGTTCAAATGCTCCTGGGGCTACAGGTGGTGCTAACTGGTCTATTGGGACATTAGATCTTTCTGGTAATGTGACAGTAAGTTTGGGATATCAACCGAACTTCAATGCCCAGCCTATCTATAATTATGATATCCTTTACCTTGATGATAATGTTATGATTTTAAGTGCTCCTGAACCAGGGGTAACATCCGCTTGGGGTGTTGCATGGTTTTGGATATTTAAAAGGAAAGGGTATACCTTTACTAAGAAATAAAATCAAATCGTTCTTAAATAATTATTGTACTATGTTAAATCTTACAAGAGCTGGTGATTTTCATCAGTTCTTGTAAGATTTTTTGTGTTTTAAAATAGAAAAACTTTTATCAGTTTCGAATTTTATATAAAAATCCATGGCCAAACAAACATCCAATAAGCTTGCGCTGACGATTGTCACCTTCATTTTCT
>CAZGZO010000090.1:0-6551 GCA_964529695.1 uncultured Lentimicrobiaceae bacterium
AGTTCTGCCATGGAATTCGGTGATCACGGAACTACTTTCGGCGGGAATCCGCTGGTAAGTGCAGCCTCGCTGGCGACGCTTAAAGTTATTGAAGAAGAAAAACTGGTATTGCAGTCGAAAGAAAAGGGCCGTTGGGTGACATTACAACTTGAAGCCTGGAAAGAACCTTCTATCAAAGAAATACGTGGTAAAGGGCTAATGATTGGTATCGAATTTGAATTTGAAACCAAACCGCTGGTTCAGAAAATGCTAGAAAAAGGTGTATTGGCCAATGCTACAGCGGGCAAAGTCCTGCGACTTGTTCCACCCTTAAACATCAGCTATGAAGACCTCGACAAAGTCTTAACAGTTTTAAAAGAATCTGTCGTGGAAATGAAAGAACCAGTAGCAGAAATAAAATAATCATGAAGAAAATAGGCATCATAGGAGCTACCGGTTATACCGGCTCGGAATTGGTACGTATTTTATCAGAGCATCCTGAAGTTGAGATTACCATCATCACATCAGAAACTCATGCAGGAAAACCTTTTTCTGACGTTCATTCTTTTTTTGACGGAAGGGTTAATTTCCCTTTATCATCGATGAATGACCTCAATCCGGAAGAATTAGATTTGGTGTTTCTTGCCCTGCCCCACGGGGTTTCAATGGATTTTGTCAAAAAATACAAAGACGCACCGTTTAAAATCATTGATCTTTCAGGCGATTTCAGGTTAAGCCATGAAACGGTCTACGAAACCTGGTATAAAAAGAAGCACACTCATGCAGAAGGATTTAAAAGCGCTGTTTTTGGAAGTCCTGAGCTGTTTTCGGAGGAAATTAAAAAAGCAAAGCTTGTGGCCAATCCGGGTTGTTATCCCACCAGTGCTATTCTTGCTTTGGCTCCATTATTATCTGCTAAACTCATTGAAACAGCTCCCATTATCGTGGATTCTAAATCCGGGGTAACAGGTGCAGGCGTTAAACCAAAAGTAACGACTCATTTCTCCAATGTGCATGATAATTTCAAAGCTTATGGCCTAAAAAGTCATCGCCATACTATTGAAATAGAGGAAATTGCAGATAAAATTGCAACTACTAAGACCACGATTCAGTTTACACCACATTTGTTGCCGGTTGACCGCGGTATTTTAACAACGGCATATGCCCGTCCGGTTAAGTCTGTTGATGACAAGTTTCTGAAAAGACATTATGAAGATTTCTATAAAAACGCTCCTTTTGTTCATATAACGAAAACACCACCGGCTATCAAAGATGTTCGGGCAACCAATTACTGCAATCTTTATGTTACCTACGACCCCAGGACCAATCTGATTGTGGTAGTCAGTGTTATTGACAACCTGGTTAAAGGAGCTGCCGGACAGGCTGTTCAGAACATGAATATTTTATTTGGATGGGACGAAACTACAGGTTTAAAACATATGCCAATTCATCCTTAACCCAAAACATCACTCATAACTCAAAAACAATAGAAAAATGGATTTAATAAAAAATATCACCAACGTAAGGGGAATTAAATGCTGGGGTGCACACACGGGCATCAAATCGATGCGCAGAGATCTCGCTCTGATTTATTCGGAAGTACCCGCTACTGCGGCGGCTGTTTTTACAAAAAACAGTGTAGTTGCCGAGCCTGTTAAAGTATCCCAACGACACATTGCTAATGGAATGGCACAGGCCATTGTAATCAACGCCGGGAATGCAAATGCTGCTACAGGGCAACAAGGCATGGAAGGAGCTGAAGCAATGGCACAAACCATGGCTGAAGAATTAAACATTGATAAAGACATGGTTTTAGTAGCTTCTACAGGAGTTATCGGGAAACCTTTTCCTACGGATGAGATTGTTGCAGGCATTCGTGAAAATGTGAAAAAATTATCTTCAAAATCAAGCGCAGGCTCTTTTGCAGCCAATGCCATTCTTACGACTGACACCTTCGCCAAAGAAGGATTTACCGAATTTGCTGCCAACGATTATGAAATTAACATGGCAGGGATCGCCAAGGGGTCAGGCATGATTCATCCCAATATGGGAACCATGTTGTCTTTTATTGTTACCGACATTGCCATTGCACCCAAACTGTTACAGGAAACTGTCAAAAAAGCAGTGGATAAATCGTTTAATATGATTACCGTAGATGGCGACACTTCTACAAATGACATGGTAGCTGTTTTAGCTAACGGACTGGCAGGCAATGACATGATTAAATCAAAACGCGATAAAGGCTTTATAGAATTTCGAAAACATCTGGAAAGTCTGATGATGCACCTGGCCAAAATGATTGTATCTGACGGTGAAGGCGCTTCTAAATTTATTGAATATGAAGTTACCGATGCTCCTGATGAAGATACAGCCCGAAAACTGGTTCGTGCCATCTCTGATTCTACATTGGTAAAAACAGCTATGTACGGAAGAGATCCTAACTGGGGTCGCGTGATTGCCGCCGCTGGAAATGCAGGTGTCAATTTCGATTACACAAAAGCTGATCTCTGGCTGGGAGATGAAAACAAACAGATCAAGTTACTTGGAAAAGGGGTTCCGATGGAATTTGACAACGGCTACATGAAAAAGCTGTTGCGTGACTCACATATTCGATTGAGAATCAGCATGAATAGTGGCAAAGCAAAAGCTTTCGGATGGGGTTCTGATTTAACAACTGATTATGTAGTATTTAATTCTGTTTACACTACGTAATTGTCTAAAATTGAGTATTATAAATTATTTTAGCAAAGCGATTCCTGCTGAGACAATACCAAGTGTTAGAACAGTCCCTAAAACCAATCCCCCTGTGGTTAATTTATGAATGTAGGTTTTAGGAGCATTGGGATCTTGCAATTGCTTTGGAGAAACACCCGTTTGGGAAACATTATTTACCCAGAAAGAACTGGTTAAATGGAACTCTGTAGAAAAGTCCTTGTCTGTGGACAAAGCAATATAACTTTTTAGCTTTAAAGGAGAATTCTCCTTGTTGAAAGAATATTTCTTTCTCCAACCCCACTCCTGTCCCGATGAAGAAGTATAGCTTTCTACTTTCGCAGATCCAAAATTTCGTGTATTAAAAAGTCGCTCTTTCAAATAAAACACAGGAGATTCTACATAAGATCTAGGAGGGATATAGCTAATTTTTTCATTGGTATGGATGGTTCCACTAAATGAATAAGCATAAAAGCTTCCAGTAAAAGTTGCACTATTTTGCCAATAACTTGTTGCTTTTCCATTCACGGTTAATAAAGTTTTATCCCAGTCCACATAAATTGGCCTATTCAATTTATTATAAATCTGTACTCTAACTGGAAAATTATCTCCACTAAAAGAATAAACAACTTTGGCGGTATCATTTTCAACTACAAAATTTTCCGTCTTATTTTGATGTGTATTGCCACTAATGGCAATGTACTGATATCGGGAACAACCCGAAAACATAAAGAGCAAAAGAGAGGCAAACAAAACACTTCTCCGCAAGCCATTAAACTTCATGTCTTTCACAAAACTGTAAATTAATTTTTTCATATCGCTAATTTTTAAGTTCATTATTTTAAAATTACAGCCGGATTCTAAAGGAATTCTCAAGTTTTTAAAACTGAAAGTTCAATCACAGACACCAAAACTAGTCTATAATGGTTGACCCTATATTAAGAAGACCGTTTTGACGGCGAAAAGTTACAATTAATGCACTGGATTTTTTATTTCAAAAACCTAAACTCTGAAAATTTCATATTAGAGGACTAAAGGGTTTTAATCTGTTTTTAAAGCCTGTTGTTCTGATATCAAATAACGGAAAAATTCATAAGGGATAATGGTTTTCATGGGATTTTAACATTTTTCTTCCATCCTGGGTTATGAAAATTTCAATGCTGTTTTAAGCTAATCTTAAGAATTCTACATGGCATTAATTCATAAATTAGCCTGAATCACAGTTAACTGGACAATTACGGCCCCTATGGAATCTAAGTGGAAAGGTGTTTCAGAAACAATTTACATCAAGAATATGCTTTGCGACAGCAACAAGCTTTTTCTGAAGGAAAAGTTTGAAGCGCTGGGGTTTATCGTAGTAGAAATTTCATTGGGTAATGTGCAGGTGGTGCACCCGGCAAAAAAGGTTTCTCTGGAATCCATAGATGACATGCTGCATTATTACGGTTTCGAAATCGCTTATAATCGCGAAGAGCGAATTGTTGAGCAAATAAAAATTGCTGTGGTTGAGTTGATTCACGATCTGAACAACGTAGATTCCATTGTTCGGAAATCGGATTACATTGTGGAAAAATTAGGGCTCAGCTATCCTTATCTCTCCAAACTGTTCTCCGAACGTGAGCATAAAACTCTTGAAAAATATATCATTCTTCAAAAAATTGAAAGAATCAAGCATTTAATTGATACAGAGGACTTCACATTAAGTGAAATCGCATATATGATGGATTATTCCAGCGTACAGTATCTATCGAACCAGTTTAAAGCCATCACAGGTATGACTGTTTCGCAATACAAAGCTGACCCCCGGAGAATAAAAACCAGCATCGACCGCCTATAAAAAATTAAAATCTTACACAATTAAATAGCAAAATTGTAACAGTTATTTAACTTATTATTAGGAACTTCATACACTAAAACTAATTAAATGTTCTGCCATGAAACTAAAGAAAAACATAGCTGTGAGTGAAAGCGGTTTTCTGTTCGACTCCAACAATGGGGAATCATACAGCCTGAACAAAACGGGACAGCTCATTATTAAAATGATTTCTGAGGATAAAACTGAAGAGGAAATCATAGAAGTTATCCTGAAAGAATACGATGTTAAATCTGATGCGCTTCAAAGGTATTTCGACGATTTTATCAGGATGTTGCAACAAATGAATTTACTCGAAAAAGAAGAAGAAGACATATGAAAAAGTTAAAACTGACAATAGCGGTAACAGGGTTGAACAATACAGATAACCCGGGGCCCGGGATTCCTGTCATTCGAGGGATTAAGGAATCTGAGGAAATTGATGCACGCATCATTGGGCTGGCCTATGAAAACCTTGAACCGGGCATTTACATGCCTCAGATGATTGATAAAACATACATGATTCCGTATCCTTCATCTGGTGTTGAAGCCTATATGGGACGCATTGAAGAAATTCATAAGCAAGATCCCATCGACCTGATTATTCCGAATCTTGATGCGGAGCTTTTTACATTTATGAAAGCGGAACTCAAACTCAAAAACATGGGTATCAGGACATTCGTGCCAACATTGGAGCAGTTTGAAGAAAGGCACAAAGCCAATCTGGATTCATACGGAAAAAAATACGGTATCAAGGTTCCTAAAAACATGATTATCACCAGCCATCATGATATTCAAAACATTCCAAATGAATTTGATTATCCGGTGTTGGTAAAAGGAAAATTTTATGATGCTTACATCGCATACAATGAGGACCAGGTAGTCAATCATTATAACAAAATCACTGCCAAATGGGGGCTTCCCATCATCATCCAGGAATTTATCAAGGGAACTGAAGTGAACGTAGTAGCCCTGGGTGATGGACAGGGAAACACAGTGGCCGCAGTACCCATGCGGAAGCTGTACATCACGGATAAAGGAAAAGCATGGAGTGGCATTACACTGAGCGACGAAGAAATGATTCGCATCACGCGCGATTTAATTTCAAAAACCAAATGGCGTGGCGGTATGGAGCTGGAAATGATTAAAACTAATAAAAATGAATACTACATGATTGAAATCAATCCGAGGATTCCGGCCTGGGTTTACCTGGCAGTTGGTGCTGGGCAGAACATTCCAGAAGCCATGGTAAAACTGGCTATGGGGGAAGAAGTCAAGCCTTTTACAACTTATCAGGTTGGGAAAATGTTTATACGCTATTCATGGGACCTGCTGGGCGACATTCAGGAATTTGAGCAGCTATCCATCTTCGGGGAAATTGAAAAATAGTCAACTAATAAACCAGAAAAATTAATCTCATGAAAACATTAAAGTTTGAACGACCCGTTATAACCCGCATCAATGCAGGTGTTCCCGATAAATTCGGAAGAGGAACTGCTATGCAAGCTATCAGCCATATCGAAGATGTTGCCGTAGAAGATATGCTTGCGGAATATGGGTCACCACTATATGTCATTTCTGAGAAAACTATCCGGGAAACTTACCGGGAAGCTTTATCCTCCTTTAAAACAAGATACCCCAAGGTACAATTTGCCTGGTCATACAAAACAAATTATCTGAATGCTGTCTGCAAGATTTTTCATCAGGAAGGCTCGTGGGCCGAAGTGGTTTCAGGATTTGAATTTGAAAAAGCCTTGGCAAACGGCGTTCCGGGAAGCAAGATAATTTTCAATGGTCCAGATAAATCTAAAGAAGATTTGGAACGAGCCATTGATCACGGATCGCTCATCCACATCGATCATTTTGATGAAATGTATGAGATTATGGCAGTCGCTAAAAAAGCTGGTAAAAAAGCGAAGGTTGCCATCCGCATAAACATGGACACCGGCATTTATCCGCATTGGGATCGGTTTGGTTTTAATTACGAAAATGGGGAAGCATGGTCAGC
>CAZGZO010000090.1:6651-10690 GCA_964529695.1 uncultured Lentimicrobiaceae bacterium
GTAAACAATCTGTTCACTTCTTTTTGGTATGAACATCACATTGTTCCGGCTAAAATCGAACAACACGATAAAGAAGACACAACCATTTACGGACCGCTGTGTATGAATATTGATATCATCCGGGCTGCCATTCAGTTTCCTTTACTTGAAAAAGGTGATCAAGTGGTTATCAAACGCATAGGCGCTTACAACATGACACAATGGCTTCAGTTCATCACCTACCGGCCCAAAGTGGTTTTGATTGATTTAAAAGGAAAGACACACATCATTCGTGAAAACGAAACTCATGAAAGCATGAACGCACTGGATAAAATTCCGGAGCATTTGAAAGAAATTAAACTATAAACGATACCGCAAAATGATGAATCATGAAATCGATGAAACAAATATTTGGCGGGAAAAGGCAACTGGCAGGCGAATTCACGGATACTGTTCTAAACAGCTATTCGCAGGTGTTTTTTTCAACCCATAAGCCTTTTGCTTTGCTGCTTCTTTTGGTCACGTTCATCGATTTCTATGCAGGGCTTTTTGGCCTGGTTTCAGTACTTACCGCTGCTATTGCTGGAAGAATGCTGGGATTCAACAAGCTTACCATAAAAAACGGGCTGTTGGGATTTAACAGTTTGCTGGCTGGATTGGGACTGGGAATTTATTTTACTCCTTCAGTTTATTTGCTGGTCATTCTAATTCTTGCTTCCCTATTCACTTTTCTGGTCTCTGTTTCGTTGCAAGGCGTCATTGGCAAATACGGACTTCCTTCCTTGAGTATTCCATTTATTCTTGGGCTTTGGGCATTTTTGCTGGCATCCAAAAGCTTTGAAGTGCTGGGATTGAATGAGCGTGGCATTTACACATTAAATGAACTTTATGCGCTGGGAGGCAAACCACTGGTCTCTGCCTACGAATACTTGAACCATATGACCCTCCCCAAGTCGATCAGTGCTTATTTCTTCTCACTTAGTGCCATTTTATTTCAATATAATATCCTGACAGGATTTATCATTGCCTTTGGTTTATTGCTGTTTTCAAGGATTGCTTTTTCCCTTTCGTTGATCGGCTTTTTTATCGCCTATGGATTCTACCATCTCATCGGCGTGCAAATCACAACCTACGATTACAGTTTCTTTGGATTCAACTATATCCTGTCTTCCATTGCCTTAGGAGGATTTTTCCTTATTCCATCAAGGAATTCCTATCTCTGGATGATTCTGGTTATTCCATTTGTTGCCATTCTTACCATAAGTCTGAACACTGTATTTATGCAGTTCAGGATACCCATTTATGCTTTGCCTTTTAATATTGTCGTTTTACTTTTCCTTTATTCATTAAAATTCAGAGAAAAATATTCCTACCGCCTATCTGAGGTATATTTTCAGCACAATTCACCTGAAAAGAACCTGTATATCTTTTTGAATAACAAGGAGCGTTTCAGATATAAATTATTCACTCCCATTAAATTACCATTCTTCGGTACCTGGCAGGTATCGCAGGCACATGATGGCGAATTCACCCATAAAGGCTCTTACAGGCATGCCTGGGATTTTATTATCGTAAACAACGAAGGCAAACAATTCAGAAACGGAGGAGATTTCCCGGAAGATTATTACTGTTACAACAAACCGGTAGTTGCCCCCGAAGATGGTGTGGTAGAAGAAATCGTAGATGGGATCGATGATAATGTAATTGGTCAGCCCAACTTGAAAGATAACTGGGGCAATACCATCATCATTAAACACAAAAACTGGGTTTACTCCAAATTAAGCCACCTGAAAAAAGGATCTTTCAAAGTAAAGAAAGGTGATGAAGTTAAATACGGAGAAATTATTGCAAATTGCGGAAATTCAGGACGTTCTCCCTATCCCCATTTGCATTTTCAGATTCAGCAAAATCCTTTTATCGGTTCGGAGACACTTGACTATCCTCTAAATAATTTCATTGTTCACGATAAAAATTCTTTCCTTCTGAAGACGCATTCAAGACCGGAAAAAGAACAACTAGTATCAAACATTGAAACTTCAGATTTACTGGTTTCAGCGCTGAATTTTGTTCCCGGACAAATTCTTGAGTTTAAAAGTGGAGAAGACACAGACATCAATTGGGAGGTTAAGGTGAATGAATTCAATCAATCTTATTTGCAATGTAGTCGCACCAAGGCAAAAGCATTTTTCGAAAACGACAAAAATCTATTCTATTTTACTTATTTTGAAGGAAATAAAAAAAGTGAGCTATTCTATTTCTTCCAAGCTTTATTCAAATTACAAAAAGGATTTTATCAGGATCTGGAAGTAGTAGATCGGTATCCTTTATATTTAACTTTTCCAAAGATTATTTTGTGGTTTCATGATTTCATCAGTCCCTTCCTTTTGATGGTCCAGTCAAAATATTTAGTCCAATACAAGAGAATTGATGATGAAATCTCACCTTCACTAATTGAACTATCCTCTGAAATGAGCAACTACTTTTTAAACAGAAAAATCAACGGCAGGTCTTTCCAAATAACTATTGACAATTCAGGAATTGCCGCCATTGATATTACTGATAACAATCATAAGATAAATCTTGTACAATGAAAAAGAAAATCATAATACTGTTGTTTCTGATTGCAGCTGCTGGCCCATTAGGTGCCCAGCACGCTCCCAATTTCATTGAAGTCGATACCGCTACTTACAGGGCTTATCTTCATAAAGACTGGGACAGAATCATCGAGGTCGGGAAACAGGGCCTGGACAACGATATTGATTACTACTATTTGAGGCTTCGCATGGGCTATGCCTATTTTATGAAAAAACAATATCGTTTAGCGATTCCATATTATGAGGCCGCATTGAAATTCAGCAGCAAAGATGCAACGGCTATGGAATATCTGTATTATTCCTATCTGTGTGGAGATCGATATAACGATGCCGCAAAGCTGATTAATAAATTCTCTCCAGCGCTGAAAAAATATCTGCACATAAACAGTAATAACCCTTTGACAGGAATTTCATTCTTTGCCACCTACGGTACGGGTGCCACTGCAGCTGAAAAAGAAGTTGTGAATCTTTCGCAAACAGAAACTGTAGACGGAAGTCAGATTTTACTAAATAGCTTTAGTAATTACAATCTGAATTTAAGTCATAAGCTTGGGAACAGTATTATACTGCATCATTCGGTGAACCTTCTTTTCAAAGATGAATACTCCGTGGCTGTAGTGGGCGGAACATCTTATCTATCAGAATCACAGATTATTCATCAAGTTAGCTACCGATTGGCGATGGACATCACGCCCACTCCGGGATTAACCATCACACCAGCGGGAACCTATGTGAACTATAGAATTCCCATATTTAATGAATATGGTGTAGGAATGGGAAGAAACCGTTCCGTTTATTCCTATAATACGCATAACGAGGGAGGTGTTTCATTAAGGGTTACAAAGCAAACCGGCCTTGTGAGCTTTTCATTGGCAGGAGGTTACTCTTACTTAAATCTCAGTAATCAAATTACGGGTGTTGGTTCCATTACGGTCTACCCTTTGGGGAATTTAAACCTGTATGCCACCGCATCGGGATACTATCACACGCAATCACAAAATGGAAAAAAATTAGATCAGATAATCCAATCGTATAAACTGGGGTTCAAAATCATGAATAACCTTTGGGTTGAAGGATACACATTGCTTGGCGACTTCAGCAATTTACAAGACCCATTTTCAGGAATTACTTACAACAGTCTGGAACTTTATCGTGCCATTTACAGTGCAAACATTTATGTTCCTTTTAGCAAGAACAGATTTTCTGTCTTCGCAGGATACAGAAACTACAATTCAATTTCACAGTTTGTGCCGGTGGATAATGTTTTTGACGGAACTAATAATATTTCATTTAAATATCAAACTATAACAGGAGGAATCATATGGAAACTTTAAAAAAAATCAGCCTGATTTTATTGCTGGGGTTCTTCTCCACGATAACTTATGCACAACAACAGGATACAGAAAAAATAATTGAAGGGTTCCAAAACAGCTATCTTCACGAAGCTTCCGGAAATCTGGCGGAAG
>CAZGZO010000091.1:0-10528 GCA_964529695.1 uncultured Lentimicrobiaceae bacterium
CTTTCCAAAACAACCATGTTTGCTTGTGCCGATTCCAACCAGAAAGAAATGGTGGAAGATATTAAGACCAACCAACTTGATGGTGTTGTTGTGGCCTCCTGCTCGCCCAAGCTACATTTGCTGACATTCAGGGCTGTTGTGGAAAGGGCAGGGCTGAATAAGTATAATTACGTCCATGCCAATATTAGGGAACAATCATCCTGGGCGCATTCTGACAATAAAAACGGGGCAACCGAAAAAGCCATACAGCTGGTAAAATCAGCCATTGCCAAAGTCCGGTATGCAGAAGCACTGGATCCTATAAAAGTAAAATCCGTAAATGCCGTGGCTGTCATTGGAGCTGGAATTGCAGGAATGCGTGCAGCTATGGAACTTGCTGAAGCGGGTTCGGAAGTGTACCTCATTGAAAGAGAATTTTTTGTGGGAGGACGTGTAGCGCAGTGGGATGATCTTTGTCTCACTGAAGAAACCGGAAAAGAGCTGATAACCAGATTGTATAATGAGGTAATAGCGCATCCGAATGTAACATTGTTCACTGGTGCTGAAGTTGTTGAAAATAGTGGGAGTGTGGGTAATTTTTCAATGAAAGTAAAAATTACACCTCGCTATGTAAAAGATGTTTGTAACAAAGAAGAACTTCAAAAAGCTATCGAGGTATGTCCTGTGGAGGTACCTGATGCTTTTAACTTTGACATCACCCAACGGAAAGTTATTTATCACAATTATCCCAGCGAATACCCGCAATTACCCGTGATCGATATAAAAAATTGTACCCGCTGCGGGGAATGTGAAAAAGTCTGTGATAGTATCGATTTCAGTCAGAAAACCGAATATCTTAATCTGGACGTTGGCTCAATTTTACTAGCCACCGGATTTGATCCTTATGAACCTAAAAAAGGAGAATTCGGATATGGAGAAATTGATAATGTGGTAACCTTACCGCAGTTCAAAAGAATTGTTCATTACAGCAATGGCAAGCTGACCTACAAAGAAAAAGAATTAAAACACATTGCTTATATCTATTGTGTGGGAAGCCGGCAGGTTGACGGCGAAAATAAATATTGTTCACGATACTGCTGCTCTTCCTGTATTCATACAGCTATTCAGATAAAAAAGAAATTTAAAAACCTTCATAATTATCACTTTAACAGAGGAATAAGAACGTACGGAAAAGCAGAAGTCTGGTATGATGAATCCTCCCGTTTGGGAGATATTTATCTGCAATCTTTCGAAGATGATCCGCCTGTTGTGGAAAAAAGAGGAGAACAGACTTTTGTAAAGATCAATGATATTTTGACTTCTAAAAAAGAACTTGAAGTCGCAGCCGATTTGGTTGTTCTGGTAACGGGAATGGTTCCCCGAAAGGACAACTCTATTGGTAATTTATTGAAGATCCCCAAAGGCAGAGACAAATTCTTTAATGAGATTCATATGAAGTTGCGTCCTGTGGAAACCGTGATTGACGGCATCACCATTGCAGGAACCAGTCAGGGGCCTAAAAATATTATGGAATCGATGAACTCGGCTTTAG
Organism: uncultured Lentimicrobiaceae bacterium; assembly: GCA_964529695.1. Lineage (GTDB taxonomy): Bacteria > Bacteroidota > Bacteroidia > Bacteroidales > F082 > Sulfidibacterium. The sequence continues at coordinate 1,532 of CAZGZO010000091.1, forward strand.
CGGCAGCCACCAAATCTTTTGCGTTAGTCGCCTCCGGTGAGCTGGCTTTGGAGCCGACCATTGCAACTGTTGATGCATCGAAATGTACATGGTGTGGTAAATGCGAAGAAGCTTGTCCGTACAGCGCTTTTGAAAAAATTCAAATTGATGGGAAATTCATTGCTAATGTGAACGAATCGGTTTGCAAAGGTTGTGGGATGTGCCTACCGGTTTGCCCGGAAAATGCATTGAATTTGATAGGATTGTCCGATGAGGAAATGGAAAGCATGATTGATAGTTTAATGCCTAAAGTTTAAAAGCCATGGAAGTTGAAAAAGGCAAAACGGCAAAATTCCTGAAAGAAACACGGACTGTTCCGAAAGAAGTGACGGAACAGCTTAAATATTTTACGAAAACAAAAAGTCAATTGCTTAAAGCATTGAAGGAGGGTGAGAAAACCATTCCGGAACTCGCTGAAATATTGGGATTGCCTAAAGATGAGGTCATGTTTCAGCTGATGAGTTTGCTAAAATACGGACAAGTACAAGCCGCTGATATGGATGACCGCGACGAATATTTTTACTACAAACTGAAGGACAATGACTAAGATCAATCCTGAATTCACCGACAAACTCAAGAACTACGGGGCATTCGATCCTAATGCCTGCTACAACTGCGGTAACTGTACGGCGGTTTGTACGTTGTCTGATGAGCAAAATTCATTTCCTCGAAAAATGGTGCGATACAGTGTTTTAGGATTGGAAGATGATTTACAAACATCGTTGGACCCATGGCTTTGCTATTATTGTGGGGAGTGCAGTACCACCTGTCCGCGGGAAGCAGATCCGGGAGAACTTATGATGTCGCTGCGCCGCTGGCTCACTGCCAAATACGACTGGACCGGGCTTTCTGGGTTGTTTTATAAATCGGCCTGGGCTTCCATCGCTGCTTATCTGCTTCTCGCGGCTCTGGTGGTATGGTTTGGAATTTCAACAAATTTTCATCTTGAAACAATCATGCATTATGGCCATCTTTTTGAAATGGTTGCTATCGCCGGTGTAATGGTTTTTATACTGATTCCTAATCTGATTCGCATGTGGTGGCTGACGGTTTATAAGAATGGAATAAGAGCACCGATATCAAAATATCTTAAAACGCTGGAAGAGCTTGTTCTACATATGTTTACACAAAAACGAACACTGGATTGCGATGAAAACCAGGTGCGTTGGTTTGAGCATTTTATTTTGGTGGTGGGTTATTTAAGTTTATTAATTACAACCGTTTTTCTTGATTGGTTTTCAACTCAAAGTTTGGTAATAATTGTGTTGGGATATTTTGAGAGCGCCGTTATCTTTATTGTCACCTTCGATTTCATTCGCCGCCGCATTCAAAAAGACAAAGAAATCAGTAAACATTCGCATCCCAGCGACTGGTTTTTTGTCATCTGGCTGTTTTTAATGGGATTAACAGCATTTATGGTCCGATTGTTTATCGATATCCATATTCTTGAAAATAATATCTGGATTTATATGGTTCAGCTTATTGTATTGGTGCAATGGGCATTAATTATTGTCCCTTTCGGGAAATGGACCCATTTTCTGTATCGTTCGTTTGCCATGTATTTCCATGAAGTTACTCAGCCGGCCTGAGAATCCGGTTGTTAATTTGGTTCGTGAGACCCGGCATTAGGAAAGTGCCGGGTTTTTTGTTAAAAAATAACTATAACTTTCTTTAATTCAGTTAGGTAATTTATTTCCAATATAAATAAAGCTTATAACTGTCGACAAATCAAAGAAGTATATTTTATATGATTATTGTCATAATATGTCAATATTTAAATAATTCACAGAAAATCAGCACGAAAGGAACTTATTTGTAAAGCATTCAAATAGTTAGGTTTTTATATATGTTTTTTTAATTGATCCTATTTTTGCTTCGGAATATGTTAAAAATATTAAAACTATTATAAAATAGGTAACGTTATAAAAAATATAGCCGGATGAAAACAAGAAGGGAATTTATAAAGATTTCAACCGCCACAGCCGGAGCAGCGGCGTTGAGCTTGCATGCTCTTAAAATGGATGGGTTAAACTGGCTTAACCCTGATTCTTCCAATGAACCGGCAAGTGATGAAGATATGACTCCCTATCCAACGTATTGTGAGGTTTGTTTCTGGAAATGTGCAGCCTGGGTTTACGTAGATAAAAAGGGGAAAATCAGGAAGATCATTGGCAATAAGAACGATCCGCACAGTCAGGGCCGTATGTGCCCCAGAGGTACGGGCGGATTGGGAATGTATTACGACAACGACCGTCTGAAAACACCACTCATTCGTGAGGTTAAAAAAGACGGTACCCATTATTTCAGAAAAGCATCCTGGGATGAGGCGCTGACTAAAGTCGCAGATAAAATGAAGGAGGTCAAGGAAAAATATGGTCCTGAAGCTTTCGGCCTTTTTAATCACGGTACGCCCGGTGGTCACCTGGAGCATTTGATGAGAGCTTATGGTTCCGAATCTAACGCAGAACCAGCTTATGCCAATTGCCGTGGTCCCCGCTCTGCTGCTTATTATGCCACTTTCGGTGCTTTTATTGGTTCTCCGGAATGTACGGATATCCGCGATACTCGTTGCATGGTATTGATTGGTTCACACATCGGTGAAAACATGCACAATTCGCAGGTTCAGGAAATGTCTGAAGCCATTGACCATAAAGCTACCATTATTACGGTGGACCCGAGGTTTAGTACCGCTGCCAGCAAGTCTCAACACTGGCTTCCAATCAAACCTTCCACGGATTTGGCTCTGTTACTGGCTTGGATTCACGTGTTGATTTATGAAGATATTTACAACAAAGATTTTGTAAATAAATATACCATAGGCTTCAAACAATTAAAAGAGCATGTAAAAAACATGACTCCGGAATGGGCTTACGGAATCACTACTATCGAACCGGATAAGATTCGGAAAACCGCCAGGATTATGGCAGGTTCTGCACCGGCTGTTGTGATTCATCCCGGAAGGCACACGGTTTGGTACGGCGATGATGCCCAAAGAGAAAGAGCTTTAGCAATTCTTACAGCGCTGTTAGGAGCCTGGGGAAAACGTGGAAGCTTGTATCTTCCTGAAGCTGCTCATCTTCCGGAATATCCCCAACCGGAATATCCCAAACCAAAATGGGGATGGAAAGAAATCAACGATGGCAAATATCCGTTGGCAACCATGGGGATTACTTCAGAAATCCTGAAAGCTTCTATTCCAAAATATAAATATAAACATCAGTTAAAGGCATGGCTTGTCGGAGGAACCAATCTTCCAATTTCAATGCCTGACAGGAAACTTTTTGAAGAGGCAGCGCAATCTGTTGAGTTTATCGCTGTGATGGACACCATGCCTATGGAAGTGACCGGCTATGCTGATGTGGTGTTGCCTGAAGCCACATACCTGGAAAGATACGATTTCATCAGAGCTGCTCAGAATCGCGTTCCCAATGTTGCATTGAGGATGCCTGCTGCAAAACCGCGGTTCAAATCCAAACCGGCCTGGTGGATCACCAAACAAATTGGTGAACGCCTTGGCCTTCATGCTTATTTCAATTACAATGATTATTCGGAGGTAATTGATTATCAGTTGAAAAAGTTGGGAACTTCGCTGGAAGAAATGAAAAAGATAGGTGTTAAAACCTTCCCAAGAAAAACAGGACCTTTATATATAGGTGATGGAGAGGATTTCGAATTCAATACCAATTCTGGAAAGATCGAGTTGTATTCCACTGACTATGCTGATGCTGGTTTTGATGCCATGCCGGTTTACAAGGCGCATCCCGAACCTCCCAGAAATTATTACCGCCTGATTTACGGAAGAGCACCAATGCACACTTTCTCAAGGACCACAAATAATCACTTTCTGTGGGATTTGATGAAAGAAAATCTCGTTTGGGTGAATCCGCAGATTGCTAACCAGTGGGGATTGAAAAACGATCAGGAAGTCTGGCTGAAAAACCAGGATGGTTCAGTATCCACATTTCCCGTTAAGGTCAGAATCACTGAAAGGGTAAGATGGGATTCTGTTTACATGGTTCATGGTTTCGGACACTGGTCGAAAAAGCTCTCCCGGGCTTACGGAATGGGAGCCAGTGATGAAGGAATGATTACCAAGGTAGCCATTGACCCCGTGATGGGTGGAAATGGGATGAGAGGTAATTTCATTACATTTTTAAAAGAAAATCCGGGAACTAAAAATAAGGAGGATAAAGCATGAGATATGCAATGGCTATCGATACAAAAAAATGTGTAGGCTGTGCAGATTGTGTAGTGGCCTGCCAAACGGAAAACAATGTTCCTCATGGCTATTGCCGCGACTGGATTGTTGAAAAAGTTGAAGGGACGTATCCGAGTTTGGACATGCATTTTATGTCGGAAAGATGTAACCAGTGTGAAAATGCACCTTGTGTTAGGTGTTGTCCTACAGGAGCAAGTCATTTTGCCGAAGGTGGAATCGTGTTGGTTGAAGAAAATGAATGTATCGGATGTGGCGCTTGTGTTGAGTCTTGTCCTTACGATGCAAGATACGTACACCCTGAAGGTTATGTAGATAAGTGTACTTTTTGTGTTCAGCGCGTTGACAAGGGTCAGGATCCCGCTTGTGTAGCTGTTTGTCCAACACATTGCCTGCACTTTGGTGATCTGGATGATCCGAACAGTGCTGTTTCAAAAGCTTTGAAAGACAGGAGTTGGTATGTTCTTGCTCCTGAAGCAGGAACCAAGCCTCAGTTGTATTTTCTTAGGTAAAACATTTAAAACATTAAAAAATGAAAGAAGAATTAATTGTAAGTGGCAAACATATTCCTGAGATTTTTCCTGTCTTACACCTCTGGCATTGGGAAATTGCCCTTTACCTTTTTCTGGGTGGTCTGGCCGGCGGAATCATTTTCTTCGCTTCCTATTTTACGATCACAGGAAAGGAAAAGACCATGCAGGCTACTGTGAAATATGCAACTTTTCTGGCTCCTCTTGCACTAACCATCGGATTGTTGTCGCTGTTATATGATTTGCACCATAAATTATATTTCTGGCAATTATTTACGACCGTACGTTTTACTTCTCCGATGTCATGGGGAGCCTGGACATTATTGATCATCACACCTTTATCAATTATCTGGGTGGCTAGTTACATGAAAGAGATGATTCCTTCCTGGAACTGGAAATTCAAGTTCCTGGACAAATTTGAAAAATGGGTCATTAAAAACCGCGTTCCTTTTGCTTGGGTGATGATGGTTTTGGCAACCATTGTTGCTGTCTATACCGGAATATTATTATCAGCATTTAACTCGAGGCCGTTGTGGAATGTCTCAATTCTCGGACCGTTGTTCCTGGTTTCAGGATTCTCTACCGGACTTGCTGCTATCATGTTGATTAGCAAGGATGAACGTGAACGGAAAATATTGAGTACCATTGATATTTTCTTTATTCTCGTTGAGCTGTTTTTAATCGTCCACTTATTTATGGGATTTATGGCCGGAACAGCCGTAAAACTCGAAGCTTTCAATTTGTTTATCGGTGGACAATTTACCTTGTCTTTTTGGATTTTCGTTGTGCTTCTGGGTTTGATTTTCCCGGTTACCCTCGAAATTTTAGAGTTGAGAGGCTTCCATGTGCCAAGATGGGTTCCGCCGGTTTTAATTCTTTTCGGAGGATTGATGTTCCGGTTTGTGATGGTAAATGCAGGACAAGTAACTCATTTCTTCTTCTGATACGAAAAATAAAAATTTAAAGATATGAATACGCAACGATTAGATTCCAAGCCACATTACATCAACCCTTATTTGGGGGGTGTGTTGCTTGGATTAACGCTGTTGGTAACCATTTTGATTACCGGAAGGGAACTTGGTGCCAGTGGTGCTGTTACAAGTGCCGTGGTTACAACTTCAAAAGCCATAACCCCTTCCTATACAAAAGCTAATGCTTACATGAGCCATCGGCTGGTGCCCGGCCATTCGCCAATGCATACCTGGTTGGTTTATGAAGTATTAGGGATGTTTTTGGGCGGATTCCTTTCGGGGATTATTTTCGGAAGGGTGAAGAAACCTGTTATTGAGCACGGACCCCGTATTTCTGCCAGAACACGGTTGATTATGGCTGTGATTGGCGGTGCGCTTTTCGGGGCGGGAAGCCGGTTTGGCAGAGGTTGTACCAGTGGTGCGGCTTTAAGCGGTGCCGGAACATTCTCCTTCGGCGGTGTGATTGTTATGCTGGGCATCTTTGGCGCAGCGTACGCCCTGGCTTATTTTGTTAGAAGATTATGGATTTAATGAACTTTTAAAACTATTGCACAATGGGACCACTAATACCAAACGGAATAATACCTGAAAACTGGAATCTTGTCCTTGCCGTCTTAATCGGTATGGCATTCGGTTTTATTCTTGAAGCATCCGGATTTTCTTCTTCACGAAACTTAGCCGGTGAATTTTACGGATATAATTTTGTTGTACTGCGCGTATTTTTTACGGCAGTCATCGTTACCATGGTAGGATTGCTCTATTTTAGTCACTTTGGATGGATAGACCTTTCCAGAATATTTGTCCTGCCAACATTCGTTCCCTCCATGATATTTGGAGCAGTTATGATGGGCGCTGGTTTTATCATCGGTGGATTTTGCCCTGGAACCAGTTTTACGGGAATTGTTATAGGGAAAATTGACGCCTTGTTTTTCGCCATCGGAATTTATCTTGGCATTTATATTTTCTCACTGGCTTTCCCTTTATTTTCAGGATTTTTCTACAGCGGCAGCATGGGAAATGTAACCCTTACACAAGTAACCGGAATCTCCCCCGGATGGTTTGCGTTTGGATTTACTGTGATTGCTTTAGCAGCATTCTGGGTTTCCGCCATTATTGAAAGACGTGTCAGAAAAAAACAAACAGAATATAAATTCTAATTATCATGAACAGGAATTATTTTATTCTTACCCTCATTTTGACGCTGCTGGCTGCAGGTACGTTATTCTTTAACAATAAGCCTGAAAAACAACCCATTTCACCGGAAGAATTACTCTGGGAAATTACACAGCCCACCCGGTTTATGAGTACCGACCAAGTTGCAAAACTGATCATTGATAAAAACCCGGCACTCGAACTTGTTGATGTTCGTTCCCCGAAAGAATATGCCAAGTTCTCTTTGCCGAATGCAATTAATGTGCCTTTGGATAGCATGGCAAACAGTTCAAGTTTACAGTATTTTGGAATTCCCGGAACCAAAGTGATTTTATATTCCAATGACGATATTCTTGCCAATGAAGCATGGGTACTATTAAGGCGTCAGGGTTTTAAAGCAACTTACGTGATGAAAGGCGGCCTGAATAGGTGGATTAATACGATTATTAAACCCCAGCCACCAGCCGAAACAGAACCTGAAACTGCTCAGGAACTTTACCATTTCCGGGAAGGTGCAAGGCTTTATTTTACCGGTGCAAAAGTAAAAGCTGCTTCAAGCGGTAAGCCGGCGATTAAAATACGTAGAAGGAAGAAAGCCGCCGCTGTTTCCGGAGGTTGTTAATTTTTTGATGGTTTCATTTCTGAATTAAAAAGCTGAAAAATATGCATGTACACGAGCTGAATCCCAAGAAAACACTTGCTGTTGCTATCATTTTTGTTGTAGTTATTATCGTTGGCTTTCTTACCATGAAAAAGCCACTGATAACATATAATACAACTGTTAAACAGAGTGTTAAACAGCTTCAAAATAAAACGGAAGGTTATTTCTATCCGTACCAGTTGGTTGATTTTCTAAACCATACCGATAAAAACATTGTGTTAATTGATATCCGTAACAAGTTTGTTTACGGACAGGGTCATATCCCTGGTTCTGAAAATATTTCTGCTGTCGGCCTTACAAAGCCCGAAAATCTTGATCGTCTTAAAGAGTTCAAGAAAAACGGAATAACCGTTGTGCTCTATGGAAATGATCAGCTGCAGGCCAACGGACCGTGGATGCTTTTTCATCAAATTGGTTTTGATAATGTAAAAGTCTTATTGGGTGGCTACGAATATTATAAAGCGCACAAAAATGACTTGGCAGCTACTAAAAATGATAGTGCTTATCTCAAAGGAATCGCTTTATACGATTATGCGAAAGTGGCGAAAAGTTCAGCCAAATCAAGTGTTAATACTAAAGTGAAGAAACCGGTTATCGTGCGCCGCAGAAAGAAAGCTGCCGCTGTATCAGGAGGTTGTTAAACCTCAGTCTCCATTGTTAATACTTATCAAGCGATCCTTGTCAAGGATGGTAATTTCTTTACCATCAAGTTCAATAATTCCATCTTTCCGGAATTCAGAAAGCGTCCGTATGGTGTTTTCTGTTGTGATAGAAAGGAGCTCGCCTATCTCACGACGGGTAAGATGGATAATAAATTTGTTTTTGTGGTAAACCCTATCAGAAAGTGACAAGAGTAAATGTGCAACGCGTCCTTTTACCTGCCTTTGTGATTGCTCAAACCGGTTTTCAATAATGGAATCGGATATCTGCCCCATCTTTTTCATGAGATGTAAACTGAATTTACCATTGGAACTCACAAGATGCCTTAAAACTTCGACGTCCACAAGGCAAACGAGCGTGTCCTCAATAGCAGCAATGTTGTATTTGTATTCTTTTTCCGAAAAAATACTGATGAGACTTACAAAATCGCCCGGACTATTGATGCTGAGAATGTGATCTTTATGATTTGAATCAGTTTTGAAAAGCTTTACAAGTCCCTGCCTCATATAAAGAAATGCATCAACCGGATCCCCTTGATTTTTGATTATTTCCCCACGCTTATAATAGATCTCCTGACGGTTCTGGCTGACGAGTTTGTATTCTATATCGTTCAGATTCCCAAAAAGAAGCTCTCTGTAAACGCATGATTGGCAGCTTTGTATGTCGTGTTTAATTTTCATAAAGAAAAGTTTCTTTGTTAAAAAGTCGGGCCAATTTCAGGCTAAAGTTACTATTTGTTTGTTAATCAGAATTGTATAATTAAATTTT
>CAZGZO010000092.1:0-10440 GCA_964529695.1 uncultured Lentimicrobiaceae bacterium
TTTCGTATTTAACTGTTTCAGCCCGCATTGCTTATGAGCCCGTGTTGGGCACTGTACTTTGTTTATTTTCAGTTCTTTTCTATGTCCTTTTGTCAGAATAAGTGGTTATTCTTTTATTATCTGCTATTTGGATAATAGTTTCTTTAATTTCTTGGATTACTGTATGTTCCAGTTTTCCTAAAGATAATTTAATTGTTGATTTATCCTTTTTTGTTATTCTGAAGTAGTTCAAATGATATTCAATTGAATGTACTTTATCCCAATCGATTACCTGTAATTTGTCAAAAACACCTGTTTTTAACCTTATTTTATTGTCTGTAATCTCAATGAATGCTTTTCCAAATAGTCTATCCAACGAATAACCTTGTCCGGTCATAATTATTGAAATCCCAAATAACATAAAGTAAGCTGAGTAAAACCAGTCAAAAATTTGAATTTCAATATTTTCATAAAATTTGATTAGAATAAAGGTAATTGCAATTAAAACAGAAATTAACCCCAAAATCGTACTTAAAGGTGATTTCTTCTTTAACGTTAGAAGGTCCTTTGAATAATTCATTCTTTTATTGGTTTTGATTTATTTGAATCTTTTTTGTATTGTGCCCAACTATGTTATATGTTTACTAAAATTACCTTATATTTCCTTATCAAGTTATGTGTAATGTTTTTACTTTATAATTCCAGGTTGTTGGAAGATTCCTGAAAATCGTTGGTAGAATTTTTACGATTTGTTTTTCGGGCATTTTCAATGGCTTTTAGCACCACTAAGTTAAATAATTCCTGAATTTTCCAATTTTCAGGTAACGTTTTTCCCGTCTTCTACTTCAGACCTAATATAAATATTATGAAGAAAATGTGCTTCTAAAGTAATTTCCTCTTTTAATTGTGAATTAATAAACAGGTGAAACCTTTGTCAATATCAATCAATCAGGCATTTACAAACATGTCAAAATTGCTATTTGAAAAGGGTCTAAATTTATAAAAATCAGTGTTTTGCGCATCCGTTATTTTCTCAATAGTCTCTACTTTTGTGAACTTTTTAACAACAGATAAATGCAAACCTTCAAATAAGTGTCATGACGATTGAAGAAAATATTCAGGGCCTGCTCGAAAGACGGGAAGAGGCCCGCAAAGGAGGCGGTGAAAAAAGGCTGGAACTGCAGCACCAAAAAGGTAAATTTACCGCCCGCGAAAGAGTAATTATGCTGCTCGACGAAGGCAGCTTCGAGGAGTTCGACATGTTTGTCAGCCATCGAAGCACCGATTTTGGCCTGGAAAAAGAGCATTATCTCACCGATGGGGTTATCACCGGGCACGGAACCATCGAAGGCCGGGTGGTTTATGTCTTTTCTCAGGATTTCAGCATTTTCGGCGGCTCGCTGTCGGAAGCTTATGCAAAAAAAATCTGTAAAATCATGGACCAGGCCATGAAAGTGGGGGCACCTGTGATTGGCCTTAACGACAGTGGCGGTGCCCGTATCCAGGAAGGCGTGAAAAGTCTGGCAGGTTATGCCGATATTTTCCAACGGAACATCCTGGCTTCGGGTTTGATTCCGCAGATTTCTGCCATTTTCGGTCCTTGTGCCGGAGGTGCCGTGTATTCGCCGGCCCTCACAGATTTCATTCTGATGAGCAAAAGCAACAGTTACATGTTTGTCACCGGCCCAAAGGTTGCCAAAACGGTAACGGGCGAAGATATCACCACGGAAGGCCTGGGTGGCGCTGATGTACATGAGAAAAAATCAGGTGTCAACCATTTTGTGGTGGACGATGAAGAGGAGGGTATTTTGCTTATCCGCAAACTGATGTCCTTCCTGCCGCAAAACAATCTTGAAGAGCCACCGGCCCTCAAGTGTACCGATCCTATCGATCGACTGGAAGACGCACTGAATGAAATCATTCCTGATGATGCCAGCATCCCTTACGATGTGAAAGATGTAATTTACCTGATTGCCGACCACAGCGAATTTCTGGAGGTTCAGGCTAATTATGCCAAGAACATTGTGGTGGGTTTTGCTCGTTTCAACGGGATGCCGGTGGGCATTGTCGCCAATCAGCCTAACTTCCTGGCCGGTGTGCTGGACATCAATGCTTCGCGCAAAGCAGCTCGTTTCGTAAGATTTTGCGATTCCTTCAACATCCCCATTGTTACTTTGGTGGATGTCCCCGGTTTTTTACCCGGAAGTGCCCAGGAATACGGCGGCATCATCATCCATGGCGCCAAATTATTGTTTGCTTATGGCGAAGCTACGGTTCCGAAAATCACTATTACGCTACGCAAATCTTACGGTGGTGCCCACGATGTTATGGGTTCCAAACAATTGCGTGCTGACATTAATTATGCCTGGCCATCGGCTGAAATTGCCGTGATGGGCGCTGCCGGTGCGGTGGAAATTCTAGAAGGTAAGAAAATCAAAAAAATGACTCCCGAAGAGAAAGAAGATTATCTCTTGATCAAGGAAACCGAGTACCGGGATAAATTTGCAAATCCTTACGATGCAGCGCGATACGGATTTATTGACGATGTGATTGAACCCCGGAACACACGCTTCCGCATTATTCGTGCGTTGCAGACACTGGCTACAAAAAAGGATACCAATCCCTTGAAAAAACATTCAAACTTACCGCTTTAAAAGTTAAACCATGATACTATTGAGTATGGCTTCCAAGCTGGATCAGGGAGTCGTGATTTCCATTACGGGTTACACCATTGTTTTCTGTGCCCTGCTATTATTGTATTATTCTTTTGTGGGAGTGTCGAAGCTGCTGCAAAACGATGTCAAGAAAAGGCTCATGAAACTTGGTAAGATGCCCCATATCAAAGAAGAAGAAAGCTTCGAAATTTCCGGACAGGTGGTGGCCGCCATTGCCATGACCATATACCTGACGGAAGAATTGCACGATGAAGAAAGCAATTTACTGACAATTAAAAAAGCATCAAAAACCTATTCGCCGTGGAGTTCAAAAATCTATGGACTTCAGGATTTTAAAAGATAATTACCATGAAGAGATTCAAATTTACCATAAGGGGTAACGAATATGAAACCGAAATTCTCAAACTGAAAGGCCTGAATGCAACCATTGAAGTGAACGGTACCCAGTATGAGGTTGAATTACAAAAACCCAAAAACCGTCCCGAGCTTTCCATTAGAAGGCCCGCGGCAGGCGGACAATCTATGAAAGTGAATGGAAACGGAGCCAAAGGAAATTCGGTTCATGCCATCAAGGCGCCGCTTCCGGGCGTGGTGATGAAGGTTTTTGTGAATGAAGGTGATACCGTGGAAGTTAACGACCAGTTATTAATTTACGAAGCCATGAAAATGGAAAACGTGATTAAGTGCGATAAAGCCGGTAAGGTAAAATCTGTGAAAGTGAAGGCTTCCGACTCGATTCTTCAGGATGATGTGTTGATAGAAATTGAATAGTGATGAAGAAATTAGGAGACAATTTTTCAAATATGGAGCCTTTCAGAAGAAAAGCTTTTCTGATGCTGGCGCTGCTGGTTTTTTTGCTTATTACAAATTCCGTATTTGCTAACAATGTGCTGGATATCAGTTTTTTCAGTAAAACTATGGCACAGCTTGGCGGAGGAAGCCAGAACACAGGTTTCGGTCACGAAATTATAAAAGGGTTAAACCGGTTTTATAGTTTCACAGGATTCCGGAATGCAACTTCCGGCAACATCATCATGATTTTTGTCGGATTATTTTTTGTTTTCCTGGCCATCCGCTTTGAATATGAACCGCTGTTGCTCATCCCCATCGGAGCCGGTATTATTATCGGGAACATTCCGTTTTTTCATGATGGTGGTGTCAATTTGCACATAGGGATTTATCAGAGTGGTAGTGTTTTGCGCTACTTGTATATGGGCGTTTTGAAAGGCGTCTTCCCGCCTTTGATTTTCCTTGGAATAGGTGCCATGACCGATTTCTCTTCTTTGATTTCCAATCCACGACTGGTTTTGTTGGGTGCTGCTGCCCAGTTGGGGATTTTCGCAACCTTTTTGGGTGCTATCTGGCTGGGATTTAATCTCCCGGAAGCCGGTTCCATCGGAATTATCGGAGGAGCGGACGGACCCACGGCCATTTTTCTCTCATCGAAATTGGCGAACGGCGGACTGGTGCATGGTATCAAAACCCTTAACCTGATTGGACCAATTGCCGTGGCTGCTTATTCGTATATGGCGCTGGTCCCGGTGATTCAACCACCGGTGATGCGACTTCTGACAACGAAAAAAGAACGTGTCATCCGCATGAAGCCACCCCGCGCCGTGAGTAAAAGAGAGAAAATTATCTTCCCGATTGTAGCCTTAATCCTTACCACTTTTATTTCTCCAGGAGCTTTGCCTTTGCTGGGCATGCTTTTCCTCGGAAACCTGCTGAAAGAAAGCGGTGTTACCAAAAGACTGGCAAATACAGCTAGTAATGCGTTGATAGACAGTGTGACCATCATCCTGGGACTTACCGTTGGAGCTTCCACACAGGCCGACGTTTTTCTCACAAAACAGTCTATTTTGATCTTCGTGCTTGGTGCTGCTTCGTTTATTGTTGCCACGGCCGGAGGTGTATTTTTTGCCAAGGTGATGAACTGGATGTCACCGGAAGGAAATAAAATTAACCCATTGATTGGAGCCGCCGGTGTGTCTGCCGTTCCCGACAGTGCCCGGGTAGTTCAGGTGGAAGGATTAAAATATGATGACACCAATCACTTGTTAATGCATGCCATGGCCCCGAATGTTGCCGGAGTCATCGGCTCGGCAGTTGTGGCTGGAATTTTGATGAGCTTCTTGATGTAATTTTTTAGCCACTAATTCACGAATTTTTTTGATTCACCAGAATGGTGAATCCGAATTTGTGCGATTGTTACTCATGCAATAGAATTTGGGATTTAAGGAGCAACCAGGCGCCTGAATCAGCATCTATTCATTCTCAATTTGTGCATTCGTGGCTCTAAAATATATGTGGAAAGACTTTAGCGGTGTCTTGTGAAAATCGGGACAAACTTCTTAGGGCAAAGGGCATAAGACCATTAAATCGCAATTTAAATCTTTCTAAATTATTTAGTCTTTCTAAATTATTCGGGTCACGGCGAAAAAAATATTATTTTTGCAGACCTTTTGAATGGCCTCATAGTTCAAGGGATAGAATAGGAGTTTCCTAAACTCTAGATCCAGGTTCGAGTCCTGGTGAGGCTACAAGAATTGAGTTCTGAAACGCTGCCTGCCAATGCTTGGTGGGCAGTTTTTTTATGAAGTCATGCCATTGTCAGACACTTGTCAAACAGTAGTCAAACAATTGCCTGACCATTGTTTGACCATCGTCTGACTATAGTTTAACTATTGGCTTACAACTGTTTCAAGAAATATTTTTCCAACTGCCGGATATCATTGCTAAAACGCCGGATTCCTTCGGCGAGTTTTTCACTGGCCATCGGATTTTCGTTGAGATTCCAGCGGAATGCCATCTCATCCAGATCGGCTCTTTGCAGTTTGGATTTCCGTGCTTTGTCCAAACTCAGTTTTCTTTCCAACGGTTCGTTTGAACTTTCCAGTTCTGATAACAATCCTGGAGAAATGGTCAGCAAATCGCAACCGGCCAGTTCTTTAATCTCTCCTGTGTTGCGGAAACTGGCACCCATCACCTCGGTCTGGTAATCAAATTTTTTGTAATAGTTATATATCTCTTGTACCGATAAAACGCCCGGATCTTCAGGTGCAGGAATCGAATCCACGCCTTTATCTTTTTTGTACCAGTCGAGGATGCGACCTACAAAAGGAGAAATCAGAGTAACATGAGCCTCTGCGCAGGCAATGGCCTGAGTCAGGCTGAAAAGCAAGGTGAGATTGGTATGAATTCCTTCTTTTTCAAGAATTTCTGCTGCTTTAATACCTTCCCAGGTGGCAGCTACTTTGATAAGAATTCTATCGGAACTGATGCCTTCTTTCTCGTAAAGACGAATCAGACTTTTGGCATAGGCAATCGAATCATAAATACGAAACGACAGCCGTGCATCCACTTCCGTGGAAACACGCCCCGGAACAATTTTAAGAATCTCCAGACCAAAATTCACAAACAGCTTTTGCATGCCTGCTGTCAGTTTTTTCTTTTCATCACCGCCCGTTGCTTTTGCGTAAGCAACTGCATCGTCAATCAATGACTTGTATTTGGGATCTAATGCCGATTGTAAAATCAAAGACGGATTGGTCGTGGCATCCTGTGGTTTATATTTTGCAATAGACTCAAAATCACCGGTATCTGCTACTACGGTCGTGTATTGTTTTAATTGTTCCAGTGTGTTCATAAATTCATTTTTTTAAGGGAACTCCGATTGGATTCATTATCGGGTTCAAAACTACAAAAAGCTTTGAGAAAAAGCATTCTAAAATCTTGTGATAATTCTAATAATCTTATCTAATGATCTTAATTTTCATTTTCACGAAATCACGAATAAATGACAAACAAACCTTTTAGATGGGTAGGATGAATGGTGAGAAATTTCAACAAAAATTATTGAATGATACGGTAAATTATTAATTGAATCAATCGGGATTTTTGAATGCGCAGTGCAGTTAAAAAAATAGTCCTGGCGTTAACCAACACCAGGACATAATCCGGAAAGGGCCTATTCAACAGAATAGTTTCCTGTCAAACAAAGTAAGCAAAGTTGAAGAGAAACCGATGAGGCATCAACACTGCTTGCTTTTTTGACCCATCATAATTGGTACAGGCCCAGTGAGTTTTGGTCAAAATCCAAGCTGCAACGAGCCTTCAACTATTTTGGCAGTAACGACATGAACTGATTATACAATTGTCGTAAACCAACATGTAAAATTATATAATTTGAACACTGGATGTCAAGTCTTTGATGAAATTTTTTTTCAAAATCTTTCAGATGTCGAATAGCATTAGTGAGATAGGTATCATTGGCAAAATGTCAAAAAGACAAAATTTATTCAGTAATATTCAATACAAAATCTACAATAATTATTCACGCACATATTCAACGGAACCCCATATTTTTCAATAAGTTTTAACAATTATTTGATTTTAGAAACTGCCTTATTTAAAATAATTCTTAATTTTGTAAAAAAATAAACAAATACCTAAAAATTAAAATTATTATGTCTGTATTAGTTGGAAAAAAAGCTCCTTTGTTTGAGGCAACAGCCGTTGTCAACGGAGGTGAATTTGTTGAAAAATTTTCTCTCGAACAATACATTGGTAAAAAGCATGTAGTCTTTTACTTTTATCCCATGGATTTTACCTTTGTTTGCCCTACCGAAATCCTCGCTTTTCAGGAAAAAATGGAAGAATTTGAAAAGAGGAACGTTGCAGTTGTAGGTTGCTCAGTTGACTCTCCTCATACCCATTGGGCTTGGCTGAATACTGATAAGAATGACGGTGGTATTAAAGGGGTGAAATATCCTTTGGTATCCGATCTTTCAAAAACAATTTCTGAAAACTTTGATGTTTTGGCTGGCGAATATGACTACAATGAAAACGGAGAGATGGAGTTTAATGGCGAAGCAGTAGCTTATCGCGGACTGTTTCTGATTGATAAAGAAGGTGTTGTACGTCATCAGGTTGTAAATGACCTGCCTTTGGGCCGCAGCATCGACGAAGCTTTGCGTATGGTTGATGCCTTGCAGTTTTTCGAAGAGCATGGCGAAGTTTGCCCTGCTAACTGGAAACCCGGTGAAGAAGGTCTTGAAGCTTCTCACGACGGCATTGCCAGCTATCTGAGCAAGCACTAAAAGGAAAAATTGATTGAGAATAGAAAGGCTGTTCGTCATTAGATGGACAGCCTTTTTTTGCTGTATGATGTGTAGATTTTCGAGGTAAGAGGA
Source organism: uncultured Lentimicrobiaceae bacterium (assembly GCA_964529695.1). Lineage (GTDB taxonomy): Bacteria > Bacteroidota > Bacteroidia > Bacteroidales > F082 > Sulfidibacterium. The sequence continues at coordinate 7,847 of CAZGZO010000092.1, forward strand.
TATCCCTTTGTCACCAGGTCACCCTGTCACTTTTCTTGGCCGGCTTAACGGGCTGTCCGCTATAGTCCTCGCCGCAAAGGCAGTTCAGCTAAGTGGCTGTCAGGAGCTCCCATGTCGCTCTGCCCTCCACAGCTTCACAAGCCTTTGCGTCTCCGGGCTGCCGCTGCCATCCCTGCCGGAGTTCTCGTAATCTGACAGGTTTCCAAAGGTTTAGATGAAATAACTATTTGAAGGTATTTAAAACTTGTATAGCAACGGAAACAGGCCGGCCATCCAAAATCCGGCAGGCAGCGTAGGCGGGAATGGTTTGTTGTTTACGAGGCGGAGCAAAGGCGCTCTGCGTTCTGATAAAAACCAATAAAAGGCAAAGCGAGGCGTTTTTATCAGCCTGCTTTACCCGAATTGTTACGACAAAGCAGGGTTGGAAGGGCATTAGATTTTGGTGTCCTTTCTTTGGTCCGTTTTCCGCCTCAGGCAGACAAAGAAATGAATAAATAAACGTCTTATTTATAAACTTTAGGCTCAACATCACCCGTAACAACCCGTAGCCCGTTTTGAGCCAGCGCTTTCATTTCATCTTCGCCGGGATACACATGAACCGGCGCCAGATGATGGATATAAGAAATAACCTGGTTCACAAAATATTTGTCATTGGCGATGCCTCCGGTAATTAAGATACCATCAATTTCAAATTTCAAAACGGCCCCCATAGCGCCTACTTCCTTGGCCACCTGATAAGCCATTGCATCGTAAACCATTTTTGAATCGTTGTCACCATTGGCCGCGCGCTGTTCCACTTCGTAAGCGCTGTTGGTGCCGAGGTAAGCCACCAGGCCGCCTTCTCCTTTAATCATTTTTAGAATTTGTTCCTTAGCGTATTTACCACTGAAACAGAGTCTTACCAAATCTCCAACAGGCAAGCTTCCTGTACGTTCCGGAGAAAAAGGTCCGTCGCCGTCCAACCCCTGATTTACATCAACAACACGTCCTTTTTTGTGTGCACCTACAGTAATGCCACCACCCAAATGAACCACGATTAAGTTCAAATCCTCATATTTTTTCATGATAGATTTAGCATGTTCACGGGCCACCGCTTTCTGATTTAAAGCATGAAAAATAGAACGCCTGGGCAGCAAAGGATGACCCGAAAACCGGGCCAATGGCTCAAATTCATCAACCACAACAGGATTCGTGATGTAAGCTTTGGCATCAGGAAGCGAACGGGCAATATCTCGGGCTATCAGTCCACCCAGGTTGCTGGCATGTTCACCATATTTACAGCTGATTAACTCTTCAGCCATAGCGTCGTTTACCTCGTAAACGCCCGATTCCAAAGGCTTCAGAAGACCACCACGGCCCATCACAACACGAATCAAATCGAGGCGAATATCTGCTTCCTTTAACTCGTTCAGGATTAGTTCTTTTCTGAATTCAAACTGATCGGTAATCTTTGAAAATGGTTCTAAATCTCCGTTGCTGTGCTGGATAGTTTGAATGAAAACAGGACTCGTGCCAATATAGACGGCAATCTTGGTAGATGTCGAACCCGGGTTGATGGCTAATATCCTGATTTCTTCATGCATAGCGTTGAAATATGTAGATTAAAATAAAGTTTGCAAAAGTAGTTTATTTCGCGGAGATGGCTGCCAGCGCGATAGAGTATAGTTTAGTCTTGATGCTATCGCCACGTGATGACAAAACTGCTGGTACACTGGCGCCAACAACGATAGCTCCCTGCTCTCCACCGGCGAGTTTTGTGTTCGATTTATAAAAGACATTTCCTGATTCAATGTTGGGAAATACCAGGCAATCGGCATCTCCGGCCACCTCATTATTTAGTTTCTTGATTTCGGCGCTTTCTTTGTCGATGGCAACGTCCAACGCGAGTGGACCTTCCACAAAAGCACCTTTGATTTGACCCCGGTCTGCCATTTTAGATATCATCGCTGCATCCACGCAGGCAGCCATCTTAGGCATCACCTGTTCCGTGGCCGCCAGAACTGCGACTTTGGGTTTTTCAATGCCCAAAGCATGTCCCATGTCTATAAGATAGTTTGTAATGGCAACCTTTTCTTTGATTTCCGGAGCTGGAATAATAGCTACATCCCCTACAATCAGTAATTTATGGTATTTTGGGTTTTCCATTACCGTTACATGGCTGAGGATGGCGCCGGGCTTCATCAATCCGTTTTCTTTATTCAGAATTGCACGCATGTATTTGTCGGAGCTCACCAGGCCTTTCATCAGCATGTTCCCTTTTCCTTCATTGATAAGGGCTACCGATTTCGTGGCAGCTTTCATTTCATCAGCCTCATGAACGATATCGAATTTCTTGTAATCAATGTCTTCCTTCTTACAAACGGTCTTGATAATATCGCGATCACCCACCAGCGTGGCTTCAACAATTCCCATGTCGACGGCCTTACTTACAGCACCAATGCTGTGTTCATCATTGGCAAAGGCAACTACCAGCCGTTTAGGCTTCTGAGCTTTCAGAGCAGTAAAAATATCATCCAGTTTATGAATCATCTTGATTGTATTTGTCCGTGTGAAATTTTTCACAAAATTAGGACAATTTATGCTTGGTTTGAGAT
>CAZGZO010000093.1:0-10359 GCA_964529695.1 uncultured Lentimicrobiaceae bacterium
TTGCGAATGTTTTGCTCGCCGATTTTATCGTACATACTTATTTCCATAAGTCTGAATTCAAAGTTTAAATTAATCTGTGCCGTTTTCTAAATCTTAGATTTAAAATTACCAGCCAGGATTACGTTAGAACCGGGAATTACTTCCCGAGAAAATTCTTAATAAAGTTCTTTGCAGAAAACAGAAAATTTTCTGACGTCTATCTACCTCTTTGTTTTGCCGCCTCTTCCAGCCGCCTTTGAAACGCAGATTTCTTTACCGGTTTCTTCTTGTTTTGTTCCATTTGCTTTCTGAGCTTGTCTTCGTTGATTGTTTTCTGGAATATCCACATCTGGAAGAAAGTGATGATGTTAGCCAGGAAATAGTAATAACTTAAACCAGCCGAATAGTTATTGAAAAGTCCCAAAAACATGATAGGCATGATATACATCATGGTTTTCATACCTGGCATAGCCTGTGTTTGAGATCCCATCATCTGATTGTTAATATAGGTGTACAGCACAGTAGAAACGGTCATCAGTAAAGTAAATAAACTAACATGGTCTCCGTACCAGGGAATATTCCAAGGCAGATGAAGGATGGAATCATAACTCGAAAGGTCATGAGCCCAAAGGAATGATTGCTGCCTCAACTGGATGGCTCCCGGGAAGAACTCGAACATGGCAAACAGAATAGGCATCTGCAAGAGCATAGGAATACACCCCGCCGCAGGACTGGCCCCCGCTTTCTTGTATAATGCCATAGTTGCCTGCTGCTTTTTCATAGCATCTTCCTTTTTAGGATATTTAGCATTGATGGCATCCACCTCAGGTTTTAGTACCCTCATTTTAGCCTGCGATTTATAGGTCTTAGCCGCAATCGGGAAGAGTACAAGTTTCAGCATCACGGTGAGTACTAAAATTACAATTCCGTAATTCCAGCCAAAGCCACCGAGCCAGTTAAATACAGGAATAACAATGTATTCGTTAATCCATGCCAGCAGGAAAAACCACCATCCGATATGAACTTGCCGTTCCAGCTGTAATCCGTAGGATTTTAAAGTGTAGAACTTATTCGGGCCAAAGTAAAACCGCAAACCGATGGGTTGGGGATTTAAACCATTGTACGGAATGTTCACGTCAGCCGACATGGTTTTCAAATAGTTGTTGATGCTTTTTACGTCGGTTTTGCTTTTATTTACATCAAGTACACCGTTGTTGAAATAATCATCAGCAATAATCGTACTTGAAAAAAAGCGTTGTTTAAAAGACACCCATCTTAACTTGGTGTTGATTTCCTTTTTATCATTCTTGCTTTTGTCGAGGTTGTCAACACTTTCGTTATAATTCTTGTAGAAAACGGTTGGTCTGCTAAGCTTGTCAACAGTCCTTTCTTCCTGCAACATATCAGCAAACCACTTCAAGTCAAGGGAAGTAGTGTTCGCCGGAATAATGCTGGTCATATTGTGCATCTTAATTTTGAAACCCAGCATATAGTTGTCTCCCTTAAACGTATAATCGTATTCAATATAACTGGGATTTGGACCTCTTTTGTCTTTCGGAAGTGCATAAAGACGCATCGCAAATTTCAAAGTGTTTTTGCCGCTGACCGAAAAATGAGTCTTGGAAGTGTCGTTGATGACTGGTTCGAAATAGAGATCTTTAGTTGTAACCAATTGATTATTAGTTGAAAAGAAAGAAAGTCCGAAATGATTGGTCGTGGAATCGAAAAGGTAAAGCGGCTTTTGATCCCAGGTTTTATATTTTTTTAATTCCACAGAGGAAATAAAACCACCTTTTTTGCTGATTGTGAATTTAGCGAGGTCGGTTTCCAACGTGTAATACTTATTTTTTCCTGCATCACTCGAAGAAAAGAATCCTGTGGAAGCTTTTTTTACAGCTTGGTTGCTAGTTGTGCTTTCTTCTTGTTGACTGGCTTGCTGATTTGCTACTGTATTATTTTTTTGCTGTTCTGCAGCTTTTATTTTGTTGATTGAATCCTGAAAATATTTGACCTGAGCTATCGAATCCTGGGCACGCTTTTGTTTAGCTAACTCTTCTTTTGAAGGAGTTATCCAAATAGAATATCCGACAAAAAGGGCGATAATTATGAGAACGCCAATTATAGAATTTTTATTCATCTGCTATTATGTAAATATAAAGTATAAGAGGGCGCAAAGTTAATTAGAATATTTATATCTGAAGTCAGTAAAGATCATGCCATCTGATAAATTAAACGATATAATGGAAATTTTGTCAGGTCACATTCTTAAATACAGACAAGACAAGAAAGCCTAAAGGGAATGATTTCGTATGAAAAAGGTAAAGGATGATAACGGTTTTGTTTCATGGTATCTACTTGAATTTTACAATATGCTGAGCATCAGTTGATTTTTCCTGGGTGCATGAACTATCCATGGAACCAAAATTTAATCGTACTTTTGATAGAAATAACATCTTTGCTTTAATCATTTATCATATGTAATGCCATGAAATTAGTGTTTACCCTTTCTTATATCGTTTGGTTTTCCTCAGAAGTATTATATAACCTGCTTTTACGTCCAAAAAAAGACGTTAAGAAAACTGCTGACAAAGGATCGTTTATATTGATTTGGATAGTTATCATCCTTGGCATATTTCTATCTATCAATATCCGGGCGAATTTTTCTGCTCCTATAATGTCCTGGTCATGGTTGCCTGTTGTTGGGTTGGCTCTAATCTGGATAGGAGTAATCATGCGTTTGCTCGTTGTGATTTCATTGGGGAAATTTTTTACCGTGAAGGTAACCATCAAGGAAGACCACAAATTGAAAACCGATGGATTCTATAAATACTTCAGACATCCTTCCTATGCTATGTCGCTTCTGTCCTTTATCGGATTTGGTGTTTCTCTGAACAATTGGATTTCGCTTGCATTCATGACCCTGGCAATTTTACTTGTGTTCAGATATCGTATCAACGTAGAAGAAAAGGCTTTGATTGGACAATTTGGTGAAGAATATCTGGAATATAAAAAGAAAACAAAAAGACTTATCCCGTTTATCTTTTAATGAGATAAGTCCTGGTATTAACTGACAATGCGATATAATCTCTTTTTTGTAGGTTTGTCTCCTTTTGATAAAGGACAACACAAACAGCCTCTTGTTTTGATTTAAGTGCTTAATATCTAATAATTTGTTGAAATGATCTCCGGTATTTTTACTTATGCTTTAACCGTTTTTACGGGATTTTTTGCCATCATGAATCCTATTGCCAACACACCCGTGTTTCTTGGGTTGGTAGGCGACCGTGATGAAATTGATAAAAAGAAAATTGCTAAAACTTCCACGATTACAGCATTTATCATCGTTGTTTTCTTTGTGATTCTTGGAAAATATTTGTTCCAGTTGTTTGGAATAACCATCCCGGCATTTAAAATTACAGGAGGAATTCTGCTGTTTTATGTGGGATTTGAAATGCTGCAATCCAAGAAATCGAAAATACATCATCAGGAGCATGTGGAGGTGGATGATGGGGTTGCTATTTCGCCTCTGGCCATCCCGATTCTGGCAGGTCCGGGAACCATTGTCACTGCAATGAATGATGTCACCAATGGCAGTCTTATCCACATCGCTATTGTGGTTGTAATCTTTGCGTTGATGATATATTTGACCTACCTGGCTTTTGCTTTGAGTGATAAAATTGTCAAAAAACTGGGACCCAATCTTATCACTGTTATTGGCAAAATTATGGGACTGATTTTGGCCATTATGGGAACAGGTATGGCGGTTCAGGGAATTAAGATTGCCTTTAAAATCTAAAGATTAAGTTTTTTATGAAGTTTTCGAAAAATGATATTCCGGCATTAATTCTTATTGATATTCAAAAGGGTTTTGATGACTTAGATTATTGGGGACCTCGAAATAATCCGAATGCAGAAATTAATGCTTCCAGATTGCTAGAATATTGGCGGAGAAATAATTGGCCAGTTTTTCATGTGATGCATTGTTCAACAAATCCGGAATCAAGGTTGAGTGAAGGACAACCGGGAAATGAGATAAAAGATATTGTGGCGCCAAAATCCGGAGAACCTGTGATAAAGAAAAATGTGAACAGTGCCTTTATAGGAACTGATTTGAAGGACCAGCTCGAAAAGGCGCAAATTTATAAACTGGTTTTTGTAGGTTTAACGACAGACCATTGTGTTTCCACTTCTGTGAGAATGGCAGGAAATTTTGGGTTTGAAACTTATGTCGTTTTTGATGCCACTGCAACTTTCGACAAAAAAGGTTTGGAGGGGCAGGTTTATCCGGCAGAACTTATTCATGAAACCACTCTGGCCAGTTTGAATGGTGAATTTGCGACAGTTGTCAAAACCGATGAATTAATTTAAATATGAGTCGGTGATGTTAATTGACCGAAAAACATTTAGTTAATAGAATAATGTTTATAAAATGGATTGTGTGCGAAGTGGAGGGTGACCAGAAACTGTCATTTTCAAAAGCACAGGAAAAGTGGAGGAAAATGGCCACTGCAAAGGGGTTCTTATGTCAAACAGGCGGCTGGGACGTTGACAATCCAAATTTGGCTTGCATCATTACCTTTTGGGAGACTAAAGCAGATCTAGATTTTTTCATGAATAGCTTTCATGATGAAATTTTTTATGAAAACAGGCAAGAAAACACCTATAAGTCTATTAATATCAGTTATTTTAAGACTAAGCTTGAGATGCAAGGTGAAGCCAGTTCACTGAAAAAAGTTATCTGGAAAAGTCATTTTCTGAGAATTGCTGACTGCCTGGTAATGCCTGACAAGACAAAGCATTTTGAAAAAGTACAGAAAGAAATCTGGATGCCGGGAATGAAAGAATCAGCAGGTATGTTAGGTGGATTTTTCTCAGAAGAAGCGAATACAAAGCGAAGATACCTGGTATCCACATTTTGGAATAACGAGGAAAACCACGCGACCTATGTGAAATCCAGATTGCCTGTTTTTCAAAAGCTGGCAGATATTAAAAGCGACTTGGAGGACATCACTGGCAGAAAAATCATTTTGGTGGATGCATGGAAAGTGGTTCGATAAAAGAATTCTCTTCGTAAAACTCTTTCTTCAGTTTTTATTTTCAAAAGTGAAAAAATCTTTCGTTATTTAGATTTATTCTATATAGTCGATAGGAATTTGTACCTTTGTTTCCTATTTTAAAACATTGAACCATAGATGAAAGCTACGTGATGTTTATGAAAAGGATATTCTGTATTTTCTTTCCCAATTTTCTTTTTCTTATGGGAATTTTTGGGCCTGTTTCATTAATCGGGCAGCAATCGGAATATTCCCCGTTGGAATATGCTAAGGTTTTTCAAAATGATTCTGTACAAAATACCGAAAATCAGGCGAAAAATGAAGCGATAACTTTTGGTACAACCGGTTCACTGGAGGGCTATTACAATTTTATGGGCGGTATTAAACAAGGTTCTGCATTTGCGGCATTGCTCGACGCTAACATGAATCTGAATCTGGAAAAATTGATGGGATTGAAGAAAGGAACGTTTTACGTTGATTTTGAATATCACGGAGGAGATAATCCCACCAGTAAGCTAACCGGCGACCTACAGGTTTTTGACAAAAACAATGCTGACCCCTTTTTTGAAGTGCTGGAAATCTGGTATCAACAGATTTTATTTCATAATAAATTAAGGATAAAACTGGGGAAAGTGGACGCCAATACAGAATTCAGTGTGATTGATAACGGGCTGGATTTCATTAATAGCCCAACTCAGGTAACTCCGGCATTTCCGGTATTTCCAACATTTCCTGATCCCATGCCTGGAATCACGATATTTTTCAATCCAAACCATTTGTTTTTTGCCAATTTTGCGCTTTATGAGGCCAATCAAAATGACCATTTCCTAAATTTTTATGGGGACCCTTCTGCCGCGCAGTTATCAAAAGACGGACAACTTTTTATTGTTGAAACCGGTTTGAACTGGAATAATTTTCCGGTTTTGGGTCATGATGGAAACTTTAAAATCGGTTTGTGGAAACACAATGGTCACTTCACTGGTTTATATGGACATCAAATTCATGGATTGGCCGGAATTTATGTAATCTACGACCAAACCTTATGGAAATCTGCTTCCAAACAGCACGAGGGACAAAATGTTCGCATGTTCTTGGAATACGGACTTACAGACTCACGAATTTCTCCTGTTTTCAGACATTTTGGAGGAGGCCTTGTCTGGACTTCGCCAATTAAAAGTCGTCCTGATGATGAAATGGGACTCAGTTTCCAAAATGCTGATATAAGTTCTGGTCTTCAGGTTCCGAGAAAAAATGAACTGAATTTTGAAACCTTTTATCAATTCGCAATGACCCGTAACATCAATATCAAACCTGATTTCCAATATATTGTCCATCCCGGAGGTATTTATCACAATGCATTTGTCGGTACTTTTATGCTGAACTTTGCTTTCCCAAATTAATTTACTATTTTATTAATCCTCTGTTAATCAGCCTAGTATTTATTTTTAACCTGTTTTTAAGGAAAAAAATTTGTTATTCTTAAATTTAAAATGATATCTTTGTGATATTATATTAAATTATAAACCTATGAAAATGACAAATGAAAAAACGGTAAATGCCTTGTCAGGATACGTGGCTTTACTGATTATTGCGGTACTGATTGCAATTCCTATTTGGAATTTGGTTGCTACTGAACCTAACTGGACCCTTGTATTGTTTGCGGTAGCTGCTATCGGCCTGCCCGGATTTATGGTTGTAAATCCTAATGAATCTAAGGTGCTTATACTATTCGGCGCTTACCGGGGAACTGTAAAAAAGAATGGATTTTGGTGGGTGAATCCTTTCAATGTAAAGAAGAATATATCGTTACGGGCACGGAACCTGGACAGTGAACCTATTAAAGTGAATGACAAATTGGGTAATCCCATCATGATTGGCGTGGTTATGGTCTGGAAAGTGGAAGATACCTTCAAAGCATCTTTTGATGTGGATGACTATTCAAACTTTGTGGATATTCAAAACGAAGCAGCTATTCGAAAACTGGCCGGGAAGTATCCTTATGATAATCTGGAAGATGAGGATGCAGAACTAACTTTGCGCAGCAGCAGTGAAGAAGTGAATCAGATGCTGGAAAATGAAATCACCGAACGTCTTGCCATTGCTGGGATTAAAGTTGTCGAAGCCCGCATTAATTATCTTGCTTACGCGAAAGAAATTGCCGGTGCTATGTTGAAACGTCAGCAGGCTACAGCCATTATCTCTGCCCGAATGAAAATTGTAGAAGGAGCTGTAAGTATGGTGGAAATGGCTCTTGAAGAACTCTCGAAAAAACAAATTATCGAACTGGACGAGGAACGTAAAGCAAACATGGTTAGCAACCTCATGGTTGTTTTGACAGCAGATAAAGATGTTTCCCCTATAGTGAATACGGGCAGTTTGTATTAGAAAAGGTGACCGGGAAAATTTTTTCCGGTCAAATTAATTAGCTGGAATAAAAGCAACAAATCATGAGCTACGATTGGGAGAAAATATTTAAAGATAAGACTACCAAAGAATTGCATGAAATTTATACAGGGCAATCTCTTTTGCCTAGATCGGTTGTCCCTTATGCGAAGAAAGAACTGAAAAAAAGAAATTTAATTTTCGATGACAAGGATACAGAATGGGAGGTTTTGAACCTCACAAACATGATACGGGAAGAAAACCGTTATCAATCGAATGAAATTTTAAGAAGGCTAACAAGAAATCCGCTCTTTATTTATGTTATGGTTGGAGGCGACTTTCTCGTTTCATGGCCTAAACAGCATTTCATAATTTGGCTAGTCGCTGCATTTGTTTTGTCAACCGTCTTTATTTTGATAAATAATTATGAAGATAGAAAAATGGAGAAAAAGTCTGATAGCAGGCGAAAGAAAATAGCTCAATTGACCCGGAAGCTGAAAAATGAAGGTGTACTGAATAATAAAAATTCGATAAGTAAAGAAACAAACCGCGAAGCACAAAAATATACGCAAAGGACTTATTTGCTGAGGTCTGCGATTATTGTGGCAATTTTTATTTCGATTGTTTATCATCTGGTACCTTATCTTCGTTAAAGTTCAAAAATGTTGCATCAAGGCATATAAAAGATGATTTCTAAACAGATTTTCGAAAAAGAGTTAGATGATATTATTTGACCGTGATGAATTGATAGAGAGCCGTAGTATTTTTAAATGCCCTGGGGGAATTTTTACACTAATAGAAGTTAACTGTGATAAAAAAAAGTAGTAAAGCGAAAATATATTTCAATGAAGAGCAGAGTCTTCGAAACAGTCTTACCATGTGGATGATTTATGCTGCGTTTATTGTAGATATTGTAATTAGCCTCTGGGGATTGTATCAACAAGTAGGTTTAGAAAAACCGTTTGGAAATCACCCAGCTTCCAACGCTCATTTGGAATGGGTCTTTGGACTGACATTTTTTGTGATGGTTGTCATTATCGTATTAGGGATGCGGACGTCTTTGATAACTATTATTGACGGAAAAGGCATTCACTTTCGGTTTACTTTATTCATGAAAGAAAAATTTATATCCAAAGAGGATATAAACCGGTATGAAGTTAGAAAGTACAAACCTATTTTGGAATACGGTGGATGGGGCTATCGTAAGAGAATCAGGAACTTGCCTATAAAAAAAAAGGCAGGCATTGCTTATAACGTGAAAGGGAACATGGGGTTGCAGCTTTATTTGAAGAATGGCGCTAAAATCTTAATTGGAACGCAAAAACCGGCAGGGATGGAACGAGCTATGAAAAAGTTAATGGAAGAAGGAGGTATCGAAGATGGCTAAGAAAAAAGCATTTGCATTACGATTAACACCAGAAACGTGGGATGCGCTTGAAAAATGGGCTGCTGATGATTTCCGGAGTGTCAACGGGCAAATAGAATGGATTATCCACAATGCCCTGAAGAAAGCTGGCCGCGCAAAAGCAAATGGTCAGCCTTCCGAAGATAAGGACTAAATTATTAATAATCAATAATAAGATGAAAACAAAAATTTTATGGAGCTGTTTAATGTCTTTAATTGCTTTTACTGCATTTGGCCAGACAGGACAGCTAGTAACACTAAAAACAAAAACCGGAAATATTGCCGGGACTCTTTTGGTACCTGAAACTAACCAACGCGTTCCGGTGGTTTTGCTCATCGCTGGTTCCGGTCCCACCGATCGCAATGGAAATAACAGTGTGATGAAACCCAATACACTTAAAATGCTTGCCGATTCTTTATATGATCATGGCATAGCTTCTTTGAGATATGATAAGAGAGGTATTGGAGCCAGCAAAGCGGCCGGTCCGTCCGAGGTGAATATGAGATTCAGCAATTTTATTCAGGATGCTATCGGTTGGGTCAAATTTTTGAGTGGTAGAAAAGAGTTTAGTTCCGTAATAATTGCTGGACACAGTGAAGGCTCATTGATTGGAATGATTGCAGCTCAACAAAAAGATGTAGCAAAATTCATTTCTCTGGAAGGTGCTGGAGAACCCATTTATGATGTCCTTCGGCAGCAATTAAAAAAACAACCTGTCTACATATGGCAGATGAGTGAACCGATATTGGATTCGCTGATACGTGGAAAAACTGTTGATAGCGTACCAAAAATACTTTATAGTATATTTCGACCCAGTGTACAACCATTTATAATTTCATGGTTTCATTATAATCCGCAAACGGAAATCAAAAAATTACACAAACCTGTTCTGATAGTTCAGGGAACTACTGATATTCAGGTTGGTATGGAGGATGCCAATAACCTTAAAAAAGCATGTCCTACGGCACAGTTACTTGTGATACAAGGAATGAACCACATTCTTAAAAATGCGCCTGCTGAAAGGATGCAGAATATTCAAACGTATTATAATTCTGATTTACCCTTGAATAAACAATTGGTTAAAGCGGTTGTGAATTTTATAAAAGATTAATTCTATTTAATTGACAGTAGAGACGCAAATTTTGCGTCTCTACAACTAAAATATCGAATCAATCAAGCTGTCATCAGCCTGGTTAGGCAATGTGATTTTCAATTCCGGATTTAGTTCCATAGCTCTTCTAGCCGCATTGATAGCCCCCTGGTTTCTTGCCCAGCTTCTGCGCCCGATGCCGTTATTGACATCCCAATAAAGCATGGCCTGGAGTCTTCTGTCAGCATCAGGGCTTCCATCTAACAGCATACCGAAACCTCCGTTGATCACTTCTCCCCAGCCAACGCCTCCGCCATTATGAATGGAAACCCAGGTAGCACCCCGGAATGCATCTCCAATCACATTTTGTATGGCCATGTCCGCTGTGAATTTGGAACCATCATAAATATTGGAAGTTTCCCGATAAGGACTATCGGTCCCGGAAACA
>CAZGZO010000094.1:0-10216 GCA_964529695.1 uncultured Lentimicrobiaceae bacterium
TTAGCCTTTCAAAAATCTGCAGGAAATAATTTGGGTATCAGCGTTCGAAGGGCGCTCGTATTCAGTTAGTTCAAATATACAAAAAAATTAATAAAACTGTTTTTTTGTAAAAAGTATGTCTTATTTTCAGAATTTTGGTTTTTACAGGGCTTTCACACAAATTTTGTCTGAGTAAAAAAAATAACCCGTGTTTCAGTTTATAATAAACCAAACACAGGCTATAAATTGTTTGTAAAAAAGAAATTTCCGTTCCTCAATGATTAAGGAACTTCTAGGCTCACGGGATTGTCAGTTGGCTTCCGAATTAATTATTCAGCAACCACTTCTTTAATCTCAGGCAGCACTTTTTTCAGTGTAGCTTCCACACCATTTTTTAAGGTCATGGTGCTGAAAGCACATGAATCACAAGCGCCGACCAGTTTTACCTTGACCGTAAGATCTTCGGTTATATCTATAATCTCGATGTCACCACCGTCCGCTTGTAAGTAAGGCCGAACCTGGTCAATCACGTTATTGACCTTTTGTTTCAGTTCGCTTTTATCTGTGTTTTCCATTTTTTGACAATTTGAGTAAAAATAATTATTACGCCATCTGGTCAACAGTGGCTTTGAGTTTCTGAGCAATATTCATGAATTCTTTCGATACCGGTGAATCGTCAACCAAACTGATGGGCATACCTCCGTCGCCGGTTTCAGTTACTTTTTCTACAATGGGAAGTCTTCCAAGAATTTTGATGTTCAGTTCATTGGCAAGCTGGTCCGTGGCACCCTGACCGAAAATGTAATATTTCTTTTCCGGCATATCTTCCGGTGTGAAATACGACATGTTTTCAACCAGACCCAATAATGGAATGGTCAGTTTATCCTGGCGATACATCATGGCTGCGCGCCTTACGTCGGCAACAGCTACTTTCTGAGGTGTGGAAACCAGTACCGCTCCGGTGATGTTATAATTCTGAGCCAGCGTTAGTTGAATGTCTCCGGTTCCGGGAGGCATGTCGATAACCAGAAAATCCAGTTCGCCCCAATCGGCATCTTTCATTAACTGATTGAAAGCGTTGTTTGCCATGGAACCGCGCCACATCAGGGCCTGTTCCGGTTTTACAAAAAAGCCTATGGATAGGATTTTTACGCCGTAGTTTTCCAAAGGAACTAACAACTGTTTTCCGCCTTTTTCAACGATACCGGGTCTGCCGTCTTCCACGCCAAACATAATCGGAACAGAGGGTCCCAAAACATCGGCGTCCAGAATTCCTACTTTGTTACCTGCTTTGGAAAGCGAAATGGCAAGATTAGCTGCTACGGTTGATTTACCAACCCCACCTTTCCCGGAAATAACGGCAACAATATTTTTCACCCCCTTCAAGGGAATGCTGTCTTCGTCAACAATGGATTGAACATCTACAGTCAAATCTTCTCCCGCAATCTTCTTAATAGCTGTTTCGGCAGACTTGTTCACGATTCCCACACCAGGGTCATCCAGTTTCTCAAAAGCAATCGCTACCTTAATTTCGTTTCCCTGGATGCTGATTTCCTTAACCATATTCAGGTTAACAATGTTGTCTCTCTTCTTGAAAAAAATAACTCCCTTTAAAGCATCAAGCACCTGCTCTTTTGTGACCGACATTAAACTTTTAATTTAGATTAAATAATAATAAAAAACTTAACGGTACAAAAATACGTATTAATACAAAAGCGGTGAAGAAAACAATTAATTTTTAAATGCTTCTAAATAGGTTGAATTTTGCTGTAATGACGCAATGCATTGCGTCATTACAGCATACGGTTAATTCATTCTTAATATTCATCCCAGCTCTTAATAGCCAAATCTTCAGGTTTATAACGTGTAATGGCATAAATAAATGCACTGGCCAAACGGGCATTGGTAATCAAAGGAACATTAAAATCGATGGCAGCCCTGCGAATGCTGTAATCGTTGTTCAATTCCTCCGTCGTTAAGTTTTTGGGGATATTGATGACCATATCAATCTTTTTGTTTTTGATTAAGTCATAGGCATTGGGCTGACTGGGCGTATCGGGCCAGTGAACCATGGTTGTTTTGATACCGTTTTTCTTATAAAAATCATGGGTACCTTTGGTTGCGTAAAGCTTATAACCATTTTCAGTCAGTAACTTAGCGCTGATAATCAATTCCATTTTTGAACGGGTAGGCCCGGATGAAATCAGAATGTTTTTTTCCGGAATTCGATACCCGACAGAAAGCATAGATTTCAATACAGCTTCATAAGGATCATCGCCGATACATCCTACTTCACCGGTTGATGCCATGTCCACTCCCAAAACGGGGTCGGCTTTACTTAATCTTGCAAATGAGAATTGGGAAGCCTTCACACCGATGTGATCAATATCAAACAACGATTTTCCGGGTTTTTCCACTTTTTCACCCAGCATGATGCGGACGGCATAATCAATAAAGTTCGTCTTCAAAACTTTTGAAACGAAGGGAAAACTCCTGGATGCCCGCAGGTTACACTCAATAACTTTGATGTCGTTGTCTTTTGCCAGAAACTGGATATTAAACGGACCGCTGATGTGCAGCTCTTCCGCAATCTGCCGGCTGATGCGTTTAATTCTGCGAACGGTTTCAACATAAACCTTCTGTGGCGGGAACATCATGGTGGCGTCTCCTGAATGGACCCCGGCAAATTCCACATGCTCCGAAATGGCATAGACAATGATGTTTCCATCGTCCGCTACGGCATCCATTTCAATTTCTTTGGCTCCTTCGATGAATTTTGAAACCACCACCGGGAATTGTTTGGATACTTCGGTAGCCAGATTCAGAAAATGTTCCAGCTCTTTTTTGTTGGAAACCACGTTCATGGCAGCACCCGAAAGCACATAAGAAGGTCGAATCAAAACCGGAAAATCTACCTTTTCGGTAAACTTGTAAATGTCTTCCAGGCTGGTCAGTTCCTGCCATTCCGGCTGGTCCACTTTGATTTTATCCAGCATTCCTGAGAATTTGTACCGGTTTTCAGCCTCATCGATGTTAATCGGAGAGGTTCCCAAAATTGGTATGTCCTGACGATACAATCTCATGGCCAGGTTGTTGGGAATTTGTCCACCCGTAGAAACAATCACACCATGAGGTTGTTCGAGTTCGGCAATATCCAGCGTTCTTTCAAAAGAAAGTTCCTCAAAATAAAGCCGGTCACAGGTGTCGTAATCGGTACTCACCGTTTCGGGATTGTAGTTGATCATCACCGAACGGTAGCCTTTCTTTTTGATGGTGTTCAGGGCATTCACACCTGACCAGTCAAATTCCACGCTGCTTCCGATGCGATAAGCACCGGAACCCAATACAACTACTGATTTATGATCACCCAAATAATGAACGTCATTTTCACTGCCATGATACGTTAGGTATAGATAATTGGTCTGTGCAGGATATTCTGCAGCCAGTGTATCGATTTGTTTTACACAAGGCATAATATTTCTTGACTTTCTGACCTCCCTGATCTTTAGAATCTCATCATCTTTTTCTCCGATGTGTTCCGAATCGTAAATGAGCCGGGCTATCTGAAAGTCGGAAAAACCGGCTTTTTTGGATTCCAGCAACAGCTCGTCTGTTATCTTTTCTGGCTTGTTGACTTTCTTTAATTCAAGCTCCAGGTCATGGATGTTTTTGAGCTTATCGAGAAACCACCGGTCAATCTTGGTTAGATCGTGAACTTCATCTACAGAATACCCTTGATTGAAAGCTTCTGCAACTGCAAAAATCCTGTTATCGGTGGGATTGATAAGGGAATATTCAAGATCCTCTGTTTTAAATTCTTTGTTGGCGGCAAATCCATGGGCTCCAATACCAATCATTCGCAGCCCTTTCTGGATCGCTTCTTCAAAGCTCCGTCCGATGGCCATAATTTCTCCAACACTTTTCATGCTGGAGCCGATTTCTTTGGAAACACCCAGGAATTTGTTCAAATCCCAACGTGGTATTTTCACAACCAGGTAATCCAAGGCAGGTTCAAAAAAGGCGGGTGTTGTCTTGGTAACACTGTTTTTCAATTCATGCAAACCATATCCCAAACCAAGTTTAGCCGCCACAAACGCCAGCGGATATCCTGTTGCTTTGGAAGCCAACGCACTTGAACGCGACAGCCGGGCATTGACTTCAATCACACGATAATCCTCCGAATTCGGGTCAAGCGTATATTGTACGTTACACTCACCAATCACTCCCACAGCCCGGATAATTTCTATGGAAATCTGACGGAGCTTGTGATATTCCCTGTTGGTAAGCGTTTGGGATGGTGCCACCACGATACTTTCACCTGTATGGATTCCCAATGGGTCGAAGTTTTCCATGTTACAAACGGTGAGACAGTTGTCATAGCGGTCGCGCACCACCTCGTATTCCACTTCTTTCCAGCCTTTTAACGATTCTTCCACCAAAATTTGATTGGAATATGATAAAGCCAGTGTTGCCCGTTCTATCAGTTCTTCTTTGTTGTCGCAAAAGCCGCTACCCTGGCCTCCCAACGCAAAAGCTGCCCGCACAATCATGGGAAACCCGATTTCTTCAGATGCCTTCAGTGCTTCTTCCACGGAAGTACAAGCCACAGATTTGGGCGTTTTAATGTTGATGGAACGCAGTTTTTCTGCAAATAATTCGCGGTCTTCTGTTTCAATAATGGCCTCGACCGGAGTTCCCAACACTTGAATGCCATATTTTTCCAATGTACCGGCACGATGCAGCTCAACGCCACAATTCAATGCAGTTTGTCCGCCAAAAGCCAGTAAAATTCCCTGCGGTTTTTCTTTTTGGATGACCCGTTCTACAAAAAATGGCGTGATGGGAAGGAAATAAATCTTATCAGCAATACCTTCCGTTGTTTGAACCGTGGCAATGTTGGGATTTATCAGAACCGTTTCGATATTTTCTTCTTTCAGTGCTTTCAGGGCCTGCGAACCACTGTAATCGAATTCTCCGGCTTCGCCGATTTTCAGCGCTCCCGAACCCAGGACCAGTACTTTATTTATTTTTTGAATTTTCATGTCGTTTAGGATTTGCTTTTTTCAATGAGCTTGATGAAGTCTTCAAATAGAAATGCGGTATCCGTCGGGCCGCTGGAGGCTTCGGGATGGAATTGTGTGGTAAAAATCGGTTTGGTTTTGTGCCGGATGCCTTCGTTGCTGCTGTCGTTCAGATTGGTGAAAAAGATTTCCCAGTCTTCACCGATGGTTTTATCATCCACAGCAAAACCGTGATTTTGAGAAGTGAGGTACGCCTTGTTCGTACCTGCCTGCAACACGGGTTGGTTGTGGCTTCGGTGGCCGAACTTCAACTTATAAGTTTGTGCTCCGGAAGCCAGCGAAATTAACTGATGTCCCAAACAGATTCCAAATACTGGTTGCGCTTCCTGAATAGATGCCTGTAGATGTTTGATGGTCGGAACACACATTTCCGGGTCACCGGGGCCATTGGAAATGAACAAACCATCGTAATCTTCCTGGCTGTAATCATAATCCCAGGGAACACGGATTACCTGTGTGTCATATCGTAATAAATATCTGATAATGTTATTTTTAACACCGCAGTCGATTAACAGGATTTTGTATTTCCCATTTCCATAAACTGTTTTTTCTTTAATGCTGACGTTTTCCACCAAATTAGTTTGGTTCGGATCGTAAAACGGAATATCCTCATCAAAAACAATTTTTGCCAGCATGGCACCTTTTTCACGGATGTGTTTGGTCAACCTTCGGGTATCAATCCCAAAAAGTCCGGGAACTTTTTCTTCTTTCAGCCAATTTGCCAAACTCTGTGAGGCGTTCCAGTGACTGTGTTTTTCGGAATAGTCGGAAATGATAAGCGCAGTGGTATGAATCCTTTCGGATTCGAAATGCTGCAACATTTCATGTTCAACTTCTTTTCCGGGGACACCGTAATTTCCGATGGTCGGATAAGTTAATACCAGGATTTGGCCGCTGTAAGAAGGATCTGTGAGACTCTCAGGATATCCTGTCATGGCAGTGTTGAATACAAGTTCACCTGCTACGGATTGTTCGTATCCGAATGAATATCCAGTAAATTCGACGCCATCTTCCAGAATTAAGCGTGCCTGACGGTAGGAGTTTAACTTCATGGCTGTTTTTTTTCTAAAAACCGAAACGGCTTTACACAGTTTTTTATCGCCACTGCAATCTTCAATTTGAGATTGTTGAGGCAATTTTAATTTTCTAAAAACTAATTGAGGTAATTTTCACCCGGGGTTCAAAAATAAATCAAATCTAAATAAGCACGCATTTTATCTGATAAAAAATGATATTTGATTTTGTTAATCAATTGGTAACTATTTGAATAATAATATTATACAATAAGAGTGATAGAGGAAGATTTGTGAATTTTTATTTTCTGCAACCGTTTGTTTTGGTTCTTTTACAGGGATAAAATTGGCTTTTGAACTTTTCCAAAGTTCTAAACTTTGGAAAAGTTATGAAAGACGTGGAGCGCATTCTGGAAAAATATGGAATCCAATTCCATATTTTTCCGGTTTTTTAGAAAGAAATCATCAAGATTTTCTTACCAAAGAATGCGTCTTTATATTGGCTGAGAATTGAACGTGTGAAACTCTGAGTAGCCACGGGTTTAAACCCGTGGCTACTCAGAGGAGTGCAGTTATTTCATCTCCATCATATTCGACAACAAAATAAGTGCCGTATCCACCTTATTGACTTTATTGAAAACCAAAGAAAGCTTTTCCTTTTTCTCCTTCATTTCACAACAGTTCGGATTGCGTTTGATGGCTTCCAACACTTTGCCAAAGATTTCTGATTGGTAAAAATCCGAATCCTGGTCTCCGGCAAAATAAGCGATCATTTTATTGAATTTCAGCACCAGTTTTTCAAGGCCCATGTCTTTGGCAATCCAGCGTAGTCGAATCGTATTGATGAGCGCTTTGGTTTCTTTTGGAACTTTCCCGAAACGGTCGACAAGATTTTTCTCAAATTCAAGCAGTTCTGATTCATTTTTCACGCCTTCCAATTGTTTGTAAAGGGTTAACCTTTCTGCCACGCTGGTCACGTAATAATCAGGAATCAGGATTTCCAAATCTGTTTCCAGTTGGCATTCTTTTACAAATTCCTGTTTGGCTTTTTCATCTGCGTAAAGCTCGCTGAATTCACTGTGCTTCAGTTCCGTCAGGGCTTCATCCAGAATTTTCTGGTACATTTCGATACCAATTTCCGTTATAAATCCACTCTGCTCTGCTCCCAGGATGTTTCCTGCCCCGCGAATGTCCAAATCGCGCATGGCGATGTTGAAGCCACTTCCCAAATCAGCATATTCTGTGATGGCGCGTAATCTTTTCCTTGCATCTTGTGGTAAAGATGCCATCGGAGGCGTAAGCAAATAACAAAATGCCTTCTTATTCGAACGCCCGACGCGGCCACGCAGCTGGTGGAGGTCGCTCAGTCCGAAATTCTGTGCATTATTAATAATGATGGTGTTGGCATTGGGAATATCCAAACCTGATTCAACAATATTCGTGGAAAGTAGTACATCGAACATGCCATTGATGAAATCGAGCATTACTTTTTCCAGATGCTTCCCGTCCATTTGTCCATGAGCCACGCCGATTCTAACGTTGGGAACAAATTTTTTCAGCATATCATAAACACTGCCGATGTTTTGCACACGATTATGAATGAAAAACACCTGTCCGCCGCGGGAAACTTCATACTGGATAGTCTCGCGGATGGTGTGTGGATTGAAAGAGCGTAATTCCGTTTCCACGGGAAAACGGTTGGGTGGGGGCGTATTAATGATGGACAAATCACGGGCGCCCATCAGTGAAAACTGCATGGTTCTGGGAATTGGCGTTGCCGTCAGCGTCAGTGTATCCACCTGCGTTTTCTTTTGACGGATTTTTTCTTTCGCTGCAACGCCGAATTTCTGTTCTTCATCAACGATGAACAAGCCCAGGTTTTTTAAAACGACATCTTTACTCAAAACCCGGTGTGTTCCGATCATAATATCTATTTTCCCTTCCGCCAGCTTTTGCAGGCTTTCTTTTTGTTGTTTGGCACTTTTGAAGCGGTTCAGATAATCGATGGTGACCGGGAATTCTTTGAGTCGTTCGCTGAAAGTTTTGTAATGCTGCAATGCCAGAATTGTCGTGGGAACCAGCACCACCACCTGTTTACTGTCGGTGACTGCCTTAAAAGCAGCCCGAATGGCAATTTCCGTTTTACCGAAACCCACATCACCGCATATCAGCCGGTCCATGGGATGTGGTTGTTCCATGTCCTGCTTTACGTCCGCTGTAGCTTTGGTCTGGTCCGGTGTGTCTTCATAGATAAAACTGGCTTCCAGCTCATTTTGCAAATAGGTGTCGGCGCTGAACTGAAATCCGGATTCGGTTTTACGTTTTGCGTAAAGCTTGATAAGATCCCGGGCAATGTCTTTGACCTTGGATTTGGTTTTGTTTTTTAACCGGTCCCAGGCACCGGAACCCAGTTTGTTCAGAACAGGCGGTTTGCCTTCACTGCCCACATATTTTGAAATACGGTGCAGCGAGTGAATGCTGACATAAAGAATGTCGTCGTTTTTGTAAAAAAGCCGGATGGCTTCCTGTTTTTTCCCGTTGTTTTCAATGATTTGTAATCCGTCGTAGCGTCCGATTCCATGGTCGATATGTGTGACGTAATCGCCCGGTTTCAAATCATATAATTCTTTGATAGACAGTGCTTCTTTCCGTCCGAAACCTTCCTGAAGATGAAATCTGTGATAACGTTCAAAAATCTGATGATCGGTATAACAAAGCGCCTTCATATCGCGATCTACGAAGCCGGAACTCAGGCTTGTGTCCACAGGCTGAAAAAGCGGAATGTTTGGCTTGCCCTCCCCATTGTCGGCAATGCTTTCGAAAATGTTGTAAAGACGATTAATTTGTGCCGCATTATCTGAAAAGATAAATGGAGTGAACCCTTCAGATGTCTGGTCCCTCAAATCTTTTAAAAGAAGTTCGAAATTCTTGTTGAAAGCCGGTTGCGGTGCCTGCCGAAATGGTATGGACTCCGCATCGCTAAAATGCAACCCCGGACCGAATTCGACCGTTTTGAAATGCTGAAGCTTTTCGATGAACTGCCCACCGTTGATGAAAAGTTCCTCGGGAGGTAGCGCATTTTTCTCTTCATCAAAAGTATTCAGTGCTTTTTCATATTCCGAAACTATCCGGTTGTGGGTAAAATCCACATCTTCCAGCCACCAAAAGGTGTGATTTGGAATATAATCCATAAAACTTACCCGCTCTTCTTTTAGTTCCCTGTCCTGAACATTGGGAAGTAAAGTAATGCGAGCCAGATTTTGCAGGGAAAGCTGGCTTTCCGGATCAAAAGTGCGAATGGATTCGATGGTATCACCCAGAAATTCAATGCGGTAAGGCTGGCCGTTGGAAAATGAAAAGACGTCAACAATGCCGCCCCGAATGGCAAACTGTCCCGGTTCAGCAACAAAATCCACCACTTCAAAGCTGAACTCATTTAAGAAATCGGTGAGAAAATCCATGGAAACATCGTCTCCTTTCCGGAGTTTCATGATGTTTTTGTTCAGGTATTTTTTAGTGATGACTTTTTCAGATAATGCTTCGGGATAAGTGACCACCAGCGTTTTGCGGTCATCGTTCATAAACCGTTTCAGCACTTCCGTCCGCGAAAGCTCGTAAGCTTTGTCCAGTTTTTCCGGTTCGTAAGGTCTTTTGTAAGTGGTGGGGTAGAAAAGCACCCTTTTTTTGCCGAGATCCAAATCTGCATCATCGAGCAAAGTTTCCAGATCATTGAAAAAATAAGCGGCTTGTTCTTTGTCGGGAATGACGATGAGATGCTGCTGTTTTCCGGCTTTTTCAAAAACAGTGGCGAGTGCTACGGCGGTTGAGGAACCAATAATTCCCTTCAGAAAAAGATGTTCCGATCCGTTTTCCAGAAGGTTTTCCAACTTCTGAAATCCAGGATGTTCGCGGAAATATTTTAAAAATTCACTCGCCTTCACGCTCACAATTCAAGGGTGCAAAGATAAGGAAGAATTATTTCTGTGATGTATCCGGGAATAACTTGCCCGACAATTTATCTGTCTAAGTCATGTCAGCCAGAAATTTCGGATTTATGAAAAAATATTGGTTTATGCTTCAATATCAATTGCGCTTGTTTCCATCAACGAATGAGTGATTTTTCACGATAAAATAAAGCAGGTT
>CAZGZO010000095.1:0-10098 GCA_964529695.1 uncultured Lentimicrobiaceae bacterium
AAAAAAACTAAACATGATTCAACTGGACAGCATACACAAGTCGTATCAAACAGGAAAGAACAAGCTTCACGTTTTAAAGGGTATTGATTTACATATCAAAAAAGGAGAGCTGGTTTCTATAATGGGCTCTTCCGGTTCCGGGAAATCTACTTTGCTGAATATTCTGGGAATTCTGGATAACTACGATCAAGGCAGTTATCATCTTGATGGGAAACTTATGGCTGATTTAAGTGAAAAGAAAGCAGCTTACTATCGTAATCAGATGCTGGGGTTTGTTTTTCAATCTTTTAATCTGATCCCGTTTAAGAATGCCATGGAAAATGTGGCGTTACCCTTATATTATCAGAAAGTCAGCCGGAAGAAACGTAACTTGCTGGCGCTTGAATATCTTGATAAAATGGGATTAAAACCCTGGGCCGATCACTTACCTAATGAACTTTCCGGTGGACAGAAACAACGTTTGGCTATAGCACGTGCGCTGATAACCCAACCAAAAGTAATTCTTGCTGACGAACCTACAGGAGCCCTTGATTCGAAAACATCTATGGAGGTAA
The DNA here is from genome assembly GCA_964529695.1 of uncultured Lentimicrobiaceae bacterium. GTDB lineage: Bacteria > Bacteroidota > Bacteroidia > Bacteroidales > F082 > Sulfidibacterium. Next base: position 555 of record CAZGZO010000095.1, read on the forward strand.
TAGAGTTATTACGTGAGATTAATAACCAGGGTATTACCATCATTATTGTAACTCACGAACAAGATATCGCGGAAAAAACCGACCGGATTATCCATTTAAAAGACGGATTAATTGAAAATGATGCGAACGGTTTTGAAATGAAAAGAAAAGTTTTTGAAGCCATTGTAGAAGAAGAAGCCGTATGATTTTTGCGAGAGACAACTGGGAAGAAATTTATACCACCGTTACAAAAAACAAGCTCCGGACATTCCTGACTGGTTTCAGTGTTGCGTGGGGAATTTTTATGCTGATTATTCTGTTGGGCTCCGGCCAGGGACTGCAAAACGGTATTGAACAACAGTTTGCAGAGGATGCTACCAACAGTTTGTGGGTGTTCTCTGGGCAGACCTCCAAAGCATACAAAGGAACCAACATGGGAAGAAAAATCCAGTTCACCAATCAGGATTACTCAAAGACAAAAGCGCTTCATGCTCAAATTAATCATATTTCAGGACGTTATTACCTTGGAAGTAAGGTGATTAATTATGGCGCCAGATATGGTACTTACGATGTCCGGGCAGTTAATTCAGCAGATAAATACATTGAAAATGTCAAAATGTTAAAGGGCCGGTTTTTGAATCCTTTTGATGTAAACCGGGATAACAAGTCTATAGTTATCAGTGATGTTGCCGAAAAGGATTTGTTTAAAACGGATCAAAACCCTCTGGGAAAGTTTGTTCATGTTGGAAATATTCCTTTTAAAGTAATTGGTGTTTTTAAACAAGATCAGCAGGGACAGAATCAAAGAAGAAGTGTTTACATCCCGATTTCAACTGCACAAAAGATTTTTAACGGAGGTAACAGAATAAGCTGGATGAACATGACCGTTGGAAATGCTACGCTGAAACAAACCAAAAAACTGGAAAAGGATATGCGTGAACAATTAGCAGCAACGCACCATTTTGATCCAACTGATGACAGGGCTGTTCACATCAATAATGTGCTTGAACAATATGAAAAATTCCAGAATCTTTTCCTGGGTATCCGGGTTTTTATCTGGATTATTGGCATCGGAACCATCATCGCCGGCATTGTAGGAGTAAGCAATATTATGATGATTGTAGTGAAAGAACGAACCAAAGAGGTAGGCGTAAGAAAAGCGTTGGGTGCAACTCCCGGTTCCATTGTCAGTCTGATCTTATTGGAATCCATAGCTATTACCAGTTTTGCCGGATACATTGGATTAATGGCAGGCGTTGGCTTACTGGAAGTGGTAAAAAAATATATGCCACCATCGCCCTTTTTCAGAAGTCCCGAAGCCAACATTCATATTGCTGTGGTAGCTATTGTATTGCTGGTGGCTGCCGGTACCATCGCGGGATTTATACCTGCCCGGAAGGCGGCATCTATTCGACCGGTAGAAGCTTTACGTGATGAATAATTCTGAAAAACCATTGACACGAATGAAACGAAATAATTGCATAAAATATCAACCCGATCTGAATCTTTCAAAAAAAGGAAAGGGCTTTGCATCATGAAAATATTTGATCTGGACAACTGGCAGGAAATATGGAGTGCCCTGAAGAAAAATCCGGTGCGTACTTTCTTTACAGCGTTTGGTGTGTTCTGGGGTATTTTCATGTTGGTACTGATGCTGGGCTCGGGAGCTGGTCTGAAAAATGCTGTTTACGCAGGATTTAACGATTTTGCCACCAACAGTTTTTTTATGTGGACGCAAAAAACTTCCAAGCCTTATGAAGGATTTAAACGAGGACGCAGCTTTAATTTTACGAATCATGATATTGAGGTCATCCGGAAAAATGTTCCTGAAGTAAAATTACTTGCTCCAAGAATTCAGGGTGGAGGTTTCCGTGGTGCCAGCAATGTGGTTTATGGAAAGGAAACAGGCGCTTTCAATATTTATGGCGATTATCCTGATTATTTCAAAATTGATCCGGTTACCATGAATACCGGCCGATTTATAAACTGGAAAGACATCCATGATTTTAGAAAAGTGGCTGTTATAGGTAGTAGTGTTATCAGCAGTCTTTTTAAACACGGAGAAAACCCGATGGGAAAATATATCAAAATCCAAGGGGTTTATTTTGAAGTGGTAGGTACTTTCACATCCAAGAAAAGAGGGAATCAGGCTGATAATGAAAACAACACAATTTTCCTGCCTTTTACCAGCATGCAACGGGTATTTAATTATGGAAATAAAGTGTTCTGGTTTGCCATTACTTCAAAAGATAATGTTCCTGCCACCGTGACCGAGAAAAAGGTGATAGCTGTGATGAAAAAAGTCCACCACATCAACCCTAAAGATGATCAGGCGATTGGACATTTTAATGTGCAAAAGAATTTCGATAAAGTAAATGGATTGTTCAACGGCATTGCCGGGCTTATTTGGCTTGTGGGCACGGGAACGTTGCTGGCCGGAATTATCGGGGTTTCCAACATCATGCTGATTATTGTCAAAGAACGCACGCGTGAAATTGGTGTGAAAAGAGCATTGGGTGCTACACCGCTGAACGTGATTTCACAGATTATTCTGGAATCCGTTACATTAACCTCAGTTGCTGGTTATACAGGATTGGTCATAGGTGTTGGTTTGCTTTCACTGATTGATAAAATCATGGTGAGCAGCGGAGCAAAAACGCAGTTCTTTCTGCATCCTGAAATCAGTTTCCAAGTGGGAGTTACGGCCCTGATAATCCTGATTGTCTCAGGAGCTTTTGCGGGGCTGATCCCAGCGAGAAGAGCAGTGAGTATTAAACCCGTAGATGCTTTGCGTGACGAATAAAATGAAAATTGCGAATAAAATAAATCAAAGGTCGAGAGACCAGATAATGATACCGGAGAAAAGCCACCGGTTAAGATGAAAAAGGCAAAACAATTATTAACAACAATGTAAAATCATTTGAAAGATGAAAAAGTTTTTAAAAATACTGGTAATTTTTCTGGTGCTGGGAATATTCGGTTATACACTCTATTTCCTGTGGAATAAGTCAAAACAGAAACCGGTGGTTTACAAAACGGAGAAACCGTTTGTTACCAACATCATCAACAAAACCGTAGCTACTGGATCGGTGGTTCCTCGTCGAGAAATTGAAATCAAACCAGTAGTGTCCGGAATTATATCAAAAGTTTATGTTACAGAAGGCCAGCGTGTTAAAGAAGGTGATTTGATTGCAAAAATCCGGCTCGTGCCGAACATGGTAACTTTAAATAATGCAAAAGCTAAAGTGGACCAGTCAAAGATTAATTTGAATGATGCCAAACTAAATTTCAACAGAGAGCTTGCGCTGTATAAAAAAGGGGTTATCGCAAAAGCAGATTACGATTCTTATCGAACGAAATATGATATTGCCAAATCAGAGTTGAAATCAGCAAAGGAGACACTTCAATTAATCCAGCAAGGTCAGATTAAAGGAGCGCCTACCAACACGCTGGTGCGTTCCACCATTACAGGGATGGTTTTAACTGTGCCCGTCAAGGTGGGAAATCAGGTTATTGAAGCCAATAATTTCAATGCCGGAACCACCATCGCAACAGTTGCTGATATGGGCGACATGATTTTTAAAGGAAACATCGACGAAACAGAGGTGGGAAAAATTAAAGTAGGCATGCCACTGGTACTTACTATCGGTGCCATCGACGATGATAAGTTTGATGCTACACTGACTAAAATTTCTCCGAAAGGAGAAGAAGACAACGGAGCTATTCAATTTGAAATAGAAGCCAATGTCAAACTGCAGAAAGGACTTTTTATCCGTTCCGGTTACAGCGCCAATGCCGACATCGTTCTGGGACGCGCCGATTCCGTATTGGCAATTCCTGAGAAATTGCTTCATTTTAAGAATGATACTAATACTTATGTGGATGTCGAAACCGCTCCGCAGACATTTAAAAAGAAATTCATCAAAACCGGACTTTCCGACGGGATCAATATTCAGGTATTGTCAGGATTGACTAAAAACGATAAAATTCAGGTACCGAAACAGTAGAATTTAGTTACTTTGTAAGAATCATATAGAATAAAAGAAAATTGTTTAAAGTTAAATCGGTTTTTTTAAAAAAGACCGGTTTAACTTTAAGCCATTTTGAGAGATAGTTTTCATATTGTTGAACCAATTAAAATAAAATGAAAAAATTCACTTATTTTCTTGCTACTGTATTAATTTTCAGTAGTTTTTCTTTACAGGCTCATCAGGGCATGTGGTTGCCGTTGCTATTGCAGCGAAACTTCGCCCAAATGCAGAAAATGGGTCTGAAAATCACTCCTCAGGACATTTACAGTGTAAATCATTCCAGCGTCAAAGATGCTATTGTCGGCCTGTCTAACAGTGATGAACCAACTGGGTTTTTCTGTACTTCCGAAATAGTTTCTTCCAACGGGTTGTTGCTTACATGCCACCATTGTGGTTATGAGTTTATCGTAAAACACAGTACAGTAAAACACGATTACCTGAAAGATGGATTCTGGGCCATGAACATGAAACAGGAGCTTCCCAACAAAGGGTTAACGGCTTCTATTTTAAAACGCATGACCGATGTTACGGACAGCATTGTTCCGTTTTTGAAAAATGAGAAAACCGAAGCACAACGTACTCAGAAAGCGGCAAAAATTATTGCCCGGTTGAAGAAGGAAAATTCACAAAAAGGAAAGTATGATGTGGTGATCAAACCATTCTATAACGGGAATAAATATTATATGATGGTTTACGTCGTATATAAAGATGTTCGGTTGGTAGGTGCACCTCCGTCCTCCATTGGAAAATTTGGTGGAAATACCGATAACTGGATGTGGCCGCGTCAAACCGGTGACTTTTCAATTTTCCGAATTTACACCGCTCCTGATGGTTCGCCGGCAGCTTACTCTAAAAATAATGTTCCTTTAAAACCGAAACATTATCTTCCAGTTTCAATAAATGGGGTAGAACCAGGCAACTTTGTTATGACACTGGGTTTCCCGGGAAGAACCAACCGTTATATGACTGCTTCTGAGCTCAAATTCCGTATGGCTCATTATTATCCACCGTTGATTAAAGCCTTTGGCAAAAGACTGGAAATCTGGAAAAAACATATGGATGCCAACAGGGCAGTTAATTTAAAATACGCAAATGAATTCGCAGATTATTCCAACAGCTGGAAGTATTTTGTGGGCCAAAGTAAAGCAATCAAAGATCATCATGTTGTGGCAGAGAAGGAAGCATTGGATGCTGAATTTCAAAAATGGGCCGATGCAACACCCGCCCGGAAAGCAAAATATGGAGATGTATTAAATGAAATTTCGAATGTATATTCAAATGATGGCGGACTCATCGAAACTTTGATTTATGCAAGCATTACAGGCTCTTCAGGAGCTCAACTGATTCGGTTTGCTAATAGTTATTCTGGTTTGCAGGGTATGCTGAAACAATATAATAAAGAAAAAAACAAGCATAGTAGGGCGTTCAAACTGAAAATGATAAACAAGAAAGCCAAAAGTCTTTCTGAGAAGTTAGATGAGAAATATAAAAACTATGATGAAGCAACTGATCAGGAGGTATTGGCCGCGATGACAAAAATTTATTATCAAAAGGTGCCTGACAGCCTGCATCCGAAATATTTGGATAAACTGGTGAAAAAATTCAGAAATAATTATACCCGCCTGGCAGCTTATGTATTCGAGAAATCTAATTTCTCCACAGAAGCAAAGGCCAAAGCTTTCTTGGCTCACCCCGACCTAAAAAAACTGGATAAAGACCCTGCTTTTATCCTGATGCAGGGATATATGCGGAAAATTATGGGTGTTTCACAAGTATATAGTAAAAGTATTGCACAAGTGGAAACGGCCAAACGGCTTCATATGGCAGGTCTCATGGCTATGGAACCTAATAAAGCGTTCTATCCTGATGCCAATTCCACCTTGCGAGTTTCTTATGGTAAAGTGGAAGGATATAACCCCCGGGATGCAGTGCGCTATCTTTTCCAGTCACATTTATCCGGTGTTATGCAGAAGAATCACAACCATCCCAACAATCCGGATTATGCCGTTTCTAAAAAACTGAAAGAGATCTACAAAACGAAAGATTATGGCCCTTACGGAGATAATGGTAAAATGGATGCCTGTTTCCTGACTACCAATGATATTACCGGTGGAAATTCAGGAAGCCCAGTGATCAACGGTAAAGGTGAACTTGTGGGAATTGCTTTCGACGGTGACTGGCAGGCTATGAGTAGTGATATAAAATTCCTTCCAAAAGTGGAACGTACCATCGCAGTGGATATCCGTTATGTTTTGATGATTATCGATAAATACGGCAATGACCCGCGCCTCATTAAAGAAATGACGGTGGTTAAAAATCCCGAACCTCAGAAAATGCAGCCGGAAAACATGGCTCAAAAATAGATGATGATGACGAAAATTGAATAGAGAAAAAAGCCGATGACCAAAAGTTATCGGCTTTTTTGATAAATGGTTAAATAAATATAAATTATGTTATTAAATCAAAATGTTTAAAAATGAAAAAAATCACATATTTTCTGGCTACAATACTTGTTTTCAGTAGCTTTTCATTACAAGCTCATGAAGGCATGTGGCTTCCGATGCTTTTGCAGCGAAACTTTGCTGAAATGCAGAAATTGGGTATTAAGATTACTCCCCAGGATATTTACAGCGTAAATCACTCCAGCATAAAAGATGCGGTCGCAGGGCTTTCTAACAGCCAAATGCCTACATGGTTTTTCTGTACATCAGTAATTGTGTCTCCTAAAGGTCTGTTATTTACAAATCACCATTGTGGGTATGAGTTTATTCAAAAACACAGTACTGTTCAACACGATTATTTGAAAGATGGTTTTTGGGCCATGAACATGAAACAAGAGCTCCCCAATCCTGGATTGACAGCTTCTGTTTTAGATCGGATGGCTGATATAACTGATAGTATTGTACCTTTTCTGAGCGATACGCTTAACGAAACACAGCGCGCGAAAAAAGTAAATCGGATTATAGCACGGTTGAAAAAAGAAAATTCTAACCACGGGAAGCTAGATGTGGTTATCAAGCCATTTTACAATGGGAATAAATATTACATGTTGATTTATACTGTTTATCGTGATGTGCGATTGGTAGCTGCTCCACCTTCTTCGATTGGCAAATTTGGTGGAGATACAGACAACTGGATGTGGCCCCGTCAGACAGGCGATTTCTCAATCTTTAGAATCTATACAGCTCCGGACGGTTCTCCAGCCCCTTACTCAAAGAATAACATCCCTTTAAAACCGAAACATTTTATGCCGATTTCATTGAATGGTGTTGAACCGGGTAATTTTGCTATGACTATGGGTTTCCCGGGTAGAACCAACCGGTATATGACTGCATCTGAACTGAAATTCAGATTGGCACATTATTATCCTGCAGGTATTAAAGTTATGGGAGAGAAACTCAAAGTTTGGAAAAAACATATGGATGCCAATCCAGCTGTCAGGATTAAATATGCTTCCGATTATGCTGAACTCGCCAACAGTTGGAAATATTTTGTCGGGCAGGTAAAAGGAATCAACGATCATCATGTTGTTGAAGCAAAGGACGCCTTTGATGCACAATTTCAAAAATGGGCAGACGAAATCCCTGCCCGGAAAGCAAAATATGGAAATGTGTTGAAAGATATTTCAGGAGTTTATTCGAAGGAAGGCAACGTAATGGAAGCTTATATTTACACGATTTTTGGTGGTTATTCAGGGGCTCAAATTATTGGCATTGCAAAGAATTTTACTGGATTGCAAGGACTACTTAAAAAGTATGAGTCAGCAAAAAGTAAACAGAGTAAGGCTGATAACCTGAAAGGAGTGGACAAAAAGGCAAAAGCACTTTCTGCAGAATTAGATCAACTATATAAAGATTATGACGAGTCAACCGATCAGGATATTTTTGCCAATATGACCAGAATGTATTTCAGCCATGTTCCACAAAACATGCGATCGGCTTATCTGGATAAACTGGTTAAGAAATTCAAAAATAATTTCACAAAACTGGCAGCTTATGTGTTTGAGAAATCTAATTTCTCTACTGAAGCTAAAGCCAGGGAATTTTTGGCTCACCCTGACCTGAAAAAACTGAACAAAGATCCCGCATTTAAACTTATGCAGGAATATATCAAGGAATTTAGGAGCTTGACAAAGAAATATAATGAAGACAACTTGAAAATGGCAAAGGCCAACAGACTTCATATGGCCGGTATCATGGCCATGGAGCCCAACAAAATATTTTATCCCAATGCCAATTCTACTTTACGGGTTTCATATGGCAAAGTCGAAGGATACAATCCCAGGGATGCAGTGCGCTATCTTTTCCAATCGCATTTATCCGGGGTCATGCAAAAAAACAGGAACTACCCGAACAATCCGGATTATGTTGTCCCCAAAAAACTTAAAGAAATATACAAGGACAAAAACTATGGCCAATTTGGAGAAAATGGAAGAATGAATACAGATTTCCTTACCACGAACGATATTTCTGGTGGTAATTCTGGAAGCCCTGTTATTAATGCAAAAGGACAGCTTATAGGTCTTGCTTTCGACGAAGACTGGCAAGCAATGAGTGGTGATATTCAATACCTTCCAACAGTACAGCGTTGTATTTGCGTTGATATTAGATACGTTTTGATGATTATCGATAAATACGGAAACGACCCACGCTTAATTAAAGAGATGACGTTAATAAAAAATCAGAAACCTCAGCAAATGAAGCCGGAATCCATGGCTCAAAATAGATGATTAAAAATTAATTGAGGTATAAAGGCTGTCTCAAAAGGGCAGCCTTTTTTAATCTAATTTAGATGTATTTGTATCAATTGTTGGCTTTTATGAAAGATAATCTGATGTTTCCCTCACATTTTCAATAAGCTTTTTGTTTTTTTCTTAACAGAAAGATTTTTTTGAATTTTTTTTTGTGAATAATGTCACAGGCGGTATTGTTATGTAACTAACAGATTATTAGTTTTAAAAGCATATTTTACCACTGATTTCTTATTTCATAAATTAAAAAGATTCTTAAAATTAGACAATTCAATATTGTAGGGTCCGCAAAAAGCTATATTTTTATTCAGAATTAATTTAAATAAGAGCCGATTTTCTTGAAAGATGTTTCTCATTGAAACAGAGGTAATTGAAAACGGCAGGCTAAAACAGTAAGGATTGGTATGCATATAGATCAACACACTTTACTCTGGCCATTTGTGCTTTTTACATTTTTAGCACTAGTCATAGTGGGTACCATGATAGGTTTATCCTATGTGCTCGGAGAGCGACACAAAGACCCAACCACAGATCAACCCTATGAATCGGGTATTCCTCCCACAGGAACTGCCAGGTTGCGCTTTTCCTCAAGCTTTTATCTCATTGCCATGTTTTTTGTGATTTTCGACCTGGATGCTGCCTTTATTATGCTTTGGGCGGTTTCCTTTCGGGAAGTAGGCGTGGCTGGTTATATTGGAATTGCTGTTTTTATCGTGCTGTTAATCATACTCTTAATATATGAACTCAGTATTGGCGCGCTTGATTTTGGGCCCAGCGGAAAAAG
>CAZGZO010000096.1:0-10096 GCA_964529695.1 uncultured Lentimicrobiaceae bacterium
ATTTTTAAATTTAATAGTGTTTTAAATGAATATTACACAGGAAGAAACCGGAAAACTAAGTGCCGTAGTTCAAATCAATTTGAAAGAAGAAGACTATATTGGAAATGTCAATACGCAGCTGAAAGATTATCGCAAAAGGGCACAGATGCCAGGCTTCAGAAAAGGCATGGTTCCCATGGGAATGATTAAAAAAATGTATGGGAAAGCCGTGATTGTAGATGAAGTTAATAAGGTTGTTTCTGATGCATTAAACAATTATTTAACTGAAAATAAGATTAATGTATTGGGCGGTCCGCTTCCGAATGAAGAAAAATCTGAACTTATCGATTTCGACAGACAAAAAGATTTTGATTTCTTTTTTGATATCGGAATTGCTCCTGAAATTGAAGTAAATATTTCTGAAGATATCAAGGTGCCTCATTATAATATTCAAGTAACTGACGAGGAAGTCGAAAAGGCTATTAAGGATACTCAAAAAAGGCTTGGTAAAGAGGAGCCTGCTGAAGAAAGCGCAGACGGGGACAGACTTACCGGTACTTTTTATGAGGTAAATGACAAAGGAGAAAGAGTAGAAGGCGGTCACTCCAATGAATCCAACTTTGAAATCAGTGAAATTAAAGCTGAAGCTGAAAAAGCTACATTAATTGGCCTTCACAAAGGGGACAAAGTGACTTTCAATCCGGCAAAGGCTTTTGAAGATGAAGGAAAACTAAAATATATCCTCAAGCTCGAAGAAGGCGATGAAAAACGGAATTCTTCATTTGAGTTTGAAGTTTCAGAGATTTCCCACCTTGTGGAAGCCGAACTGAATGAAGAACTTTACAAACAGGTTTATCCTTCTGATGAATTGAAAACTGAAGAAGATTTCAAAGAAAGGATCCGTAAAGAATTGGCCGAACATTATCAGAAAGACGCTGATAAACAATTTGTTTCCGAAACTATCGATGTAGTTCTTGAAAAAGTTAATCCTGAATTACCTGATGAATTTCTAAAACGTTGGCTTTTGGAAAATAATCAGGGTAAGGTTTCCAAAGAACAGCTTGAAGGCGAGTATGATAATTATGCAAAAACCTTCAAATGGCAGCTTATCGAAAGTAAACTGATTGAAGAATATGGAGATACGCTGAAAGTTGAAAAAGATGACGTTCGTAATAAGGTTAAATCATACTTCCAGGTTCCTGAAGGTTCAGAATCGAATCCGCAGGTTGAAGGTATTGTTGATCAGCTTTTAAGCAATCAGGAAGAATACAACCGCATTTACGGTGAATTGATGGACGAAAAATATATCACCTTTTTCAAGGAAAAAATCAGCAAAGATGAGAAGGATGTGACGACTGATGAATTTATCAAAATCGTATCAACACCTAAAAAATAAATATTATGGACAGTAGTTCAGAATTTAGAAATTATGCAATGAAGCAGCACGGGATCAGCAGTCTGACCCTTGAACGCTATAACTCTGCATATGCAAATTATATTTCACCAACGATTATCGAGGAGCGACAGTTAAACGTAGCTCAAATGGATGTGTTTTCTCGTTTGATGATGGATCGGATCATCTTTTTAGGTGTTCCTATCGATGATTATGTTGCTAACATTATTCAGGCTCAGTTACTCTTTCTGGAGTCAGCTGACCAGGAACGCGATATCCAGATTTACCTGAATACTCCAGGAGGTTCGGTTTATGCCGGCTTGGGAATTTATGATACCATGCAGTACATAAAACCCAATGTAGCAACTATTTGTACCGGAATGGCCGCTTCAATGGGAGCAGTCCTTTTGTGTGCCGGTGAAAAAGGAAAACGTACCGCACTACCGCATTCCCGCGTGTTGATTCACCAACCTATGGGTGGCGCACAGGGACAGGCTTCAGATATTGAAATTACCGCGAGGGAAATCCAAAAGCTGAAGAAAGAGCTTTACGAAATTATTTCAAAACACAGCGGACAGACTTACAAAAAAGTTTGGGCAGACAGTGATCGTGATTACTGGATGACTGCTGAAGAAGCCAAAAAATACGGAATGATTGATGAGGTTCTTGAAAGAAAAGTGAAGAAGAACTAAACTTTCATCATCATCCGAAAAAATAGTGAGGCAGAATTTTTATTCTGCCTTATTTGTCTGTAAATTAGCATAGAATTTGTGGATTTCTTCATCGGAAGGTTCCTAAAAAAGTTAAGATCATGGCAAAAAATAAAGAAGAATATTGCTCTTTTTGCGGAAGGCCAAAATCGCAAACCGAACTCTTGATTTCGGGAATGGAGGCAAAGATTTGCAACCACTGTATTGAGCAGGCATGGAACATTCTGGAAGAAGAAACAAAAAGTACCTCGCCGGATGTTTTTATTGACCACTCTTTACTAAAACCCACTGAAATTAAGGCTTTTCTGGACCAGTATGTAATTGGCCAGGAAGAAGCTAAAAAGGTACTTTCTGTAGCCGTGTACAATCATTACAAACGGATTGGGCAGACTCTGGAGTCCAATGAGGTTGAAATTGAAAAGTCCAATATTATTTTGGTGGGGGAAACAGGTACGGGTAAAACGCTTTTGGCACAGACAATTGCAAAGATGTTGCATGTTCCTTTTGCCATTGCAGATGCCACGGTTCTTACTGAAGCTGGATATGTTGGAGAAGATGTTGAAAGTATCCTGACGCGTTTGCTGCAGGCAGCCGATTATGATGTGAAACTGGCTGAAAAGGGAATTATTTTTATTGATGAGATAGATAAAATTGCACGCAAAAGTGACAATCCCTCAATCACACGTGATGTTTCAGGTGAAGGCGTGCAACAGGCACTTTTAAAGCTGCTTGAAGGTTCGATTGTAAATGTTCCGCCACAGGGTGGGAGAAAACATCCAGAACAAAAGATGATTCAGGTAGATACCCGGAATATTTTGTTTATTTCCGGTGGCGCTTTTGTGGGAATTGATAAAATTATTGCTTCTCGTTTACGTACGCACGTAGTGGGATATTCTTTCGCAGGACATAAAGATGACGATGTCGATCGGCAAAACTTGTTGCAGTATATTTCTCCGGCTGACTTGAAGAAGTTTGGCCTCATACCTGAAATTGTAGGCAGACTTCCTATTCTTACTTACCTGAACCCGCTGGACACTTATGCACTTAAGAAAATTCTGCTGGAACCCAAGAATGCCTTGGTAAAACAGTTTGAGCGCATGTTTGAACTTGACGATATTAAGCTGAGCTTTGATGATGAAGTTATCGATTATATTGTTCAGAAATCTGAAGAATATAAGTTGGGTGCCAGGGGATTACGCTCAATTCTGGAAGTGATTTTGATTGATGCTATGTTTGAGTTGCCATCTAAATCGAAGTCAAAAAACAAAAGCTTCCGGGTAACTTTAAATTATGCTGAAGAAAAATTTAAGAAGGCAAGCTTATCTAAACTAAGACCTGCTGTTTGATTTCTCAAAAGATAATTTTTGATTCCGACATAGCTTTTTAGGAACAGTCTTTGCAGCATAACTTTATCTGACATCAAAACATCTTTTCGTGAGCTGACAAAATTGTTTGAGATGAAAAAATGGTTGTCTTTATGGATTTTGCTGTTGATTTCCGGTGCGGCATTTTCGCAAAGCACCCAGGGGAATCACAAAAAAGCAACTGCTCTTCAAGTAAAAGACAGCCTGCCGGTTTATGAACTTAAGCAGGTAAACATTTATCCCCGCCATGGCGTGTTCTCATTTTGGAGTCGTTGGCGCTTATCCCGATTGATTTATAACGTAAAGAAGGTTTATCCCTATGCCAAAACTGCAGGAGCCCTCCTTGATAAGTACAATAAGCGACTTGAAAATGTGAAAACTGAATCTCAGCGCCGGAAGATAATGAAGGAAGTGGAGAATCACTTGAAAGCAAAATACGGCCATCAGCTTGAACAACTAAATTTTACCCAAGGTATTATCTTGATAAAACTTATCGATCGTGAGACCAGTAAAACCTCTTATTCTTTAGTAAAAGATCTCAGGGGAAGTTTCGTAGCTTTCTTTTATCAGGGATTGGCCCGGATATGGGGTTACAATCTTAAAGTCAGATACCAGCCCAAGGGTAAGGATCGTAAAATTGAAGCTATCGTAAAGTTGATAAATAAAGGGGAAATTTAATACGATTTCATTTTCCTCTTCCCTGGAAAACTATCAACAGTGTGTAAATCATGATTTTAAAGTCCATGGCCAGGGACATATTTTCCAGATATAAAAGATCGTATTTTAAACGCTCTGTCATCTGTTTGATGTTAGAAGCATAACCGTATTTTACTTGACCCCACGAAGTTAGCCCTGGTTTGATTTTTAATAATAATTTATACTGTGGGGCATGTTTGACAATCTGATCGATGTAGAAAGCCCGTTCAGGTCTCGGCCCCACCAGTGACATCTGTCCCATAAGCACCGCTAAGAATTGAGGAATTTCATCAAGACGGACTTTTCTTATAAATGAACCAAATGGGGTAATTCTTGGATCGCTATCTGAGGACAACTGTGGGCCATCTTTTTCAGCGTCCTCGTACATAGAGCGGAATTTATACATTGTGAAAGGCTTTCCTTTGTAACCTGTCCTTACTTGTTTATACAGTATCGGCCCCTCTGAAGAAAGTTTTACGCCAATCGCGGTAAACAAATATAACGGGGATAAAAAGATTAAAACAAAAAGGGAGCCCGCAATGTCAAGTGCCCTTTTGATACTTTGTTGCCAGGCAGGCATCAGGTCAGGGGAAACGCTAACCAATGGCGCATGGAAAATACCTGACATCTTTAACGTCCCTAAAATAAAATCTTCCATGAGGGGGACAAGTCTTATCATAACATCTACATCAACCAGTTCTGAAATAATTTTGTCAATGGTGCCTTTTTCCTTTCTTTCGATGGCAATTATTACTTCTTCTGCCTGATGCTTATAAATTAGATTTTTAAGTTCGCTATGGGAGCCAAGATGGGGCAAGTACTGCGACATCTTAAAGGTGTCTTTATCAAAAACATTTACAAACCCTATGAATTTGTTTCCATACGAAATTTCTTCACCGGTGATTTCACGAAAAATATTTACTGCATTTCCATTGCTTCCAACAATGATCGTATTGAAACCAATTTTTCCCTTATGAATTTTGGAAACTGTTCGCATTGTCAAAATTAACCGGAAGAAATAGGTTAAAGTGAATTGCAGGATGAAAAGGATGATAAAGGAGTGGTAATAAACACGATAGGAAGTTGACGGGTTATCTAAAATTAGAGCAAAAAATATAATTGTTACTCCAATAAAAACGCTAACCAGGGACATCTCTAATTCTTTCAATCTGGATTTTCTGTAAATTCTTCTGTAAGAGCCTATAACAGCATAGAGTAACAACCAGAAAAAGGGAATAATCACAATTCCGTACCAGAACTTTTTGTCATCCAGAATAATAGAAATGTGCGAAAATATCTCGGGATATCTTTCCAGATTCCTTACTATGGAGAAAAGTCCCCATACAAGAAGAGCTGCAAACCAATCGAGTGCAATATATCTTATAACTTGTAATCGTTTGTTCATTTACCCTGGGTTTCCCTGATTATTTATTGGGCAATTTTAGCGATAAAGATAATTGAAAATATGCCAAAAAACGAGATATTAAAATGGGTTTAGTCAAAGATAGAAAAAATGACACGGCATTCAAGAAAAATTAGACGGCTTTATTAATAATCTGGATTTTATCAGTGATCATTTCTGCGATTTGTAAAACATGATAATAATCATCCAGGGAAACAACTGGTTCTAAATTTTTTATAATGGATTTTTTAAATTCACTAAGTGCCATTTCAATTTTATTCTCGGGAAAAATCTTTAGCTCATTTACCTTGAATTTATCTTTTTCCTGTTTTAAAACTTTGGTGCTTTGTTTAAAGAAATCAACCTGTACCCTGGAATTTGGCTGATAAAATTTTGAGTAGTGGATATTCTTTGAAGAAATCCTGTTGGAAGTAAGATTTGCCGTGGCGCCATTGTCAAATTCCAAATGGGCATTGACAATGTCAGGTGAATTTCCAAAAACCTTTACTCCTGAAGCGTGCACCTTTTTGATGTTGGCTTTTACAACTGAAAGAATAATATCTATATCGTGAATCATGATATCTGAAATTATCGAAAACTCAGGCTGAACTGAACTGTACGGAATCAACCGGTGAGATTCAATAAACATAGGCTCATGAAAATGGGGCAGGGCAGCCCGGAAGGCGGGGTTGAATCGCCCGTTATAACCCATTTGAACTTTTATATGGGCTTCATGTTGGAGGTTTAATAAATTGTCAACCCCATGGATATCTGCTGGCAATGAATGCTCCAGAAAAACATGTTTTGCAGCTTTGATGGCCCGGGATACAAATCTGAAATCAGAAATATCACTGGAAACAATGTCAATGATGTCTGATTTCTCAAATAACTCAATGAATTCCTTGTTGTTATCCGGAAAATTCTGTTGGTTAAAAAAGGGTGTTTTTCCTGTGTCGAAAAAACCGGCAAACTTCAGTCCGTGGATATTTTCGATGGCTTCCTTGTGATGGGAAATCAAATTACCTGAACCAAAAAGTCCAACTTTCAACATCGGAATGTTTTTGTCAAAGGTAAAGGCCTGAATGATTAAATTTGCATGAGCAAAAAAGAAATATCCAACACTAATTTGTTAATAAATGGAAGACAATTACCGACATAAGGGAATGAGAAAGAAGCTTGTCGATGAAATAAGAAAAAAGGGGATTCTTGACGAGCAGATTCTGGAAGCAATCAATGCAGTGCCGCGGCACTTGTTTATGGATTCGGGTTTTCTGGAATTTGCGTATGAAGACAAGCCGTTTCCCATCGGTTCCGGACAAACCATTTCACAACCCTATACTGTAGCTTTTCAAACGCAGCTTCTGGATGTGAAACCGGGAGCAAAGATTCTTGAAATAGGCACAGGTTCAGGTTATCAGGCTTGTGTTTTGTCTGAATTGGGGGCTGAAGTCTATTCCATTGAAAGGCAGCGAAAACTTTTTGAAAAAACTAAGAAATTTCTTTCAAAATTTCCTTACAAGATGCATTTGTTTTGTGGCGACGGGTTTCTCGGGTTGGCGGAACATGCCCCGTTTGAAGGGATTGTTATAACAGCAGGAGCCCCGGAAATCCCACAAGCACTGATTGATCAATTATGCGTTGGTGGTGTACTTGTAATCCCAGTCGGCAAAGGTTCTTTACAAACCATGTTACGCATAGTAAAACAGAAAGATGGCACCTTGAAAGAGGAAAAATTCGGCGGCTTTCGGTTTGTTCCAATGCTTCGTGATATTGCTGATGACTAGAGGTTTGAGTTTTTCTATTTTGATATCTTACTCAATTATGTCTTAAATTGTCTTCGCAGCGAATGCATCAAAGATTTTACCTGAAACTTTTTTGACGAGTGATAGTTTTACCGGATAATAGAAATCCGATTGAAACCACCCTTTATGTTCATAATATTTATAATCTCTAAAACTGCTGTCTTGTTTGATTCTCATACTCGTTCTGGAAAATCTGAATATGAATAATTCAAGTAAAGAAGGAGTCGGTGGTTCCTTTTTTAT
This sequence comes from uncultured Lentimicrobiaceae bacterium, assembly GCA_964529695.1. Classification (GTDB taxonomy): domain Bacteria; phylum Bacteroidota; class Bacteroidia; order Bacteroidales; family F082; genus Sulfidibacterium. The sequence goes on from CAZGZO010000096.1 coordinate 7,590, forward strand.
GAGTTGTAGATAGAACTTTTTGCTTAGGTTGTTGATGAGTTTTTCATTCTTTCTTAGTGATTTCTCAGATACCGGTTCCAGATTTGTTACACAGATCCCTTTTACTACATTAAAACCTAATGCTTTGCCAATAAAGTTAAAATATTTTACAATTTTATTTCCGCCATAAACTCCTTGAGCTACGATACCGGTGCAGGTTTTGCCAAAGAATTCGGGACGGTGGAAAATATATCCGAGCCTATCGAGAAACAATTTCATTTGCCCCGAGACATGGAAGGAATAATTCGGACTTGCGAAAATAACACCATCGGAATTCTTCATTTTTTCTATTAGTTTATCTCTGTCGTCGTTCAATGTACAGAGCTCCTCACCTTTGTCTAAACAGTTTTTACAACCTCTGCAAACTTTTAAATTATAGTCACTTAATGGAATCATTTCATATTCAATTTCACCAAATGATTGCAGCTTTTTCAAAAATCTCTCAGTAGTGTTATAGGTGTGTTTTTTACGTGCGCTGCCAATAAATGCTGTAACCTTCATTTTCTTGTGATTTTGAGTGTTTTACAAATCTCTTGAAATCAAAAAGGAATGTTTTATGATAAATTCAGTATCAGTTTTCCGCTTTTGATGGTCTCAACCAGTTGATTAACAAATCTTGCTGCAGGAGCCCCGTCAACAATGTTGTGATCAAAAGAAACCGTTAGGCAAAGGAACTCTCTGTTTTCATTTTTATCTTTGATGAAAACATTCTTTTTAATAATGCTTCCTACCGTTAACAGTACAGTTGCAGTTCCGTGAGGGATAAACCAAATGGGCTCATCGGCGAACATTCCGATAGCAGTCACGCCAATTTTACCGTATCGTTTAGCCATGGTAATATTCTTATCGGCTAAGCGGACAAATGTTTTTAGAAAAATTCCCGGGATAAACCTGATCCAGGTTTGCTTTGACAGACTCCCAAGCTTATTACCTTTGTTTGTTTGTGCCTTCCTTATCTCGTTGCTTATCTGACGATAAGTTTTAATCTGGGCCTCATGTATTCCAAGCGGCTCAGGAACTTTCTCATCAGCGAATTCCCTTTCAATCAATACGCTAACGGTAATGTCATGAAGCTGAATAAGTTTCCTCCCTTTGATAAAAGAGTTGAATTGAGGATACTGTTTTACTACCTGGGCAAGACATAAGACAAGATAACCTGTGAAAGACAATTTCTCATTTGTCTTCACAAGATGTTCACTGATTAATCGTCTTGGTACTGTCACATCCACTTCTGAAAAACTGTGTATAGCATTCTTTTTTCTTGTGACTGAAGCCGACGCAGCTACCATTCTGCGGTTAAACGATAATGGTACTGAACTATATGCTTTACTCATAACAGTTTATTTTTTCAGTGCTATCCATTTTTCAAAATCAAGTTCGGGTTTACCCAACAAGTCATCCGTTTGTGAGGTGATTTCAGGCTCGCTGACTTTTTGAAAATAGGAAAACAAAGCCGTTGCATTTTTTAATTCTTTGTTGCCTGTCAGCATTGCAATGAATTTCAGAAAAGGTATTGAAACGACGTCCACTTTTTTAATCTCCGGGTAAAAAACTTTACAATATCTTTCAAGCAAGTCTTTCATTAAATAGGTCTCTGGCCCGTAGATGTAAAATATATTGTTGAAGGCTTCTTTTTTTGAAAAGGCAGTGACTATCAGCTGTGCAAAATCATCCGCAGCTATCCAGTGATAGGGATGCGGTTGATTCCCCAACAATGTAGCTTTCCCATTTCGTATCATCAGATCAAGAGATTCGAAGAACCAGGTGGGGCGAAAGATTAGGTATGGAATTCTGCTGTTAATGATAAACTGTTCTGCCTGGAATTTGTTATCGATAAATTTGAACCACCGGTTTTCTTCAGATACGGTGCAACCCGATACCATGCTTATCAGTTTGATTCCCTTTTTCTTTGCTGCTTCAACAATGGTTTTTACGGCTTCTTTTTCGTCTAGTTTAGCAATTGTGATATGAATGGCATCGCAACCATCAATTGCTTCATTCAGGTCATCAGGATTAAAAATATCGCCAGGGATTATATCATAGTCTTTATTGAATATTGAAGAATTTACCGTTCGTGAAAACAGTCTGAGTTGAAATCCATGCTTGTCAAGTTTTGAGATTACCGGGCCTGCCAGCATTCCGCTGGCTCCAATTACAAGTATTTTCATAGTCCTAGTTGTTTATAGTTAATTTAAGAGTCTTAATAGAATAGTCCTGTTTTCTCGAGCCTTTAATTGGCTGGTTTTTCAAATTTACTATAAAATAGTGAGCTTTACAAATGGCTTATTGTTAGTAATTTTCAGGTGGAATTCAATGCGGAATATTGTCATTAATTGGCAAAAAAAACCATACATAAAACATGGCTTTCCAGATCAAATGGTATGCAAACAAAAAAGGCTACACTCTTTAAAATTAGTGTAACCTTTTGTTTTTCAGTGTGGGAACTATTGGATTCGAACCAATGACCC
>CAZGZO010000097.1:0-10056 GCA_964529695.1 uncultured Lentimicrobiaceae bacterium
AAGCAGCATTTCGCGTGCCGACTCGGCAAAATTGATTTCGTCCCAGTCGAACAGGTGCACAATTCCTAAATTTGGAATGAACAAAAGCGCAGCGACCACTGCAATAAGCAAGACCGTTAATGTTTTTCTATTCATATTTTCTCTTGTGAAACAACGGAAAATTCAACTTATTAGGATAATGTTTTTCAAAATAAAGCACAGGTATTGTCATAGAGATGATGCCCACTAATGATCCAAACTCCACGTCAATCAGGAAATGCTGAGAAAGGTAAATTCTCGAAAATCCGATCAAACACGCCAGTATCAGCCACAAAACTTTTTGCCATTGTTTTTTGCTCAAAAAAATCAAAATAATAAAATAGCCAAAAGCGCTGGCCGTATGTCCGGAGGGGAAACTGTCCCAAAAATGTACCACGACGCCCGGCACCAGGTAAAGAAGTTTATGAATGTGATGAAAGTAAGCAACAGGACGCATCACACCGGAGAATACCAGATGCTTCAGTCCCTGGACAATAATTGTTGTAATTAAAGTCCCAATCAAAAAAATTACGCCATTTCGCACTTTCGTAAGCAATAGAATTATCGCAAGGAATACAACACCCCAGCCTCCCAAAAACGTCATGAACCGGAAAAAATAGTTAAAAAAGGTAGAGTGGAACTGATTAATGGTCAAATGGATTTCAGCTTTCGGGAATGAAAGTAAAATCACGCCCACGGCGAAAAACAGCATAAGGTAAAGGCCAAATACCAGTTTATTTTGTTGAAGAAATGCTTTCATAAATTAAAAATAATGCGGCAAAAATAATTTTCAAAGTGATACAAAGCTGTTCCTTGTGATTTTACCGGCCCAAAATTAGGGTTTTTTAAGGACTTGAATGACATCTTTGAAACCTTAGGTTTTTAGGGATTGAGTAGTCCCGGGTTTAAAACCTGGAATATTCAGTTTCAGGATAAAGCCTCTTGTTTCCATGTGATATCCGCAAAATTTTTTAGCCACGAATAACACGAATCGACACGAATTCAAATTCACCATTCTTGGTGAATTTGAATTCATTAGTGTACTTTATAAATTTTTGATAATTCGAGTATTCGTGGCTAATTTTGATTCTGACTTGTGGATATCAATTGCCTGGCTTCATTACTTCCAGGATCTACCCCTGACCAGGCAAAATAGGAATAAGCCAGGGATAAAGTAACTATTTATTTCATAAATTATGTTACATGTTTTATGATAAAAGTGCAATCGATGCAACAATCAGTTTGTATAATAATATTTTTTAACATGTTGTTTATTAACATAATACAATGCATCTCAAAAACAAAAAACAATTTTTTGAAAAAATTTCTTGCATCCTATCACTTTTTATATCTATTTTTGTCACGATATGAAAATGAACAGAAATACAAATTGGTGGTGGCACACTTTTCGTCCGAAACTGACGTGAAGTAGCACTGCTATATAATTTATAAATCAAGCGGTCTGTCGAATTCACGACAGACCGCTTTTTTTTAATCCAAAAATCATGAAACAAAAAACCATTTTCGTTAAGACAAAAAAGATGTTGGCTGATACACTCACTCCCGTGGGATTGTATCTGAATTTAAGGGACCAATTTTATCATGCATTCCTTCTGGAAAGCTCTGATTATCACGGTAACGAAAACAAATATTCCTTCGTTTGTCTCGATCCGCTGGCTTCTTTCAGCTTTGAAGACAGTCAAATCACGACTAAAATTGGGGACTTGTCAGAAACCAAAAGGCTAACATCCAGGGAAGAATTAATGCCTCAGCTTCAAGAATTTATCAGCAGTTTTGAACTGAAACAGGAAAACGACATCCCCGCAGAAACCAACGGATTTTTCGGCTACACGGCTTACGATGCTGTTCAATATTTCGACACGCTGGAATTTCACGCTAAAACACCCGAAGACGAAAAAATCCCGTTAATGCATTACACAGCTTTCCGGTTCGTACTGCGTTTTGATCATTTTAAAAACGAACTGCTCGTCACCGAAAACCGGTTTGAGGGAGAAGATTCGCAAATGGAACGGATTGAAACGCTCCTGCACATCAACAAATTTCCATCCTATAATTTCCAGCTAACCGGAGAAGAGCAATCCAATATTAGTGGTGATGAATACATGGAAATGGTTCGCAAAGGTATTTCGCATTGTCGCCGAGGTGATGTTTTCCAGATTGTTTTATCCAGGCGTTTTTCGCAAAGTTTCACCGGCGATGAATTCAACGTTTATCGGGCACTGCGGTCGGTAAATCCTTCACCTTATTTGTTTTATTTCGACTATGGGAACTTTAAGTTATTCGGTTCATCACCGGAAGCACAATTAAAAGTATCTGACGGAAAGGCTGTTATCAATCCCATCGCAGGAACCTTCAGAAGAACGGGTAAAGATGAAGCCGACAAAGAATTGGCAGAAAAACTCGCCGCCGACCCCAAAGAGAATTCCGAACACACGATGCTTGTGGATTTGGCAAGAAACGATTTAAGCAGGAACGGTAAAGATGTGGTTGTTAAAACCTATAAGGAAATCCAGTATTACAGTCACGTGATTCATTTAGTTTCTGAGGTAGAAGCTAAGCTGAATGACCATTCCACAGCACTCCAGCTCTACGCGGATACATTTCCTGCCGGAACATTATCGGGGGCACCGAAATATAAAGCCATGGAACTGATTGATGAAATCGAGAACCGAAGCCGGGGTTATTATGGTGGCGCCATAGGGATTATCGGATTCGACGGTTCATTGAACCATGCGATTACAATTCGCAGTTTCATGAGCAAAAACAACAAGCTGCATTTTCAGGCAGGTGCAGGCATCGTGGTTTCTTCCGTACCAGAAAGCGAATTGCAGGAAATCAACAACAAACTGGGCGCATTAAAATCCGCCATTAAATTGGCAGAAACATTGTAAAAAATTGAAAATGAAAAAATTACTAGTACTCGATAACTACGATTCATTTACGTACAACCTGGTTCATTTCATCAGGGAACACGGCGGTTATGAAGTGGATGTAATCCGGAACGACCAGATTACTCCTGAAGAGGTGGAGCAATATGAACGTATTGTATTATCACCCGGTCCCGGATTGCCCGACGAATCAGGCATTCTGAAAGAAGTCATCCGGCGATATGCTCCAACAAAAAAGATTTTTGGTGTATGCCTTGGTATGCAAGCCATGGCTGAAGTCTTTGGAGGCTCCTTGCTCAACCTGCAGGATGTTTTTCACGGCATGGCATCGCCCATTTATCGTGAACCGGTGGAAGATCCCATATTAAATGGTGTGGCCAAAGAATTTATGGGTGGACGCTACCACAGCTGGGTTGTGAATGAAAAAGACTTTCCGGAAGATTTGGTTATCACTTCCCGCGACAGCTATGGCAACATCATGTCGCTTCACCACAAAAGCTTTTCACTTTACGGAGTGCAGTTTCATCCGGAATCTATTCTCACACCGGAAGGCAAAAACATGATTAATAACTTTTTGAATTTATAATAGAAAATTCAGGAACCATGAGAAATCAGAAAATAAATACTGATTATCCCCTTTTGGAAGGGGTGCAGGGGTAGGTTGATAAAAAATCTATTTATTTTCTGATTTCGTGACAATTAAACATAAGATATCATGAAAAAAATATTAAACCAATTATTTGACAACAAACAACTTACAGAAAAAGACGCTTACGATGTGCTGACAGGAATCGGTAAGGGAAACTACAACCAGTCACAAACTGCAGCTTTTCTGACTGTGTATATGATGCGCCAGATTTCGGTGGACGAGCTCAGAGGCTTCAGAAATGCGCTACTCGACCTTTGCGTAAAAGTGGACCTTAACGGATATGACACCATCGATGTCTGTGGAACGGGGGGCGACGGCAAAGACACTTTCAACATTTCCACGCTTTCTGCTTTTGTGGTCGCCGGTGCAGGATACAAAGTTGCCAAACACGGAAACTACGGCGTTTCCTCTGCCTGCGGTTCTTCCAACGTGATGGAATATCTGGGTTACACCTTTACCAATGATGAATCTGTTTTGAAAAAGCAACTGGAAACAGCCGGTTTTTGTATGATGCATGCGCCACTGTTCCATCCTGCTATGAAAAATGTAGGTCCCATCCGTCGCGAACTGGCCGTAAAAACCTTTTTCAACATGCTGGGACCGCTGGTAAATCCATCATTCCCAAATCATCAAATGGTGGGCGTTTTTAATTTGGAAGTGGCCCGTTTGTATAATTATCTTTTCCAGGATGTAGATGATTTTCAGTTTAATATCATTCACAGTCTGGATGGCTACGACGAGATCTCTCTTACGGGGAACGTGAAATCATACAGTCCCGATGGTGAACAACTGCTGCAACCTGCGGATTGGGGATTGAAAACCTTAACACCAGAATCCATTTTCGGTGGAAAAACGGTGGAAGAAGCAGCCGGAATTTTTGTTTCTGTGCTGAAGAATGAAGCCACTGAAGCCCAGACGGATGTAGTGTTGGCTAACTCAGCTTCGGCCATCCATGTTTTTGAACCGGAGAAAAGCCTGCAGGAGTGCGTAGAAATTGCACGCGAATCGCTCCTATCGGGAAAAGCTTACGAATCATTGAAAAAAGTAACACAAAATTGACAGCATTTTTACCATGACAATACTTGAAGAAATAGTTGCCCATAAAAGAAAGGAAACCGAAGAAAGAAAACGGTTGTACCCGATAGATTTGCTTCAGAAGAGCATTTATTACCCCTCGCCGTGCGTGTCTTTAAAACATTATTTGCTTCGGGAAGACAAGACCGGTATCATTGCTGAGTTTAAAAGAAAATCACCTTCAAAAGGACTTATTAATGAGCAGGCGGAAGTCGAAAAAACCTCCATCGGATACATGCAGGGCGGAGCTTCGGCATTATCTGTTCTAACAGACAAAAAGTTTTTTGGTGGCTCCAGCCAGGATTTGGAAACCGCTCGAAAATTCAATTATTGTCCGGTTTTGCGAAAAGATTTCATAATCAACGCTTACCAGATTTATGAAGCCAAATCCATTGGTGCCGATGCTATCCTGCTGATTGCCGCGATACTCACTAAAGAAGAAATCCATGTTTTCACAACCATGGCCCACGATTTGGGCATGGAAGTGCTGCTGGAATTTTATGATGAAAAAGAAATCGATCGTTATGATAGCCTGGTCGATCTTGTCGGAATCAACAACCGGAATCTGAAAAATTTTGAAGTTAATTTCGACCATGCCATCAACATGGCATCCAAACTTCCTGCCGAAGCCATCAAAGTAGCAGAAAGCGGCATTCAGAAACCGGAAGACATTCTGCACCTCAGAAAAGCAGGGTTCAGTGGTTTCTTGATTGGAGAGCTATTTATGCGCCAACTTTATCCTGAGACTGCCTGCCGGAAGTTTATTCACGAAGTGGAAATATTATCAAATCATCATTAACATTAAATAGCTTTGATACAAAAAATTCAAAAAATGATTTCCATTGTTCCCCTCCACCGGAGGGGTGTAGGGGTGGGTTAAATTAAAAATCTAATCATCTTTTGAATTCTGTTCAGACAATTAATAAAATGGATAAAAAGGAACATAAACCGGAATTAAAACTCAAAGTCTGCGGCATGTGCGATACACAAAACATTGCCCGGCTGATGGAACTGGAACCTGATTTCATCGGATTCATTTTCCACGAGTTGTCTCCGCGATTTTGTCTGAATGTTCCGGACACAAAAATTCCAGAAAAGATTAAAAAAGTCGGTGTATTTGTAAATAAATCAGCAAATTACATTTTACAGAAAAAAGAAGAATTCGGGTTGGATATGGTACAACTGCATGGCCAGGAGTCACCAGAATTTTGCCGGAGAATTGAAGAAAACGGCCTTCCGGTCATCAAAGCTTTCAACATCAAAACAGATTTTGATTTTGAAAAACTAAAGGATTATGAATCTGTCTGTTCACTATTTCTTTTTGATGCAGCAGGTAAAAACGCAGGAGGTAACGGCATCGTTTTCAACTGGGATTTACTGCACAATTACCAGGGAGATAAGCCCTTCCTTCTGAGTGGTGGAATTAATCCTGAACTGGCAGAAAAAATCAAAAACTTTTCCCATCCTGCTCTTTACGGAATAGACATCAACAGCGGTTTCGAAAAGAAACCGGGATTAAAAAATATTGAAAAAATTAAAGCTTTTAAAAATGAATTATCAGCCTGATAATAAAGGATTTTACGGAGATTTCGGCGGAGCTTTCATCCCCGAATTATTGTATCCCAATGTGGAATTTCTCAGGAAAAACTATCTGGATATTATCGCTTCGGAAGATTTTCAGAAGGAATTCAAAAGTCTGTTGCAGGACTTTGCCGGCAGACCCACTCCTTTATATTTTGCCAAAAGGTTATCGGAAAAATATAATACAAATGTTTTTCTCAAACGGGAAGATCTGAACCATACCGGAGCCCACAAAGTCAATAACACCATCGGCCAGATTTTGATGGCACAACGCCTTGGTAAGAAGCGGATTATCGCTGAAACCGGCGCCGGTCAGCATGGGGTGGCAACCGCTACAGTTACTGCACTGATGGGCTTACAATGTATTGTTTACATGGGCAAATTAGATATGGAACGGCAGGCTCCCAACGTGGCACGGATGCAAATGCTGGGCGCTGAAGTGCGTCCGGCTATATCAGGAAACCAAACGTTAAAAGATGCCACCAACGAAGCCATCCGTGACTGGATCAATAACCCGGAAAATACATATTATCTGATTGGTTCCGTGGTGGGACCGCATCCTTATCCTGATATGGTCGCACGGTTTCAGTCGGTCATCAGCGAAGAAATGAAAACTCAGCTTCAGGTGAAAACCGGCAGGGATTACCCGGATAAAATTATCGCCTGTGTGGGTGGCGGAAGCAATGCTGCCGGAGCATTTTACCATTATCTGGATAACGAAAAAGTGGAACTTATTGCTGTAGAAGCTGATGGTTTAGGACTGGAAACAGGACAGACAGCGGCCACCACACAAATCGGCAGCGAAGGAATCATCCACGGAAGCAGAACCTTGCTGATGCAAAACGAAGAAGGCCAAATTACGGAACCTTATTCCATTTCAGCAGGATTGGATTATCCCGGAATCGGGCCACTACACGCTCATTTATTCAAAAGCCACCGAGGAAAATTTCTGGGTGCCACAGATCAGGAAGCCTTAAATGCAGCTTATGAACTAACGCGCCTTGAAGGAATTATTCCGGCATTGGAATCAGCACATGCATTGGCTGCTCTTGGGAAACTCAAATTTAAAAAGGATGAAAATGTGGTAGTGAATCTTTCAGGACGTGGCGATAAGGATTTGCAGGCTTACATTGAACATTTGGATGAATATGAAAAGAAAACCACAAAGTGACACAAAGGATAGCACAAAGGAACACCAGGAAAATTGTTATTATCTACTTTGTGCCTCCTTTGTGACGTACTTGGAGTCCTTCGTGGTAAAAATATAAAAGACAGAAAATGAACAGAATAGAAAACTTATTTCAAAATAAAAAGGAGATACTTAATATCTATCTCACAGCAGGTTATCCCAAATTGGATGATACCGTGGAGATAGTAAAAGAACTGGAAAAAGCCGGTGTCGATATGGTGGAAATCGGGATGCCGTTTTCCGATCCACTAGCTGACGGCCCGGTAATCCAGCACAGCAGCAGCATGGCACTCAAAAACGGCATTACACTGAACCGGATCTTTGATCAGATTGAAGAAATCCGCAAAAGCTCAAACATTCCGGTAATTATGATGGGATATCTCAACCAGCTGATGCGCTATGGCGAAGATGCCTTTTTTGAGAAGGCAGTCAACTGTGGTGTGGACGGATTGATTATCCCCGATCTGCCCGTTGAAATTTATAAAGAAACCTATCAGGAAAAGGTGGAAAAACTGGGACTGAACATGATCTTTCTCATCAGCCCTCAAACCGGAGGCAAGCGAATTGGTATTTTGGATAAAGCCAGCAGCGGATTTCTTTATGTTGTTTCTTCGGCTTCCACCACGGGAAAAATCTCTAACATGGAACAGGAAAAATCTTACTTCGAGCGGATTCAGAAAATGGGATTGAAAAACCCGCTGCTCATAGGCTTTGGAATCTCAGACAAAAAAAGTTACGACACTGCCTGTAGTTACGCTTCGGGAGCGATTATCGGAAGTGCTTTCATAAGGGCAATTGAGAAAAACGGAAACATCAATCAATCTGTTCAGGATTTTATTAAAACGATACGGTAATGATCATTCAACTAAACCAAGATATTACAGAACGGGAAAGGGAAAATCTACTGGAGCAACTGAATCTCCTGGATATCAAGCCAAAACCTGTCAAAACCAATTTCAAAGAATACATTGTCGGAATTGCGAAAAGGGACTTTGACATCCGCCAAATCGGAAACATGAAAGGCATCGCAGACATCCACCGCGTTTCCGACAACTATAAAATGGTTTCCAAAAAATGGAAACTTCACAATACCATCATCGATCTGGGCGACGACATCAAAATTGGCACTGATGAATTGGCTATCATGGCCGGACCGTGCGCCATAGAAAGTGAAGCACAAGTGGAAAGCATTGTAGCCCACCTGCTGAAAAATAACATACGTATTATGCGTGGCGGCGTTTACAAGCCAAGAAGTTCTCCCTATTCTTTTCGCGGACTGGGAATCGACGGACTCAAAATGTTTTACAAGCATTGTTCCGAAAATGGCATCAAGGTAATTACAGAAGTGATGCAGGTGTCACAGGTGGAAAAAATGCTGGATTATGTGGACATCTTCCAGGTGGGGGCCCGCAATTCACAGAATTTCAATTTACTGGATGTGTTGGGACAGGTGGATAAACCCGTAATGATCAAAAGAGGAATCTCAGGAACCATCGATGAACTGCTGTATTCGGCAGAATATGTCTTTTCCAATGGGAATGAGAAAATTCTGCTCTGCGAACGTGGCATCCGTACCTTTGAGAGAGCGGCGCGAAACACGTTGGATTTAAGTGCTATACCTATCCTCAAAGACAAAACACATCTGCCCGTAATTGTGGATCCTTCACACGGTGTCGGTATCCGGAAGTTTGTTCCAACCATGGCTTTGGCCGGCGCGATGAGCGGTGCCGATGGAGTCATAATGGAAATTCACGAAACCCCTGAAAAGGCTTTTTCCGACGGACAACAAAGTCTGTACTATCAGCAGGCAGAAAAACTTTATAAAGAGCTGCGGCAAACCAGGGAACTGGTAAATAGTTTTTAGTTAATGATTCTATTTTACTACCGATACAGAAGGTTGCTTCATAAAAACCTGAAGCAACCTTTTGTATTTATATCCAATGACTTAAATCCAATAAAAGTAATTGCACCCAACAAAAGCCAACCTGTATTTAAGAATTTTCACTTGTTGCTACATTGAAATTTATAATCATTTTACACAATAAACAGATCTCGAAGTCTGAAACATGAATATGCTTAGGCAATCCTCCTCCCAACAATTGATTATCAGAAACATATAAACCTTTATCAGGCACCTCACAACTCAGCCCGCTAAGTATTTCCCTTATAGCAATTTAAGGGATTATCCTTAGAAAAACGAATCGAGTTAGACCCTATATTTGACCAATTTTAGCTTAAAATAGCTGAAATTCAATGTTATTTAATAACTAAACTGAAAAAATTATGTTTGATACAGGGACAACTACATTTATGATTCTTTCTACAAGCCTCGTGATGCTGATGACTCCGGGACTTGCGTTTTTCTATGGCGGACTGGCCAGTAAAAGAAACATTTTGGGTATCATGATTCAAACCTTCGCATCGTTGGGAATTACAACCGTGCTTTGGATTGCCTTTGGCTACTCATTATGCTTTAGCGGTGGCCAGGGAGAAATTTTCGGAAACTTTCATCAGGCTTTCCTGAACGGAGTTCCATTTTCGCATATGTTTAAACCTGAAGGTGGAACTGTAAAATATCCGACTTATATTTTTGTCGCCTATCAGATGATGTTTGCCATTATCACTCCTGCCCTGAT
>CAZGZO010000098.1:0-10047 GCA_964529695.1 uncultured Lentimicrobiaceae bacterium
CGTCCGGATGTGTGATATCACGAAATGAGATTCCTAAAAGCTCTTCCGGTGAGTATTCCAGTATTTCACATAACTTTTTATTTACTTGCAAAAACTCACCTTTTGGTGATGTAAGGCACATCCCAGAAGTGGAATTTTCAAAGGCTTTACGAAATAGTAATTCATTTTTTTGAAGATCTACCTGTATCTTAATTAAGTCGCTAATATCCCGAGTGATATCGATTAGGTGTGGTTCATTATTGAGGGTTATTATAGAAGCGGACATTAATCCATCTATAATTCGGCCGTCTTTTGCCCTGAACTTCGCCTGTAAGTTGTAATATTTTCCATCTTTTTTGAGGCCCTGTACCAGCCTTTCACGATCATGAATATCATCCCATATATTAATTTCATAAGATGTTTTTCCGATAACCTCATCTTCTGTATAGCCGGTTATGTCAGTAAATCCCTGATTGACTTCAATATATAAACCATCTTCCAACCTGTTGATATTTACTGCATCCGGGGTTGTATGGAAACTTAATCTGAATTTTTCTTCGCTTAGGCGAAGTTCCTTTTCAATTTTTTCTCTTCTGGAGATTTCCCTTTTTAAATTCTCAATCAGAGTAAAGGACTCTCTTCTTGAATTCTCAAGTTCTTTGATATAGGCTTTAATGGCTTCCAACCGCTGCTTTGCTACAGTCTCCATGGTTCGGGCTTTGTTTTTAAGCTCCTGATCCATTCTGAGGCGGTCAAGAATCAGCGCAAGCATTTGTACAGAATTTTGAATGGATTTTATAATCTCTTCAGATGGTATATCCTTGCACAATAGAAAACCATAAGAATTGTCCCCAATGATTATTTCTTCAAAATAAAGCGCTTTTTCAGGATTATTTTCGGAAAAAAAGAATTTGTTTGGTTTGATTAATTCGTTTAAACTTTCCAAAAAGAGTTTCATGATCCCACCCTTTTCTTTCATTTGCGAAAGGGTAAACATCAAAAGAAAAAGGTCATTCTGAAGATTCATTTATAACTTTTTAGTGATGAATTCCGGTGCGTTTTCGCTAAGCCATGTTTCAGGATCCTGGTAAAGTGGATTTTGTGTAATCGTATGAGGCGTAATGATATAAGGATGTGTCTGTAGCACTTTCATAATGATCGAGCCATCGAATTTTGATGTGTTGTACATGCAAATGATTAGCCAGGGTTTTCCCCGAATAAAATAGTTAAGGCGTGACTCGTAAACCATCAGATCTTCTATGCCTGGGATGGACTGAAATGCCCAACTCATTTCTGCCGTTGCTCGCACATTTCTTTTTCCATCTTTCTGAGAATTGGCATAATAAGCGTTTAATCCCTCATCCATGGCTTTGGGAGAAAATTTTCCATTGGGATAGTAAAGCTCCTTGGCACTGAAAAAATTAAACCGCTTCTCATCCTCAACATGACCGTCACATTCAGGAAATTGCCTGTGATATTCTGCCTTAAAATTTTTCCGGGTCCGTTCCACCGGACTGTATAGTTGCAGGTCGCCCGCTTCATCTCCGGCATGAAGAAACTGGAGGATGATTTCATCCCTTTCTGCATCTGTTTCATAAAGACCGCAAAAATGTGTCCCCAAGTTGCAGCTCGCATGATGAAATCCTAAATTAAGCCTTTCTTGGTTTGATGTATGGATATGCATATCTTGCCCCCTGTTTATTGAGTTTTCAGTTAATTTAGATTAATCTGTAACTAAAGCTTCCAAAAGGCGGATGATTCGCAATTTATGAGTTGAAAATCACAGGCCACACCCAAAAGTAGTCATTTTTATTGTCATTAGAAAGGAAAGTTTTCATAAAAAATCAGAAATTATCCTGAATTGGCGTAATTATCAGTTAAAAAATTAAGACTTTTGCAAATTCATTCCGCAGGATGATAAATAATAACGACTCAAAAAAATATCTTGCCGGATGTACGATTTGGTTAGATGTTTTCGTTTTGCCGTGTAATAAAATATTTTAATTTTGCGCCATGCTAAAAAAGGCCTTTTTAACATTGATTGTAGCGGGAATTGTTATCTCATTTTCCGGATGTAAAAATTATTCGAAGCTTTTAAAAAGCCCTGATACTTCACTGAAATATCACACAGGTATTGAATTATACCAAAATGGCAATTTTAAAAAGGCTCTGGAATTCTTTGATTTGGTACGTACGTTTTACCAGGGAACTAAAAAAGGCGAAAAAATAACTTTCAATACAGCAAACAGTTATTTTCAGCTTAAACAGTACCAGTTAGCAGGTTATTATTTTCAGCAATACCAACAAATGTACCCAAGGGGTAGTAACGTGGAAGATGCTGCTTATCTGCAGGCCTATTGTGCTTACCTGAGATCGCCAAGGGCAGAATTGGATCAAACAGTGACTTACACAGCACTGTCTGATTTGCAGACTTTTATTAAGCATTATCCAAACAGCGCGAGAGTAGATAAGGCGAAATCATTAATCAAAGCGCTGAATCAAAAGTTAGAAAAAAAGGCTTATGACGCAGCGATGCTTTATTATAAAATGGAGGATTATCAGGCTGCCATTACTTCTTTTCATAACTTGTTGAATAATTATCCCAATTCTGTAAAAAAAGAACTTTATCTCTATTATATTGCGAAAGCTTACTATATTTACGCTGATAAAAGTATCAAATCGAAGCAAAAAGAACGTTTTGAAAAGATGGTGGAAGCATATAATAATTTATTATATCTGTACCCCAAAAGTAAATATTTAAAAGAATTAAAACCGCTGAGTGAAAAGGCGATGAAATATTTGTAAATCTTATATCAACCATGGACTATAAAAAGATTAAAACTGAAACGTTGGCTGTAACGCGCCAGAAAGATAAATTCTACGAACAAACCGGGAACATTTACGAAACGGTGGTTGTTATGGCAAAAAGAGCAAATCAGATCGAATCTGAACTGAAACAGGAACTGGACAAGAAGATTGAAGAATTTACCACCACAAATGACAATTTGGAAGAGATCTTTGAGAATCGTGAACAAATTGAAATTGCAAAATTCTACGAAAAGCTTCCAAAACCATCTTTACTCGCTGTTCATCAGTTTCTGAACGAAGACATTTACATTCGTAATCCTCATAAAGAGACTGCCACAGATTTCTAAAAAGAGCTTATCTTTGTGTTTTAAACACACACTATGCTTGAAGGAAAGAAAATAATAGTTGGCATTACCGGTGGCATTGCTGCTTATAAAATTCCTTTGCTGGTGCGATTGTTGAAAAAAGAGGGTGCAGAAGTCCAAGTAGTTATGACGGCTTCTGCGAAGGAGTTTGTTACACCTTTAACCTTATCTACTGTCTCCGGCCGTCCGGTAATTTCCGATTTTTTTGATAGAAATGATGGAACCTGGAATAGCCATGTCGATTTTGGATTGTGGGCTGATGCTATGATTATTGCCCCGCTGACGGCAAATTCCATGGCTAAGATGGCTACGGGAATGGCTGATAACTTCCTGATGACTTTGGTGCTTTCAGCTCGTTGCCCCATTTTATTTGCTCCTTCCATGGATTTTGACATGTTTCAGCATCCAACTACTAAAGAAAATATTAAAAAGCTTCAAGGACTAGGTTATCAATATATTGAACCTGCATCCGGTGATCTGGCCAGTGGGCTTTCCGGTCCGGGAAGGCTGAAAGAACCGGAAGAACTTCTCAAAGAGATCAATTTTTTTTTTGAACAAGACCTGACTTTCAAAGGAAAGACAGTCCTTATTACTGCAGGTCCGACTTACGAGCCGATTGATCCTGTGCGTTTTATTGGAAACAGGAGCTCCGGTAAAATGGGGCTGGCTTTGGCAAAGGCTTTTGCAGCGAAAGGTGCTAAAGTAGAACTGGTGTTAGGCCCTGTTTCATTAGATGCTCACTTTAAAGGTGTACATGTGATTCCGGTTGAAACAGCTGAAGAAATGTATTCGGCTTGTAATGAGGCGTTTGGAACCGCTGATGTTGCCGTTATGGCAGCAGCTGTAGCTGATTTTACACCAGAAGAGGTTGCTTCAGAAAAAATAAAGAAAGAAAAAGGAATCGAAAAGATTAAGCTTAAATCAACGCCTGATATTTTGGCAAGCCTGGGAAAAGTAAAAAAAGAAAATCAGATTCTAGTAGGGTTTGCACTTGAAACAGAGGATGAACTGACAAATGCCAGGAAAAAACTTGAACGCAAAAATCTTGATATGATCGTTTTGAATTCCTTGAAAGATAAAGGCGCTGGTTTTGGACTGGATACCAATAAAATAACAGTTCTAAAAAAGGATGGCTCATCAAATTCATTTCCTGTAAAAGCTAAAGAGTCTGTTGCTTTTGATATACTTTCGGAAATTGCAGGTTTAATAAAGGAATGATCATGAAGTACCTGGGATTTATCATTGTTTTTCTTTTCTTAGGCACAAAAGCTTCAGCCCAGGAGTTTCATTTTAAAGTGCAATTAAATACCCAGCAGGTCCAGAATTACGATCCCAGTGCCATTACTTCCTTAAAGACCGCGATGACCGACTTTCTGAACAACAGAAAGTGGACCAACTACAACTTTGCGCCTGGTGAACGTATCGAATGTACTTTGCTTTTTAATATTACACAGATTAAAGGCGCAGATCAATACAGTGGGAATTTTCAAATCATCATGGAAAGGCCTGTTTTTCATTCGGAATATCATTCGCCCTTGCTGAATATGATTGATAAGAATGTGACATTCCAGTACACGCCGTCTCAAAGTATGAATTTCATACCCAACACCTATTCAGATAATTTGACTTCCTTGTTGGCTTACTATGCATACATGATTTTGGGTGTCGATTTTGATACCTTTTCTCCTGACGGCGGAACACCTTTTTATCAGAAGGCTATGAGCATCGTGCAGTCCGCTCAAAATTCTCCTGATCCTGGTTGGAAATCCGTAGAAGGAACCAAGAACCGTTACCATTTCGTTGCAGAGATGTTGAATAAAGCTTATGAGCCGCTTCGTCAGTTTTTGTATCAATATCATCGTCTGGGACTGGATGTTATGAATAATAACCTAGACGCCGGACGACGCGTTGTCTTATCTTCTTTGCGTGACTTGCAACAGGTCTATGAAAAAAGACCTGATTTATACGTTCTGCAACTTATTCTGGATGCCAAGCGTGGCGAGATAATCGGAATGTTTTCAAAAGCCCCGGAGAGTCAGAAAAGTCAGATGGTAGATATTATGAGTGTCATTGATCCTGCCAATGGGAACCGCTATCGCCAGATTTTGGCTAATCACTAAAAGCTCAGCTCGTTTTTGTGCTAACGACTAATCCTGAATTTCAAAATCCAAAACTGAAGCGTCAAGCAATTGTCATACAATAGTCAAGCGATTGTCAAACTTATTGTATTACCTCCACAGTCTGACCACAGTCTGACAATGGCCTCACAACTGTCTGACAATCGTCTCTAACTATTTAAAAACCATTCTAAATTTAAAATTCCAATAATTTTAAGGTTTTCTAACAAGGTTAATTGTTTTAAAAGTCCTATTTTTGGGCTGTCTTAAACGATTTCATAAAAATATTAACATAATGAACTTACACGAATATCAGGGAAAATCAATTCTTAAAGGTTACGGAGTATCTGTACCTTATGGCATCGTAGCAAATTCGCCCGATGAGGCTTATGAGGCTGCTAAAACCATTCAAAAACATACTGGTTCCGATAAATGGGCTGTTAAAGCGCAGGTTCATGCAGGTGGACGAGGAAAAGGCGGCGGTGTGAAAATTGCCAAATCCCTGGATGAAGTAAGAAATTATGCTGATCAAATTATTGGAATGCATTTGGTGACTCCTCAGACAAAAAAGGAGGGGAAACTGGTGCGGAAAGTTTTGATTGAGCAAAATATTTATTACCCCGGTCCTGAAAAAGTGGAAGAGTATTACATCAGCATGCTGCTGAACCGTAACGAAGGAAAGAATATGATCATGTACTCACCTCGTGGCGGTATGAATATTGAAGCAGTTGCTGAAGAAACACCGGAGCAGATTTTCCATGAAGTTGTCGATCCTAAAGTAGGATTGCTTGGATTTCAGGCACAAAGAATTGCTTTCAACCTCGGGTTAAGTGGTGTTGCTTTTAAAGAAATGGTAACCTTTTTAAAAGCTTTGTACAGTGCTTATGTTGGTTCAGATGCCAGCCTATTCGAAATTAATCCTGTAATCAAAGCTGCTGACGGTAAGGTTTATGCCGCTGATTCTAAAGTGGTTGTTGACAATAATTCCTTATTTCGCCATAAAGATATTGCCCAGATGCGCGATGTCATGGAAGAAGATCCCACGGAAGTGGAAGCCAGCCGTTACGATTTGAACTTTGTGAAACTGGATGGCAATGTTGGTTGTATGGTTAACGGGGCCGGTCTGGCTATGGCAACCATGGATATGATCAAGATGTCAGGAGGCGACCCTGCAAACTTTCTCGATGTTGGAGGTACCGCCGATGCCAAAAGAGTTGAGCAGGCTTTCCGTATTATCCTGAAAGACGAAAGTGTAAAAGCTATTCTTGTCAATATTTTTGGAGGTATTGTTCGTTGTGACCGCGTTGCACAGGGAATTGTTGATGCCTACAAAAATATTGGTGAAATTGATATTCCGATTATTGTCAGACTTCAGGGAACCAACGCTGAAGAAGGCAAGGAGCTCATTGATAAATCAGGCCTGAAAGTACTTTCAGCTATTCAACTTGCAGAAGCTGCCAAGCTTGTAAGCGAAGTTGTAAAAGGTTGATTTGTAAAATATTATTTCAATAAAGGCCGCCTCAAAGATATTTTGGGCGGCTTTTTTATATTCTCCGATTACTCCTAATTACAAATCTGGAAGAGCATAAGTAATGACGTAATGCATTACGTCATTACTGACCTGACTTCAAAAAGTCTCCTATCATTTCAAAAGTGTGCTCAAATGCTTCTGTAACTTCCTGCCCATATTTCTTATTTACCGGGAACGGATCTTCGTGGATGTAAGGATAAGGATAATCCAGAATTTTTACCTCGATAGGGATGTCTCCATCCAATCCGTTTAGAGTATTTTTAACCTCATAATAAGGAAAAACAACATCTTTCTTGAGTCCGAAAGCCATGATTCTATTACTGAGTTTGCTGAATTTTTCTTCTCTGTATTCACTCATTTTGTGATAATTAAGAAGACTTAGGAGCGCCATCCCCTCTGGGTGTTTCTCACTGATATAGTGAGCAAGTCGTTTGTCTGCTTTCAGGAAATAATCCATGTACTCAATCAGGAAAGAGTACAATGCCATACTGCCTTCACTATCGATAATGAATTTTGAAGTAGCCTGAACCCGGTTGAAGGCTGCTCCGCTGCAAAACAAGCAGAGTTTTGACTTAGAGAAATAGTTTTTCCTGTTTGCCATGAGCAATGTTTGTCCCAGCAATCCTCCGATGGAATAAGCAAAAAAGTCAATGCTGCTTTCTTTATCGATTATCGGATGATTCCCGGATTTTATTTGTTCTACCAATTGAATTACATCAAAATAGGTCTGTAATCCTGACCACATAAAGCGTTCCGGTCTGGATTGCAAATGAATGCTGATGGCAACATTGGAAAACGTTGAATGCTGGATTCCCGGTAAGGCGGCAACTCTTTTTTTACTGAGTTCGAACATTTCATAACGGCTGCTCCACAAAAGTGGAGCCCGGTTCATATGAAAAGCAATGGGAAATAGAAGGATTGCTTTTCCTGTTTTGTTTGCCAGGTATTCCGCCCAGGGAAGATATTTGTCCCATTTTTTCTCATTAAAGCCATGAAACATCATGATAACACCATCTACGTTTTCTTTTCCTTTCGGGACAAAAATATGATACCTAAATCGCTTGTTTTCAATAATTTGAATATCTCTACTGTTGAGCATAAGCAGATATTCTTCAATGGCGGGATAGAGGCTTTCTTCCGAAACAGAAAAATCGGCCTGATGCTCATCACATCGGTAATTGAGCGTCCCGGGTAACAAGGTTGTGGCTTTTGATTCAAAAGTAAAGTTGTAAACATCGCAGTTTGGGGTTCTTATTTCATCACTGTCGTAGTTGATGCTGTTGCGAAGCAGTCGATAGAGTTCAGGATAATTCATGGGTCATTTTTAATATGATTTGACTATTTGCATAGTTAACGTTTTTTTTTCGATTTTGGTTTCTAAAAATGAAATAAATTCAGTTACTAAAATTCTGATTTAATTATTTCTGTGTAAAGGTAATTCCGATTTTAAATAAAAACACAGAAAAGAATCATTTCACAAACAAGTTTTTGGAAATTTTAATTCTGAATACCGTTCAAAATCCTACCTTTGCAAGATGCACACCAAAGATTCAAAATTTGGCTTAGCTCCCGTTAAATACTGGATGGGAAAAGGAGCACTGGGAAAACTTCAGAATGTACTTGGAGATTTTTCCAAAATATTTGTGTTGGTTGACGAAAACACCGAGAAATATTGTCTTCCCGTTTTGATGGGAAAAGTCAGTGGTTTAAACGCAACACATATTATATCAGTACCTTGTGGGGAAGAATTTAAAACCTTGAAAACAGTTTCTTTTATTTGGGAGAAACTGACAGAGATGGGAGCCAGTCGCGACAGTTTGTTGTTGAATCTGGGAGGCGGAGTGATAACAGATATGGGCGGTTTTGCTGCTTCGACTTTTAAAAGAGGCATGTCTTTTATTAATATTCCGACCACATTACTGGGGCAGGTTGATGCTGCTCTGGGAGGTAAAACCGGAGTGGATTTTCAGGAATTCAAAAACCATGTCGGAACCTTTTCAAATCCTGAAGTAGTGGTTGTTGATCCTGTTTTCCTTGAAACACTTGAAGATTTACAATGGAAATCAGGTTTTGCGGAAGTTTTAAAGTATGGTTTTATCATGGATAAATCATTACTTGACCTGATTGGAGACCATTCTTACCGGGAGATTAAAGACGATTTGGAAATAATTATTGTAAAGTCTGCCCGGGACAAAATTAAAGTGGTCGAAGAGGACGGTTTGGAGAAGGGCCTGAGGAAAATATTGAATTTCGGACACACGGTTGGGCATGCGCTTGAAACATGGTTCTTGAAGAGTGGCAAACCGGTAACTCATGGGGAAGCAGTGGCAGCAGGGATGATTTGCGAAGCCTGGATTTCAAATCAATTCACAGGGTTTTCCGGGAATGATTTGCAAGAACTCATCCAAGTGATTGACAAGAGTTTTGAAAGACTTTCATTTCCTGCTTCGATATTTGACGAATTGCTACAATTAACAAGGCAGGATAAGAAAGTACGGGATAATCTTTCAAGGTACAGTCTTTTGAAAAGCTGTGGAGAGAGTGTTTTTGATATCCCGGTGAGTGATTCGTTGTTCATTCAAAGTCTTGAATTTTATTTAACCAGATAAAAAATATAGTGTCTATGAAGGCGTATAAGGTGCTGAAAACGAGTAAAACATTGCAGTCAGAAATTGTATTGCCAGCTTCCAAAAGTATTAGCAACCGCTTGTTGGTGATGCGTTCTCTGGAAAAAGCTTTGGTTCATTTTGATAACTTGTCAGAATCTGACGACACTTACTTGATGCGCCTTTACTTAAGCTTTATTGGTACCTGTTCTGATTCCAAGATTCCCATGGTGGTGGATGCTCACAACGCTGGAACAGTTTTCAGGTTTTTAACGGCTTATCTGGCTCAAAAACCAGGAAAATGGCTCGTTACAGGTTCTGAAAGAATGAAGCTGAGGCCTGTAGCTGATTTGGTTGCAGCTTTGCGAAGTGTGGGAGCAGATATTGAATACAAGGAAAAAGAAGGTTTTCCGCCTTTGATGATTATGGGTAAGAGACTTTCAGGCGACGAAGTTGAAATTAATGCATCTACAAGTTCTCAATTTGTATCAGCCATGATGCTTGTTGCCCCGCATTTTACTAATGGCCTGAAAATCAAACTGACAGGCAAAGCCGTTTCAACTTCTTACATCGATATGACTTTAAGATTGATGAAAGATTTTCTGGTGGATGTTGATTATAGAGACAATGAAATTCAAGTT
>CAZGZO010000099.1:0-9979 GCA_964529695.1 uncultured Lentimicrobiaceae bacterium
AGTCGCTGTGAATGAGTAAGAAAATGACTAGAAAGAAAAAAGCGTTACCGATTGGGTAACGCTTTTTTTATTTCTAATTAGGAATCTAAACTACTGATTATCAAACAATATAATCCACAGCAGCCACTTCTTCAACCACTTCTTTCATATAATTCAGAATCTTAACGTGATCCGGATGAGCCCGATAAACTTTTAAACCTGCTTCATCTTCAAAATCAGCAGTTAACACTAAACCAAAGACGTTGTTATCGAAGTCGCTCACTCCCACTTCCATCTTCTTCAAGGGTTCTACTGTTTTCAACAAGCCGTATAGCATACCTTCTATTTTGGCCGCACTGTTTTCGGCTTTTCCTTTTTCATTGAATTTCATCATTACAATATGTCGCAACATAATTCTATCGTTTAAATTTTCGTTTAAAAAAATGGGAAAGTTTAGCCCGCGTGATACTATGTTCTTCCGTGCCGGTATCCCCAAGCAAATATCCAATAGGAGATAACAGAGGAATATTTTCACCCAAAACTCTGATAAAAGCAGTGATAGGAACGGCAATAAACATTCCGGGTAATCCCCAGATAAATCCTCCCAAAGTGATGGCCAAAATAATCATAAAGGCATTTATTTTAACATGCGACCCAACAATATTTGGTGTCAAGATGTTATTCTCCGTAAACTGAACAATAATAAACTGTAAAACAACCAAAAATGCGTAAGAGGGCGAATTCATTGTAAAAATGGCAATGAATAGTGGAAATAAATAACCAATAATGGTTCCGTAGTAGGGAATAAAATTCATCACGGCGGCAAGGATCCCCAGGAATATAGCATGTTTAAGTCCTATAATCCAAAATCCTAAAGTGTTTACTACAGCAAGTACCGAAACCACTTTCAATACGCCAGTCATGTAATAAACGGCCAACCTGTTAATGTCGTCAATAATTTTGATGGCCAGGCCATGCTGACTCTTTTTCACCACCATGAGAATAAATTCTTTAAACTTATTGCGGTAAAAAAGCAGGAAAAATATGTACACCGGCATAATACCAATGGTGAATACTGTTTGAAAAGTCTGGCTGAATGTGGTCTTTATATTGGTAGCACTGAAATTCAGCAAGCTTCCTGTAGCAGCTTTTACCTGCTGTTTCAAGTCCGTGGCCTGAATTCCTGTAGCCTCTGTTATTTTATTGAATATAATGTTCACATTGTGCGAGGCATTGGCTTGCATATGAGGAACATCATTTAAAAACAAGCCCAACTGTTTGTAAATAATAAAAGCTACGCCTGAAACACCAACAATCCCTATCAGAATACTTAGAATAATTGCTGGAATGCGAGGAATTTTGTGATTTTCAAAATAATTTTCCAAGGGATATAGCAAATAGGCAAACAAACCTCCTAACATCAATGGATAGAGATAATTACGGAATTCTGTAAGCATATCATATCCCAACCATATAAAAAGAAGCCAAAGGGTTCCCCATACAATCCATGGAATTTTAATATCTTTCAATCGCTTAAGTATTTACCTAAAGGCAAAGGTAAATTTCTTTTTTCAAAACCACTACTTAAAATTTCCATAATTATTTTGATTTCTTTGCTGGCAGGATTTCAAATCCAATCCATTATCTCAAATAGAATGTGTCAAAAATTCCTCACTCATTTTCAAATTGCAATATTTTTATTTTCATAATTTTATTTAAAATTCGTCTAAATAGCTATCTAACAGTCACCATATATTCATGGATAATTCCTACTTTTGCGGCTAAACGAAAAAACCGGATGCAATTCAAAATCGGAGATAAAGTCAGGTTCCTTGACGAGATGGGTGGTGGCACAGTTACTGCCATCATAGACAACAGATTACTTAAGATTGAAACTGAAGATGGGTTTGAGATTCCTGTGCTTTCCAGCGAATTAATACTGGACTATCGCGCACAAGAGTCTACAGAAGAATCGTTTACAAAACCCGGAAAAGAACCGAAAAAAACGCCGGTACAGGAAGAAGTACAGGAAAGTAACATCAGTGACATCAATCCCTGGGGAAAAGTTAAAGAAGAAGAAGGCATTTACCTTGTTTATGAGCCTCATGATCAGCAATGGCTTCTGACCGGGAATATGGATTTAATTTTGATCAATCATACTTCATTTGACATTCTTTACAATTTTTTCCTGGAAAAAGAAGGTGTTCTAAAAGGCATTGATTATGGCTCAGTTCCTGAGAATTCAAAAGCAGTTTTGGGAACTATCTCACGTGATGATTTGGAAGACTGGACAAAAGGAGCGCTTCAGATTTTAATTCACGAAGAAGAGGTAGAAAAACTTTATTTACCCATTCACGCAGACATCAATATCAGGGTTAGTCGCTTTTTTAAAGAAGGCAGTTACACAAGCAACACCTTAGTTAACGGTAAAGCATTGATTTCAGTGGTAGCACCAAAATCCACATTTCAGGTTGCAGGAAACGAAGAAATTAACTTAAAGGCAGGAAGTCGCTCACAATCAGTCCAGTCAAAGACAAAAAGCGAAACCCCTTTCATTGAAAAATACAAAACACAATATGGCGAAGCGATCGTGGATCTGCACATTGCTGAAATTGTTGACAATATTGCCGGCCTCTCCAGCCGGGACATGTTTGAAATTCAAATGGAACATTTCAAAAAAGCACTCAACAGCGCCATAGAGAACGACTATACCAAAGTAACCTTCATTCACGGTGTTGGCAATGGCACACTCAAAAATGCCATTATGAATGCACTAAAAGATTACGAAAACCTTGAAAACAAAAGGGCTTCCATTAGTAAATTCGGTGTAGGCGCATTGGATGTCATTATTGGGAGTGAATGATTTTAAGTTAAAACACTGCTATTCATGAAAAAACTATCAAATATATTTTTCTCCATGACCAGCATGGGAGTACTCATGCTCATATTTGCTGTTTCCATCGGAGCCGCTACTTTTATTGAAAATGACTTTGGTTCGTCAGCAGCCCGGGCCATGGTTTACAATGCAACCTGGTTTGATATTCTACTGGGATTACTGACCGTCAACATGATTGCTAACGTATTCAGGTACAAGATGTACCAGAAGAAGAAGTTTACGATTTTTATCTTTCACATTGGATTTATAGTAGTTTTATTGGGAGCAGCTATTACCCGTTTTGTCAGTTATCAGGGAATACTTCATTTACGCAATGGTCAGACTTCCGATGTTATTCTTTCAAGTCGAACCTATATTCAGGTAAAAGCTCAAAAAGGCAATACGATAGTTTCTCATGATAAACATGTTTTGCTTTCTGCACTTTCACCCAAGGCCTATGAGGATCATCTTTCCATTGACGGACAAAACCTCCGTTTAGAGGCTATAAAGTTTATCCCTCATGCACAAAAAGTTGTAGCACAAAATGAAAACGGAATGCCCATCTTAATGTTCGTTGCCTCTGACGGGCATGGAAGACAAAATCTTTTCCTGAAAAAGGGTGGCAGCAAAACACTTGGTAATTACACAGTTAAATTTGGCGGCACATTTGACCCGAATGCTATCAATATCACTGCAAAGGGCGACAGTCTTTACATCACCCCACCCGATACCATGTCGGTAATGCACATGGATGGCGGCGCTTCCGAGTTATTTCTACCTAAAAGCCCCCATCCTTTTGTGATGAGAAAATTGTTTACCATAGGCAAACTGAATCTGGTAATGACCGGATATTACCCAACTGGTGCTGTGAAGTTTTTGCCTGGTGGTAAGAAAAGCCAGGCTATGAATGTTGTCTTAGTGAAAGTAAAATCAGGAAACAAATCCGAAGAAGTTTATTTGAGTGGAGGAAGTGGCTTTAAAGGCGAACCTCAAAAATTAAAAATCAATGGCATTAACGTTACATTGAGTTATGGTGCCAGGATAATTAAGTTGCCCATTTACGTAAAATTAGATAAATTTATTTTGACTCGCTATCCGGGATCTAAGAGTCCATCCAGTTACGCTAGCAGGATTACGGTTATCGACTCAACGCATCATAAAGTCTTTCCTTTTCACATTTACATGAATCATGTACTTGACTACAACGGGTTCCGCTTTTTCCAATCGTCCTATGACCGGGATGAACAAGGAAGTATTCTTTCCGTCAACCATGATTATTGGGGAACAATTTTCACCTATTTTGGTTATATCTTACTTGCTTTAGGCATGTTTTTATCCTTAATTAATTCGAAAAGCTATTTCTCACAGCTCGGTAGATATCTAAAAAAATTCGACAATAATTCTAAAGGAGCTGCTACTTTAATATTGATTTTCATCTTGTTATGTGGTAGCAATTCCTTATCCGCACAAAGCCATCATATTCCTTTCAACAGAATTCCGGTTGTAAACAAACAGCAAGCTGAGAAATTTGGACGATTGGTTGTTCAGTCTCATGGCGGACGTGTCAAACCGGTTTTCACATTATCCAGCCAGTTAATCAGAAAAATGACCGGGAAAACCAGTTTTCACGGATTGACACCTGACCAGGTATTTTTGGGAATGATGAGTAGTCCACATCTGTGGGAACAAGTTCCTATGATCAAAATCAATAATAAAAAGCTGGCCAAAATTGTGGGAATTAAAGGGAAATACGCCTCTTTTCTGGACTTTATAAATCCCAAAACCAAAGCTTACAAGCTGAAGGATTATGTGAATAAAGCTTACGAAGCCAAGCCTATTCACCGAGGGATGTTCGATAAAGAAGTCATGAAAGTTGATGAAAGGTTAAACATTGCTTACATGGTTTACACTGGTAAGTTTTTAAAAATGTTGCCGGATCCTAATCATCCTGATCAAGCCTGGTATTCACCAGCTTCCAAGTCAACTGGGCTCACCGGAAAGGACTCAGCAATGGTGGTCAGGCTAATTCCGGAGTATCTGACTTCGCTTGCCAACGGAAATCTTAAAGTGGCAAACGAGTTAGTGACAGGACTTCAAAGCTATCAAAGAAAATATGGTGCTGCTATTATGCCTTCTCAAAGAAAACTCAATGCTGAATTACTTTACACCAAACTGATGATCTTTTTCCGTCTGGCTATATTCTACAGCATGGTGGGCTTTGTATTGCTTATACTTGTATTTGTTGATATTCTGAAAGATTCGTCTATCGTAAGAAAAATAATGAAAGGGCTGTTGATCCTGATTATGCTTGGATTTGCCTTCCAGACCTTTGGATTGATTCTCCGTTGGTACATTTCCGGGCATGCTCCCTGGACAAACGGCTATGAATCTATGATTTACATCGGATGGGTTACTGTCCTGGCAGGATTAATCTTTTCGAAACGTTCTATGCTGACAGCTGCAGCTACAACTGTTCTGGCTTCCATAATCCTGTTGGTTGCCCATTTAAGCTGGCTGGACCCGGAGATTACCAATCTGGTTCCCGTTTTAAAATCCTATTGGTTAATGATTCACGTATCAGTAATCACAGCAAGTTATGGTTTTCTGGGGTTAGGAGCTATGGTAGGGTTTCTCATTCTGATTCTGTATATTTTCAGAACAACAAATAATTATAAACGCCTTAACGAAAAAATTGCGCAAATCACAGCCATCAACCAGCGGACTTTGATTGTCGGGCTTTATTTGCTGACAATCGGAATGTTTCTGGGTGGTGTTTGGGCCAATGAAAGTTGGGGAACTTACTGGGGCTGGGATCCAAAAGAAACCTGGGCTTTGGTAAGCGTATTGGTGTACAGTTTCGTAGCACACATGCGCATGATTCCCGGTTTAAAATCCAGGTTCACATTTAATGTAGCTTCTGTACTTGGATTTTTCTCAATTATTATGACCTATTTTGGCGTGAATTATTATTTGTCAGGACTGCATTCATATGCAGCGGGAGATCCGGTTCCAATACCTACTTTTGTTTACTATACGGTTGCTACAATATTTATTGTTATCCTCGCAGCCTGGTTTAATGAAAAAAGAATTAACAAGATAAAACAAGTAAAAGAGGCAGAAGTTGAAAAATCATGAAATTCAATTATAAACATATAACCCGATGAGCATAGAGATTGTAAAAACTAAAATTCAGGATTTGTATATCATTAAACCTCAGGTTTTTGAAGACAATCGTGGATATTTTTTTGAATCTTATAACAAAGAAACATTTCTGAAGGCAGGAATTGATGAGCATTTTGTTCAGGACAATGAATCCAAATCCATGAAAGGAGTTTTGCGCGGGCTTCATTTCCAGAAACCGCCGCACGCCCAAGGGAAATTGGTTCGTGTAGTTAAAGGTGCAGTGCTGGATGTTGCAGTTGATTTAAGAAGGTCCTCTCCTACTTTTGGTCAATGGGATTCCGTTGAACTGACGGAAACGAACAAATGGATGTACTGGATTCCGGCAGGATTTGCTCATGGGTTTGTCACCTTAGAAGATAACACTGTTTTTTCCTATAAATGCACGAATGTTTATAATAAAGAATCTGAAGCTAGCATCTTGTGGGACGACCCCACGCTAAACATTGACTGGAAAACGGAGCATCCCATTCTTTCTGAAAAAGATCAGATAGGAATTCCTTTTCGGGAATTCGAAAGCCCGTTTTAATTGATTTATAAAACTTTATTAATAAAATTCAGAAAGAGAATTAATGATTTTTCCGCGAACCGGAAGAGATTTAGACTGTTTTGGGGTAAACTCTGAACCAACTCAGCGTGAATTGGTGTTTCTAATCGGTGATTTTTTGAAATAGAAAGAGTAATTTTGCCGCGATTTTTGAAATACTCCTCAGTGTTTGGAGAATTCTATGGAAGATAAAACTAAAAATACTGTTTCTGAAAGCCAGAATCTTGAAATCAAAGGTGCGCGGGTTCATAACCTGCGAAATATTGATTTAACCATTCCAAGGGACCAACTGGTGGTGATTACAGGATTAAGTGGCAGCGGAAAGTCTTCATTGGCTTTTGACACCATTTATGCGGAAGGTCAACGGCGCTATATGGAGACTTTTTCGGCCTATGCAAGGCAGTTTATAGGGAACCTGGAACGTCCGGATGTGGACCAAATTCAGGGGTTAAGTCCTGTCGTTTCCATAGAACAAAAATCAGTGAGTCGCAATCCTCGTTCAACAGTAGGAACCATAACAGAAGTTTATGATTTTCTGCGTCTGCTTTATGCACGTGCTGCCGAAGCTTTTTCCTATGTGACCGGCGAACGCATGGTTCATTACACGAAAGATCAAATCATCGAGCTTATCGCGAAGGAATATCAGGGCAAAAAAATCATGTTGATGGCTCCATTGGTGAAAGCCCGGAAAGGTCACTACCGCGATTTGTTTGAAAGGACACGCCAGCAGGGATTTTTAAGAGTTCGTGTTGATGGCGAAATCCGTGAGATTGCATTCGGAATGCAATTAGACCGTTACAAAGTTCATGATATTGAGGTAGTTGTTGACAGAATACAAGTTGCAGATCTGAATGAAAGATTAAAGAAATCGGTTGACATTGCGCTGAAGCAGGGAAAAGGTGTTCTCATGGTCATAGATGAAGAAACCGGAAACCTGAAACACTTCAGTCTGAAAATGATGTGCCCGACTTCCGGCATTGCTTACGATGACCCTGAACCCAATCTTTTCTCTTTTAATTCGCCTTACGGAGCTTGCCCTACTTGCAACGGACTGGGTAATATAATGGAAGTAGATTTGGACAAGGTTTTTCCTGATAAAGATTTATCCATTCGAAAAGGCGGCATTGCTCCATTGGGAGAATATAAAAACACATGGGTCTTTGGTCAGCTGGAAACCATTGGTTTAAAATACGGCTTTAACCTGAACACTCCGATAAAAGATATTCCTGAAAAAGCTATTCATGTCATCCTCAATGGCTCTAATGAAACAGTGCAGGTAAAGAAAGAATACCTTGGAATAACGTCCTCTTATTCATTGACTTTTGAAGGAGTGCTGAATTACATCACTAATTTCAACAAGGAAGAAGCTTCACAAACCTCTAAAAAGTGGGCAGAAAGTTTCATGAACCGACACATTTGTCCGGATTGCAGAGGAACTCGTCTGCAAAAG
Organism: uncultured Lentimicrobiaceae bacterium; assembly: GCA_964529695.1. Classification (GTDB taxonomy): domain Bacteria; phylum Bacteroidota; class Bacteroidia; order Bacteroidales; family F082; genus Sulfidibacterium. The sequence goes on from CAZGZO010000099.1 coordinate 8,032, forward strand.
CAATCACTTTATTTTAAAATTGATGGAAAAAATATTGCTGAGCTGGCGCAAATGGATTTGTCTGAATTAAAGGAATGGCTGAATGATCTTGAAAGCCGACTTAATGAGAAACAGCAACTTATTGCCAGGGAGATTTTAAGAGAAATAAGGACACGGCTGGATTTTCTGCTGGAAGTGGGTATTGATTACGTAAATCTGAACCGGCCTGCTAAAACGCTTTCCGGTGGTGAATCACAACGAATCAGACTTGCCACGCAGATTGGCTCCAGACTTACCGGAGTTATGTACATCCTTGATGAACCTAGTATTGGCCTGCATCAGCGCGACAATCACAAGCTAATCGAATCTTTAATGGAACTGCGCGATATCGGGAATTCCGTTATCGTAGTCGAACACGACAAAGACACCATCCTGGCTGCCGACCATGTGATCGACATAGGCCCCGGAGCGGGGCGACTTGGAGGCGCCGTTGTAGCACAGGGGAACCCCGAAAGCATTTTGAATTCAAACACGCTCACCAGTCAATATTTGAGTGGAAAACGGTTTATTCCATATTCTCAGACACGTCGTAAAGGAAAAGGGAAAAGTATCGTACTGAAAGGAGCCACAGGGAACAACTTGAAAAACATTGATGTTGAATTTCCTTTGGGAAAATTTATTTGCGTCACAGGTGTTTCAGGAAGTGGGAAATCCACGCTTATCAACGATACTTTGTATCCCATCCTTAGCAAGCATTTTTATAATTCTCTAAAGGAGCCCCTGCCCTACGACTTAATCGAAGGCGTTAAATATATCGACAAAATAATTGAAATCGACCAGGCTCCCATTGGACGCACACCGCGGTCTAATCCCGCTACTTATACGAAGGTTTTTGATGAAATCAGAAAATTGTATGGTATGCTGCCAGAATCAAAAGTCAGAGGTTACAAAGCAGGCCGATTTTCATTTAATGTGAAGGGTGGCCGTTGCGAGACATGCAAAGGAGCCGGTGTTCAGACCATTGAAATGAACTTTTTACCTGATGTTTATGTGCTGTGCGAAGATTGTCAGGGGAAACGTTACAATCGTGAAACACTGGAAGTCAGGTATAAAGGCAAATCCATCAACGATGTCTTGAACATGAGTATTCGTACCGCGGCAGAATTCTTTGAAAACATTCCTACTATCTCACACAAATTGAAGACACTAAAAGATGTAGGATTGGGCTATTTAACTCTGGGACAATCTTCTACAACCATTTCAGGTGGAGAAGCCCAACGTGTAAAGCTGGCTACAGAATTGTCTAAAAAGGATACGGGGCAAACATTATATATACTTGATGAGCCCACAACGGGATTGCATTTTGAAGATGTTAAAGTCTTACTGGAAGTATTGAATAAACTAGTGGATAAAGGCAATACGGTATTGGTGATTGAGCACAATATGGAAGTTATTAAAGTAGCCGACCACATCATTGATATCGGACCTGAAGGCGGCGCCAAAGGCGGCACGGTTGTATGTACAGGAACTCCGGAAGAAGTCGTTCAAAAGAACAACAATTACACAGCAAGCTATCTCAAAAAAGAACTAAAATACTGATTATCAAGCTCCCTCGTAGGTTTTGTAATATTCAATAAGCCCATCCATGGGACTTTGTAATATCACCCCTGTATTAAGACCTTCTTCTGTCATTACTTCCCTTAATATATCTTGCAAATGATAAGCAACGGAACCCAAGAAGGAAATTTCCACTTCTTTGAAACCTGAATATTCAGAAATCTGATTGTCAATAAAATCGCGAAAACTTTGCTTTGCAACCTCTTCTATTTCCGGAATATGTATATTCTCAGTAACAAAATGTGCCATGCTTCCAATCCAAAGTTTAGCATCCGGATCTTTATAAATTTTATGCAAGATCTGCGTGAAATTCATGCCAGCATATTCGTAAAAAGCCTGAGTAATTTCGTCA
>CAZGZO010000100.1:0-9946 GCA_964529695.1 uncultured Lentimicrobiaceae bacterium
TCTCATCGGCAATCAGTTTTTGGGTGGTTTGCAAATGAGTCGTGATGCTTCATTTCATGCAAAAATTGATTTTGTAAGTCATACCATGGAAGCACATGGTTATGCTAAAATCTTAAAATATCAGGGGATTGATCTCATCGATAATACAATTTCAGCGCAGACAAAAAATGGAGCTTTGGAACTAGCAAGCCAGATTAAGCATCTGATTTTAAAAGACAGTACCAAAACCGAAAAATCAGTTTTTGGGATGGATAGCCTGGTGACGAGGATGAACATGAAAAATGACAGCCTGCGATTTGGTGTGTTCTGGAACAATAAAGGCAGTCAGTTGAAGAATTTTGGAGATATTGAAGGACTTTATTTGAAAAAAAATAACGTTCAAAAGCTGAGTATCCACAAATCAAATGTCTTTGTCAATAATACCAGATGGAATATTGAGCCGGGGAATGCATTAATATTTGATAAGCAGGGGTGGAGGTTTCAGAATTTCCTGATTAAAGGTGGTGATTCGAAGATTTCATTCCTTGGCAGGCTTCCAAGTGCAACGGGAGATTCGCTGGAAGTCTCTTTCCACAAATGGAATCTTTCCAACCTGAATTTGTTGTGGCATTACTGGGGATTTAATTTGGCTGGCATCATGAATGGTTACCTGAATGTGTCCAAATTGGGTTCTAGTTATGCTCGTGTTGCTAACCTGACTATAGATAGTTTGTCTCTGAATAACACCGGTCTCGGTACGGCTTACATACTAAGTACGTGGGATAATGTGAATAACTCTGCTTTCATCAAATCACAAATTATCCGAAAGCAAAACGGTCTGGGTAAAAAAGTATTTGGGATGGAAGGATTTTATTACCCCTACAGGGTAAATAATCAATTGGATATGAATCTATCCTTCGACGGAATTGGTTTAAAAGGGGTTAATCCCTTTTTGAGGGAATACATCTCAAAATTGCATGGTGAAGCTACAGGAACTATTACAGCTCGTGGATCACTTGCTTTTCCTGAACTTTCCGGTGCATTGACGTTGGATAATGTGGGCTTGGTTATTAATTATCTGAATACCAGTTATTCCTTCAAAAAAAACACTTTTGTCTTTAATAAAAATGACATCAATTTTGGTCGCTTTTTGCTGTATGATACTTTGGGTAATCATGCCGTGGTGCAAGGCAAACTCTTACATCATAATTTCCATGATCTCAGGCTTGATGTGAGTCTTAAAACGAATAGATTGTTATTTTTCAATACAACGCATCGCATGAATCAGGTGTATTACGGCACGGCCATTGGTTCCGGCGATGTTTCTATTACCGGGCCACTGAATGATATTCAGATGAATTTAAATGTGCAGAGTGTAACAGGTACTTCAGTGGTGTTGCCCCTGGATGACAACTCTGAATTTTCTGACAATGATTTTGTGATATTCAGAAAGCCGGAAAAAGATACTGTAAAAGGTAAAAGTATTCAGACCATGCTTGCAACCCCGTCACCGACTTCTCAAAGTCAGTATCAGATTAACATTAACATGGGAATTCTTCCCAGTGCTAGACTTAAAATATACCTGCCTTCGGGGCTTGGAACCATTGAATCTCAAGGCGAAGGGAATTTGAAACTCCAGGTTAGTTCTACCGGTGATGTAAGCCTGGCGGGCGACTACACCGTTGATAAGGGAGCCTTTGATTTTACGCTTGCCGACCTGGTTCGAAAACATTTTCAATTGGTGAAAGGTGGCCGAATTTCCTGGGCGGGAGACCCTTACAAAGCCAAAGTAAATATTAAAGGTTTGTACAAACTGAAAGCAGATTTAAGCACACTGGGAGTGACCATCGATTCCACGGCAAGTTATAAAAATCGCGTTAATGTAGATTGTTATGTGGTGATGTCCAGGGAGTTGTTTAACCCGCATATCGGATTCCAAATCAAATTTCCTGATCTCGATCCTGACTTGCAGCGGCTTGCATTTGCACAGCTGGATACAACCAATGTAGCTTTGATGAATCAGCAAATGATATCATTGCTGGTGCTGCGTTCATTTTCCATGAACAACGTGACCAATGCATCGCTGAGTTCGTCTTACTACAGCATTCTTAGCAATCAGCTCAGCGGGCTGCTTTCGCGGATAAGCAAAAATATTAACGTCGGAGTAAGTTATAGGCCAGGCGATAAATTATCCAAAGAAGAATTTGATTTGGCATTATCGACGCAACTTTTCAACGATCGTTTGGCTATCAACGGAAACTTCGGTATGTCTTATGACCGCCAAAATAATTCCACATCAAACCTGGTAGGTGATGTGGACATCGATTATAAAATTACAAAGGACGGACGTTGGCTGTTAAAGGCTTTTAATCATTCTAATGTTAACTCGTGGTATTATTACAATAATTACGATAAGATTTCGCCTTATACTCAGGGAGTTGGTGTCGCTTACCGAACAAGTTTTAACAATTTCTGGGAATTGTTTGGTAAGAAGAAAAAACCGGCTAAAAAGTTGAAAAGCAAGGACAAAGCGAAACAACAGGAGAAACAAAAACAGCAAAAAGAAAAGAATAATAGATGAAGAATTTCCGGGTATATAAGTCATCAGCCGGTTCCGGAAAAACCACAACGTTGGTTAAGGAATACCTGAAAATTGCTCTGGTGCATCCAGGCAGTTTTCGGAAGTTGCTTGCCATTACCTTCACCAACAAAGCTTCCCGCGAAATGAAAAATAAAATCATTGATTCGCTGGAGCGATATTCCAAAGGTAATTTGAAAGATGCTTTTAGCCAGGACATTATGAGTGAAACCGGGCTGTCGGATGAACAAATCACCGAAAGGTCCGGGCAGCTTTTATCGCAAATTCTTCATCATTACGATGAGTTTTCGGTAAGTACCATCGACTCCTTCGTACATCAGGTGGTACGGTCGTTTTCCACAGATTTGAAGCTTCCTCAAGGTTTTGAAATTGTGATTGATGAAGACGATATCATCCCGTTTATTGTTGAAGGTGTTTATGATAAATTGGGAACTAACAGGGCTTTTACTGAGATTTTACTGGAATTTACGCGCAAGAGGGTGGATGATGAAAGAGGTTATGACCCGACGGACGAATTATCCAAATTCATCAAAAAGCAGTTGCGTGAAGAAGGCTTTCATGAGATTAAAAAGCTGGAAAATTATTCTACCGAAGACTTTCTGAATATTATTAAAAAATTGCAAGCCAGCCTTGCCTCCCTCAGGAATGAAATGCGTGAAATGGCTCGTGGAGCTTTGAATCTGATTGAACAGCGGGGACTGGAAATTTCAGATTTTTTTCATGGAAAGAGCGGCGTCCAGGGTTATTTACAACGTGTGGCAGATTGGCCGCCGGAATGGGAAAAGTTGTTCCCCAATTCCTACATCAAAAAGGCTATAGAAGAGGATGTTTGGTATTCTAAATCACTTGAATCCGGAAAGAGGAATTTGATTGATGAGATTGCCACACAACTTAAAGATGCCTTGTTGCAAATCTCTGATAAAGTGTCGTTTTATGCCATCCGGAAGATGGTTTACGACAACATTTATGAGCTGGCCATGCTTCGCGAAATACGGATTATTTTTGATGAATACACCGCTAAAACGCAGAAAGTACATATCTCAGAATTTAATAAACGCATCTACGAAGAGGTTGCATCCCAGCCGGTTCCATTTATTTATGAACGAATTGGCAGACGTTTTCAGCATTTCCTGATTGATGAATTTCAGGATACTTCGGTTTTGCAATGGAACAATTTGCTGCCACTGGTGGATGAATCATTAGCAAATGGCAATTTCAATATGCTGGTCGGAGATGCCAAGCAAGCTATTTATCGTTTCCGCAGTGGTGAAGTGGAGCTTTTTACCAACTTGCCGCATTTGTTTCAGCCTTCAGAAAATCCCGAAAATATCCAGCGGGAACAAACACTGATTTCCAATTACGATGAAAAAAAACTGGGGGTGAACTTTCGTTCCCGGAAGGAAATAATCAGTTTTAATAATCGCTTTTTTGACTACTCAGGGAAAAAGTTGAAAGCTGGTTTTGATGAAGTGTATCAGGATCAAAAGCAAAACTTTCCGGATGTTCCGGAAGCCAAAAAAGTAGAAAAAGATGGCGGTTTTATTTCTATCCAGTTTGTTGAATCAGAAGATGCGTCTGATTACCGGGAGAAGGTATTGCAACAGATTGAAGAGAATGTCAGTAGGCTAATTGATGAAAATTATCCGGTAAAAGACATCTGTGTGCTTACCCGATCCAATCAGTCGGCGACAGAAATTGCTGCCTGGCTTATTTCGCATGATATTCCGGTGGTTTCTTCCGAATCGTTGAAATTATCTGCTTCTCCTTTGGTCAGAATGTTGGTGGCGTTTTTAAAATTGCTTACCGAACCGGATGACCAACTTGCTTTTGCGGAGTTTCTGGAACCTTTTCTCATGTTGAGATATGAAGCTTCGGATTTCCATTCAATTTTTATAGAAGCTAAGGAGCATACAAACAGACTATTGTGGCTATTTGAAAAGTATCATCTGCCCATTCCTTCACTGGAGGCGTTGAAGCAAAAGAGTGTTTTTGAAATCATCGACGAAGTATCACATCTTCTTGTGAAAAATGCGTCCCGTGATGTGTTTTTAGAGTTTTTCCTGGATTTTATTTATGAAAAGAAACGGGTTTATGGTGGTTCCCTGAATGCATTTATTGAACTGTGGGAAGAAAAAAAATCCGGTTTGAGCATTGTGATGCCCGAAGGTTTGGATGCGGTCCAGGTAATGACAGCTCATAAAGCCAAGGGTTTGAAATTTGGGACGGTCATCGTTGATCTTTATAACAACAAAAATCAAAATACAAAAGGGCAGTTTTGGACAGCTATTGATTTCCCAGAATTAGGAGAGCTGGAAACCGGCCTGTTGAAATTAAGCAAGAATCTGAATCTGATTGATAAAGGGGATGTTTACGAACATGAAAGTGCTAAAACCGAATTGGATTTTTTGAATCTCGTTTATGTAGCTTTTACCCGCGCTGTGGATGCGCTTGAAATTGTTTGTTATCTCAAAGAAAATAAAGGAGACAAGTTCTCGGATTGGGTGCGTGATTTTCTTGAGAATAATAACTTGTGGCAGGATAATCAATTTATCTATGAATTTGGTGATTTTCAAACCATTGGTCTGAATCAAAACTCGCAAGAGAAAAAAGTTGCCGGGGAACCGGTATCTGTTCCATCAGCACCCTGGAACGAGCACATCGCTGTGGCACCTGTAGAAGATGTATTTTGGGAAGCATTCGGCAAAAAGCCGGCTCGGACCTATGGAAACCTGATTCATGAAATGCTCTCAAAAATTAAGGTTGTTTCTGATGTTGACCGTGTGGTAGAAGGTTATCATTTATCAGGACTGATTGATACAGAAGAATTGCCTGAAATTGCTAAACAGCTGCATCATCTCCTTTCCCGGAAGGAAATTGCCCCCTATTTTCAGGAAGGATTGTTCGTGAAGATTGAAAGTGATATTTTTGATGCAGAGAAAAAGCGAATTTTACGTCCCGACCGTGTAATTCAAACCGGAGATAAACTTGCCATCATCGATTATAAAACAGGGGAGAAGCGCCATGAACATGTCCGCCAGGTAGAAAATTATGCAAAGGTTTTTGAGGGGATGGGTTATTCTAATATCGATAAACTCCTGATTTATATTAACGATGAAATAGAAGTGGTTTCCGTCTAGGAAATTCTGCACTTCATTCTTTTCCGTGATTTGCTTTTAAAATTAAGCCAGCACAAAATGCCGGTGACTTCTTTTGGTAAAATATTTCCTTTAATTTTGTGGAAGATATCAAAGACAATTTGTAATCCCCCAATGTTTTAGTACTGACAACAGAATATTTATGAGTAAGAAACAATTGATAAATAGAGAGATTTCATGGTTGTATTTTAATGACAGGGTGCTGCAGGAAGCCATGGACAAGAATAACCCGGTGATAGAACGCCTGAAATTTCTGGGAATTTATTCCAACAACCGTGATGAATTTTTCCGAGTCCGGGTGGCAACACTTCGCCGTATGGAAGCCATGGGTAACAAGGATGAACAGTTTGACTTTCACCCGGGACGTATTCTTAAAAAAATTAATTTGCAGGTTGAGGCACAGGAAAAGAAGTTCAACGCCACGTTTGCAGAAATCAAAGAAACGCTCCAAAAAAACAACATATTCTTTGTTAATGAAGAAGATATAACGCCGGAACAAGGTCTGTTTGTGAGCCAATATTTTACACAGAATGTAAGGCCATTGCTGTTTCCTATCATGCTTAAAAACCTGAAAAGTCCTGAGGCACTGCGTGATAAGTTTATTTATCTGGCGGTTGTTCTGAAGCATTCCAAAGGCGAAATTGATGAAGATTATGCCTTGTTGATGGTCCCCACAGATTCTTTATCGCGTTATTTACTTCTTCCGGATCAGAATGAAAAACGTTTCGTAATGATGCTGGATGATGTGGTACGCTACGGACTTCCTGATGTATTTAAACCATTTGGTTACGATAGGTTTGAAGCTTATACAGTGAAAGTGACACGTGACGCGGAACTGGATATCGACAGCGATATTTCCAAAAGCTTTTACGAGTTGATGAGCGAAAGTATCAAAAGACGCAAAAAAGGAATGCCGGTACGTTTTGTTTTTGATAAGAATATTCCTCCGAAATTGCTCAGTCAATTGCTTCGTAAACTGAATGTTACTGAAGAAGATACATTGCGTGGCGGTGGCCGTTATCACAATTTCAGAGACTTTATGTCATTTCCGAACATTGGCAATGATAACTTTGTTTATCCAGAATTTAAACCACTTGAGCACCCCTTGCTTAAGGATAATGCCAGCATTTTGAAAGTGATTCGCGAACGAGATATTATGTTGCATTATCCGTATCAGTCATTTCATTATATGATTGACTTACTGCGTGAAGCATCTATCGATCCGCAAGTCACCGCTATCAAAATGACATTTTATCGTGCGGCCCGCGATTCCAACGTGATTAACGCTTTGATTAATGCGGCACGAAACGGAAAATATGTTACCGTTTTTCTGGAAATTCAGGCACGGTTTGACGAGAAAGCCAATATTTACTGGTCGGAACGTTTACGCGAAGAAGGTGTGAAGATTATCAAGAACCTTCCGGGATACAAAGTGCATGCGAAATTGATGCTTATCCGGCGTAACGAAGATGGCAAAAATGTTTATTATGCCAACATTAGTACCGGGAACTTTAACGAATCCACAGCTCAGGTCTATGCCGATGACAGCCTTTTTACAGCTAATCAGGAAATTGCCAGAGAGGTTAACATGTTGTTTCATCTTTTTGAAGCGCCTTACACACCGCCTAATTTCAAACATTTCATGGTGGCCCCCTATTTTATGCGCGATCAGCTCTTGAAGTTGCTGAATAAAGAGATTAGGTCGGCAAAGAAAAATAAAGAAGCCTGGGCCATCATCAAACTCAATAATCTTGTGGATAAAAAGATTATTCACAAATTAGTGTCCGCATCGCGTGCAGGCGTGAAGATTCAGATTATATGTCGTGGTATCTGCGTGCTTGTGCCAGGAATTCCCGGATATAGTGAAAATATTGAAATCATTGGGGTTATCGACCGGTATCTGGAGCATTCCAGGGCTTTTGTTTTTGCTAATGAGGGAAATCCGCTTTACTACATCACATCTGCTGACTGGATGGTGCGGAATTTTGACCACCGTTTTGAGGTTGCTTGTCCAGTCTACGATCCTGAATTACAAAAAGAACTGATGTCTATTCTGCAAACTCAGTTAAAGGACAATGTTAAGGCGCGTTACATCAATAGCGAACCGGTGAACCTTTATAAGAAATATGACAAAGAGGATACACGCATCAGGTCTCAGTTTTATTTATATGATTATTTGAAGGAACAAGCTGGAGATTGAAAAATATGTCAAATATGGAAACGAGACTGGAAGCATCTGTCAAACCTACAGTGTTTTAGGTGATTTATAACCTTTTCCTCCCAAATTTCCGTTTCCTCATAATCGAAAAAACAGCCACCATCAAAGCAAGAATAGCCAGTGGTACAATTACATTGACGAGTTGCCATTGTAATTTATCCTGATTGATTTTAGTTTTATCAAGCAGGCGAAGTTTCAGTGTGCGGGACCTCAATGAGAGCAAAGCGGGTCCTTCTGTAAGATAAGTCAATGAGTTGATTATTAGTTGTTTATTACCATAAGTTTTTCTTGTAAACTGGTCGTATCCCAAAGGCAGCGGTTTTCCACCCGGGATTTGCAATTGATTTCTGATCGCATCACCATCTGAAATAACAATCATGCTGGTAGGACGGCTTATTTTTTTAAAGGGATATTTGCCATTCTTCATGGAAGGAACCAGCATATTCTGAAAATCTGAAGAGAAGGTGCCTTCCAGCAATACGGCAACAGCTTGCGCCGGACCTTTGAAAAAGTAAGGATCGGGTTTTTGCTTCAAAATGTTAAGGCTAATCATTCCCGGAATACTTTCAAGGCCAACATATGGCGACGTTTTCAGTAAAATTGTCTTTTTTACCCCTTTTATGCCAAGTGTATCCAGCGTGCTGACAAACCGCATCTGAATGCTGTTCAGGTTCTTGACAATGGGATTTTTGGAAGTGGGTGTAATCAGCGGATAATAATACCACGGAAGCAAAGAAATCTGCGGTTGATTGCCCATTTCTCCCGTTTTAACGGCGATAGAAGTAGCATTCATATCCAATACCAGGTTCTTGTTGAGCCGAACGCCATAATCAAAGAGTAATTCCTGAAGTCCCAGATGTAAGTCCACGGAAACTGTGCTTTCCGAATTTCTTATGCTGTCCATACTCGCCAGTACCGGGTCGATAAGCCAGAGAACTTTTCCTCCATACATCACATACTGATCAAGCGCTAGTTTGTTGGCATGGGTAAACGGCTTGGATGGTTTGGCTACAATCAGCGCATTGTACTTGGGAATAATGGAATCGCCTGTCTCCTCCAGTAAATCGTTGTTGGCAGGATCTTTCAGGGTTACCTCCGATAGATTATAATCACTGGCTAACGTATTTTTAATATCAGCAATTTTGTTCCCGTGTAATTCCCCCTGGCCTCTGAGAAAGGCGATCTGCGGTTTCTTTTTTCTTAACAGCTTATGGATTACATTTATCAATGTAAACTCAAGATTTTCAGCGGAATGATTCAACACTTCTTCCGGCGGAACATTTATCTGGCTCTCCAGTAATCCGGCTACAGCCTGCTTGCCTTGATAATCGACAATGGCACCCGGAAAAATATATTGTTGCTGCAAGCCCTGTTTAGTTTTCACCTGAAGATTTGTCGGGTTAAGACCTGCATTTACAAGTTTTTGATAAAGGGCACTTCGTTTTCTGGCATTGGAACTTGCCGAGGGATCGATAAAGCTGAAATGAACATCGTGATTCCGGGAACGAAACTCTTCCAGCATTTCCCGCGTTTGACGTTCCAATCTTTTAAATCCCGCCGGGAAATCACCATCCAGATAAACTTTGAAATAAACATCGTGATGCAGATTATCCAGAATGTTTTTTGTGGCGTCGGAAAGGGTAAACCGTTTGTCGGCTGTCAGGTCGATGCGGGTGTAATACATCGAACCCAGCCAGTTGGCAGCAATCAGAATCAAAATCATCCAAAGCAGATTCTTTTGATGATGGCGCTTCATACGAAGCCTTGTCTTATTTTCTTTTGCCTTTACCATTTTCTCCTGAACAGGTTAAAATTTGTGAGATAAATAAAGAAAATAATCAGGCTGAGGAAATAAACCAGGTCACGGGAATCGATAACACCGCGGCTCATGGAAGTATAATGGGCACTGATCCCGAGCATTTCTACCCAGTAGCCCCAATTTCCGAAAAGGGGATAAACAAATTCAAATCCCATGTAAAGAAAAGCGCTGACCAG
>CAZGZO010000101.1:0-9911 GCA_964529695.1 uncultured Lentimicrobiaceae bacterium
CAAAGCTCTTATGAAAGAACTGGATGAAATAAAACAGATGCTGAATGAAATGAAACAGGATAAAAAGGATTGAGCCCGGCCCGATATCAATGTTCTGGTTGGTTAAAATATCTTTATGATTAACCTAGTGTTTCAACCCCGGGCAACCTAGAAATACTTTGTCTTCAAAACTCCCGGCTTCCAGCTTTCATCTAAAAAATTCACTAATTTTGCTCCTTCAAACAAGGACAATTAAAGTTTTATAAATCATTTTAAATCATAATATTATGGCATTCAATATCAGAAACCGGAATTTTTTGAAATTGTTGGATTTTACTCCTAAAGAGATAAAATTCATGCTTGAATTGGCAGCCGACCTTAAAAAAGCCAAATACAACGGCACCGAACAACCCAAAATGAAAGGGAAAAACATTGCTCTGATTTTCGAAAAAGCTTCCACAAGGACGCGTTGTGCTTTTGAAACGGCTGCTTACGATCAAGGAGCCCATGTCACTTATCTGGGCCCTAGCGGTTCACAGATTGGGAAAAAGGAATCCATGAAAGACACCGCACGCGTGCTGGGTCGCATGTATGATGGTATTGAATACCGTGGTTTCGGACAAAACATTGTGGAAGAACTGGGAAAATATGCCGGAGTACCTGTATGGAATGGACTTACCAACGAATTTCATCCAACACAAATTCTCGCCGACTTCCTCACCATCATGGAACATTCCGACAAACCGTTACACCAGGTTTCCTTTGCTTACTGTGGTGATGCACGTAATAATATGGGAAATTCGTTGATGGTAGGAGCCGCCAAAATGGGTATGGATTTTCGTGCCGTGGCCCCCAAAACCATGTGGCCCGAAGAATCACTCGTGAATACCTGTAAAGAAATTGCTAAGGAAACCGGAGCTTCAATCACACTTACAGAAAATGTGGATGAAGGAGTGAAAGGTGTTGATTTTCTGTACACTGATGTATGGGTTTCCATGGGCGAACCTGACGAAGTATGGGAAGAACGTATCAAATTGATGATGCCTTACCAGGTGAATATGGAAATGGTGAAAAAAACCGGGAACCCAAAGGTTAAATTTTTGCACTGCCTCCCGGCTTTCCACAACCGCCAAACCATTATCGGGGAAGAAATTTACCAGAAATTCGGCGTTGAAGCCATGGAAGTCACCGATGAAGTTTTCGAATCAGAACATTCCGTGGTTTTTGACGAAGCCGAAAATCGCGTACATACTATCAAAGCTGTGATGGTGGCCACTTTGGGAGAATAAAAACAGTTGTTAGACGGTAGGGAGACAATTGTAAGACTGTTGTAAGGCGATTGTCTTACTATCGTCTCACAATCGTCTTACTACAGTCTGACATTTAAAACGTTAATACTTCTTAACAAATTATAACTCATTTAAATTATTAGTAATTTTGCACCATGATGGATATGGAGCAATTTAAACAGGATTTGGACGAACTTTTCCGCCTCTTCAACAAACTGATGGAAAAGCAGGAGAGTGGTATGGAAGAAATTCCCGGAGTCAATAAAATGATGCTTCAGCAGTTTAAATTCTTCTTCAATAACTATGAGCAAATGAAAGATCAGATTGCTTATCAGTTGCAGGGACAATTTGGCGAGTCGGTACAAGATATGGTACGGACACTCATTCAGCAGCTTCGCGAAGAACTGGATGAAGATGAATTTTTGATTGACGAAACCGAAGATGATGCTGAGACAAAAGAAATTGAAAGCATCACCTCTGAAGATTCTAAAGCGTCTATCGATGCGCAAAAGGAAATTGCCAAAATTGATGAAATGCTGAAAAACAAGAATTTAACCCCGGAACAAATTGATAAACTTCTCGATCGGCGTTCTAACCTGAAATAAATTGGACTTTGCTTCATATGCTGGATAAAATCAAAAACCGTATTCACCACTACTTAAAAAACACCAAACCTTTTTCCCTCATCACGGATATTCTGTTTGTTGTGTTGGTGATTTTGTTGTTGATTCCCAGTACCCGCAAGCCGGTCGCCGCATACATGATTCGTATTGTTTCTTTTCCACCGTCTTCGTTAAAGACATCCCAGCAGTTCGCTATCAGTCCTGAAGCAAAAAATTGGGAAATCAGCGAGTTGTCAGGGAAAATAGTACGTTTTAACCAACTTCTGGACAAACCTGTTTTCGTGAATTTCTGGGCCACATGGTGTCCACCGTGCAATGCAGAGCTTCCTGGGATTCACAATCTTTATGAACAATACAAAAACAAAGTAAATTTTGTTTTTCTGAGTAACGAAGTTCCGAATACCATCCGGTCCTTTATTTTAAAGCATCAATACCAGGATATGCCCTTTTACCGTTATAACAGTACACCGAAAGATTTCTTCAGTAAGAGCATTCCTGTAACCTTTATCATTTCCCGTAAAGGGGAAGTTGTTCTTGAAAAAAAGGGGGCTGCCAGATGGAATTCTGACAAGGTAAAATCATTATTAAACAAGCTCTTAAAAGCGACTTCGCAAAAGGGTTAATTTTATATCTTTGACAAACATTTTAAACGATTAAAAAATGAAAAAGTTCTCCTTTGGCATACTGCTGATTTTTCTGTTCGCAACCACGCAAATGTCCGCTCAAGTATCCGCTACAACAGTGAAGAAAAACATTAATATTGGCGTTGACGTCTTTTCAGATATATGGACAAACCTGCCTTCCGACATGACCGTGAGAAGAGTGAACCCATCGGCAAACGTATTTGCCACTTATAATTTCCTGGTGGGGAACAAGAAAAAAGGGAACGTTATTTTTTCATTAGGTCTGGGCATCGGAACACATGTGCTAAGTAGCAAAACAAACTACATCGACAATGTCAAGGCAGATACAATCAAATTCATCCCTGTTCCTACAGGCCAGTCCATGAAAAAAAGTAAGCTGACTATCACCAGCCTTGATATTCCGGCCGAGTTAAATTTTAAACTCAAACATGGATTCCATTTTGGGATCGGATTCAAAATCTCGATGGTTCTGAGGAGTAAAGAATCTTATACAGGAACGCTGGCCTCTTACGGAGACGGTATTACCAGACAGATAAAATATAAAAATCTCTATCAATTAAACAGTACCGGTTATACACCTTCGATTAGGTTTGGTTACAAAAGTTTTGACATTTTCGCCGGTTATCAGATCATTCCTACTTTCAGAACCGGCCACGGACCTGCTATCCATCCTTTATCGGTGGGTATCACCATTACGCCTTTCTAAGGAAAATGGATAAAAGAAAATTAAAAAAGGCTGTGTTGAAATTTCAACACAGCCTTTTTTAATGTATGATGTTCGATATACGATTTAAGATGTGTTTTCGGCCCTCCTAATCACTTACTTTTGTCTCGCCGTCCCAAATTGAGGCATCGTACAATTGTCTGACAACAGTCTAACAATCGTCTCTCTATCGTTTGACCACCATTTGCTTACGCAATCAAAAATAGCGAAAACATCACAGCAAATCCCAGCATATAACCCAGGTAAATTTCCCGGGGTTGATGCGCATTCTTTCTTAACCGGGCATAACCTGTCACACCGGATAGGAACAGAACCAGAATAATCCACGTATATGGATGCAGGTGGAACAGAAAAGCTACACCTGTCAAGGCACCTGAAAACCCACCCCAGGCAATCATGTGGAGACTGATTTTAGCATAAGTATTTACGAGCAAAGTGACAAGCGCTAAAATAGCTGAACCAACCAAAAACAGATTCATTATGGGAAACGAACCTTGTTTATTTAAAGTATAATAGGTGATATAATAGAAAACAGCCATAGTTAACAAGGGGAAAACACGATCGTTTCGATCTTCCATGGTGAAACTTTGTATAATTTTAAAACGCCGGAGTATCCAAGTTATCAATGCCGGAGCCAAAGCAGTCATCAGAAACACATACAATAGAATAACATACTTCATGCTAATGAGCTGAAGCGGCAGAAAATAAATGGGGAATTGAAAAATAATCAACACAAAAAAAACCGGAACCAGTAAAGGGTGCAAAATAATTGAAAGAGCACTTGAAATCTTTTTCTCCATAAAATCTTCTGTTTTTATATATCAATAATTGTTCCCGCAAAAAGGTGTCTGAATCTTTTCCAAAAGCATCCGTTTTCTCAGGAAGTGAGCTCTTTTCTCAAGCGAGCTACAGGAATTCCCATTTGTTCCCTGTATTTTGCCACAGTTCGGCGAGCGATAGGATATCCTTTTTCTTTAAGCTTATTCATCAGATACTCATCTGTAAAAGGCTCTGACTTGTTTTCTGAACCGATAATATCTTTTAATACGGTTTTTACTTCACGGGTGGAAACCTCCTCCCCATCTTCCTTTTGCATGGATTCGCTGAAGAAGCTTTTTAATAACTTGGTACCGAACGGAGTCTGTACATATTTACTGTTGGCCACACGCGAAATAGTGGAAATATCCATGTTTACAATATCAGCAATATTTTTCAGAATCATAGGCCTCAGATCTGCTTCGTTTCCCGAAACAAAATAATCATGCTGATAATCCATGATGGCTTTCATAGTCGTGTATAATGTGTTTTGCCGTTGCTGTACCGCATCAATAAACCAACGGGCAGAATCCACTTTATTCTTAATAAAAGAAACAGCCTCCTTGTCGGATTTGCTCCTTTTTCCATTGGCTAACTGATTGAGCATGTTCATATAAGAATTACTTATGCGTAGATCGGGTGTATTCCAGTTATTCAGTGAAAGCTCCAGTTCTCCCTCATTGTTTATAATGGTAAAATCCGGTACTACATACTGAATGCTTTTTGCCGTATCGCTCAACGAATTACCAGGTTTCGGATTCAAAGAAACCACCAGATTGATGACTTTTTGAAGCTGCTCTTCAGAAATGTTAGCACGCTTCATGATTTTCTGATAATGCTTCTTTGAGAATTCGTTGAAATATCGCTTTATCAATTTAATAGCAAGTTCAAGTTCCTCAGTATTTTGCTCTTTTTGCTTCAGACGTAACTGAATTAAAAGGCATTCCTGAAGGTTGCGCGCACCTACTCCGGGCGGATCGAAATCCTGAATAATTTTCAGCACTTCTTCCACTTCGTCAGGTTTGACTTCCAGGTATTGCATGAAAGCCAAATCATCAACCATGGAAGGGACCGAACGTTGCAGATAACCTGAGTCATCAATATTCCCGATGATATATAAACCGATTTGATAGTTGCGTTCATCTAAATCTCGCAACCCCAACTGCTCTTTCAGATATTCATGAAATGTAAAACCGGTTGAAAATGGAATTTCCTTCTGTTCCTCATCGCGGCTCCTGTTGTTGACCTGCAATTTATATTCGGGAATTTCATCTTCCCCTTTGTAGTAATCGTCAATGTCGAAATCATCATTGCTCAGACTCAGATCCTCCTGAGATTCCTCAAAATCTGAATCATCATTCACCTCATTATCCACAGTTTCACCTCCATCCAATCCTTCTGTTTCGAGCGCAGGATTTTCTTCTATCTCCTGTTTGATCCGTTGCTCTAATTCTGTGGTAGGAATTTGCAACAGCTTCATCAGCAAAATCTGTTGAGGAGACAGCTTTTGTAATAACTTCTGTTGTAGTCTTTGGTTCAGCATGAAGCTCTAACTTATCTTGGTTTTATACAAATGTATAAATATTTTAAATCTGGCATGATTTTAGTTGTTAAAGTTTTTTTAACAACCTCTTTTGCACCTGAAAATCCTTCACGATGGTCTGGGAAAGGGCCAAAATCCGCGAGGTCCATATTGCATCAAAATGCTAATATTTTCCCTGATTTTCAACATCTTTACAAAAAACTTCCGAATCGCTGCCGTCAGTTCCCTGAAATTTAGTTTTTTTGCAAATTCATTTAATCAGTTAAGGAAGTGAAAAGAACAGAAATCAAAGCGCTGCTCCAAAGGACAGATTACGGAAGCACAATCAATGTAAAAGGATGGGTCAGAACGAAACGTTCCAGTAAAAATGTGGCTTTTATAGCCCTGAACGACGGGAGCACCCTGAATAATGTTCAGATTGTGGTGGAAGTGAATGAAGAAACTGAGAAGACTTTGAGCCGGATTCATACGGGAGCATCTCTTTCTGTGGATGGGATTTTGGCAGAATCCATGGGAAGCGGACAAAAGGTAGAAGTTCAGGCCAAAACCATAGAAGTTTATGGAGAAGCAAATCCGGAGGAATATCCGCTGCAACCTAAAAAACACAGTTTGGAATTTCTTCGTGAGAAAGCTTATTTGCGTTTTCGCACCAACACTTTTAGTGCAATTGCACGCGTAAGGCATGCTATGATTTTTGCCATTCACCAGTTTTTTAACGAAAGAGGATTCTATAATATTCACACACCGATTATCACGGGTTCGGATGCTGAAGGTGCCGGTGAAATGTTCCAGGTAACTACCCTGGATATGGAACATCCACCTAAGAATGCCGACGGTACAATCGATTATAAAAATGATTTCTTCGGCAAGGCAGCCAACTTAACAGTTTCCGGTCAGCTGGAAGGCGAACTGGCAGCTTTGGCGCTTTCAAATATTTATACTTTCGGCCCGACTTTCCGTGCTGAAAATTCCAATACCACACGCCACTTGGCTGAGTTCTGGATGATCGAACCAGAAATGGCTTTCTACGATCTGACCGACAACATGGATTTGGCTGAGGATTTACTGAAATATGTTGTCAAATACGGATTAGAGCATTGCAAAGAAGATCTGGAATTTCTGAGCAAGCGCCTGCTGGACGAAGAAAAAAACAAAAAAGCCGAAGAGCGTTCGATGGAGCTCATCGAGAAATTGAAATTCGTTTTGGATGAACCTTTCGCAAGGGTTACATATACAGAAGCCATTGACATTTTGATGCGTTCGAAGCCAAACAAAAAGAAGAAATTCCAGTACGTTATTGAAGGCTGGGGCGCTGATTTGCAATCGGAGCACGAACGCTATCTTGTTGAAAAACATTTTAAAAGACCGGTTATCCTTACCGATTATCCTGCCAGCATCAAAGCTTTCTACATGAAACAAAACGACGACGAAAAAACCGTCCGCGCCATGGACATACTATTCCCGCAAATCGGAGAAATTGTTGGTGGTTCACAGCGTGAAGAAAGCTATGATAAGCTGTATGCCAAGATAAAAGAGCTGAATATTCCCGAATCTACTATGTGGTGGTATCTGGATACCCGGAAATTTGGAACAGTGCCGCATTCCGGTTTCGGATTGGGTTTCGAACGCCTGATCCTCTTCATGACAGGCATGACCAATATCCGCGATGTGATTCCGTTCCCACGTACACCACTGAATCTTGAATTCTAGCCTGAATTTTCATCATAAATCATTTATCCTTGTTCTTAAATCAGAAGTGACAGAGAGACAAAGGGACATGGAGACAAGGGAACTTAGAAAAATGAAAAAATTTTAAGCAAAAGGGCTCCCAAAAAAAGATTTTTTTACTTTTGCACCCTCATTGCCCGATGGTGTAATTGGCAACACGTCTGATTCTGGATCAGAAGAGTCCAGGTTCGAGCCCTGGTCGGGCAACAAGAAGCTTCCACAAAAGTGGGAGCTTTTGTTGTTTAACAGGGCGAGAAGTTTATCCCGATGAGCAAAGCGAAATCGGGAAGCCCTGGTCGGGCAACTCAAAGCCTCCACAAAAGTGGGGGCTTTTTTGTTTTAACAGAGTGGGAAGTTCAATACATTTTTTCAACCCAATCTTCCTTATATTTGCCTGCTATTTTTTCACAAAAAATGGAATTAACGCCCAAAATATCAAAGAATAATTTCTATTCGTTTCTCTGGCATGCCGGATTTCTGGCGCTTTCGCGTCCGTTTATGGATGTGGACACGATTATTCCTGCCATGTTGGTGGACGCCGGTGGTTCCGCCGTTCAAATTGGAATTATGACGGCCATCATGGTGGGTGGTTCCAGCTTTACACAGTTGTTTTTTGCACCATTCATCAGCAACTATCATTACAAAAAAGGATTCTTGTTGTTCGGAATTAACGCCCGTATTTTTGCGCTGCTGGGTATGGGACTGATGCTGTTGTATTCGCCACACTTGTCACATTCGCTCATCATTTGGCTTATATTCATTCTTATTAGCATCTTCTCGTTCAGCGGTGCTTTTGCGAATGTGAGCTATACCGATATCCTGGGGAAATCCGTCTTCATGGAATCCAGAAAATCATTCTTTTCCATCAAGCAGGTTTTTAATGGAATTTTGCTTTTTCTTGCTGCTTTGGCGGCGAAGAAAATCCTCACACTCAGTGGATATCCGGACAATTACGGATATTTGTTTCTGATTGCGTTTGCTGCATTGTTTCTTGCTTCCTTGGGATTTTGGAATCTGAAAGAAACGGTTCCCTCCCGACTTTCTGTTCAAGGTCCGGGTCATTTTTTAAAGCTTATCAGGGAAGAATGGAAACAGAACCCGCAGTTAAAATATTTTCTGGGATTCATCAACACCATGGGGATCAGTATTTCCTTCCTTCCATTCATTATTTTGTTCGGAAAACAAATGTACCAAACGCAAGGCAGCGACACGGGATGGATGCTTGTGGTCAAAATTGTAGGAACGGTTGCAACCGGTTTCCTTTTGGTTTTCCTGGCCGGGAAATACAAATACCGCTATCTTCTTTATGGTGGTGCTTTGCTGACTTTTCTCAGCCCGCTGATTTTGCTATTACCTTTTCACATCCCTTCGCTGGCCATTGTTTTCTTTTTCGGAGGAATCATTTATACCGCTTACAACATTTCCATGAACGGCGTTTTGCTCGAAATTTCAGGCAATACCAACCGGGCACTTTACACGGGAATTGCCGGTGCAGGAAATATTCTTCCTGCCATTTTTCCGCTGGCCGGCGGATGGATTATCAAGCATTTTGGATTCCTGCCATTTTTTGGACTATTTATGCTGATAATCCTGGCTTCCTTATTTTTTATTTATAAGATGGATTGCAAAAAGTAAGCCCGGATGGATTACGATGACTTTACTCTTTTTTTAACCACAAAGGAACACAAAGTACAACACAAAGGATTCGCAAAGGGATAAATGCTATGAACAAGGCCTTTGTGCGCCTTCGTGAAAGACCTTGGTGTCCTTTGTGGTTAGCAACACAATATTCACTTAATTTTGTGCATCATTTCAAAAATGAATCTTTAATCTTTGCATCATGGAAAAACATCTGGTCTGGCAGGAAAAGAAAATCAATTACACCATTCAAGGACATGGTCCGGCCATCGTTCTCATTCACGGTTTCCCTGTAAATTTGCACGTCTGGGACAATTTTGTTGAAACTTTCAATCCCAATTTCAAATTGATTGCCATTGATCTCCCGGGATTCGGCAAGTCTTCGGTCTACAATTCAACGCATACTATGACTTTTATGGCACAGGCTGTCAAAGCGGTGATGGTAGCCGAAAACATTGCCAAAGCAATTTTAATCGGACATTCCATGGGCGGTTATGTTTCCCTGGCATTTGCAAAACAGTTCCCTGAGAATCTGGCCGGGATTGTTTTATTCCATTCACATGCTGCTGCTGATGCTCCGGAAGCCAAAGCTAACCGTGCCAGAACCATCCAGGCGGTCGAACATGATCATAAAGATTTCATTTTAAAATTCATTCCCAGCTTGTTTGCACAAGAAAATATGAACCGATGTGAGCGGGAAATTGAAGATTTAAAACAATTGGGATACCAGGCTTCAGCAGAAGCTATTATCGCAGCACTGCGGGGCATGGGCGAAAGGGAAGATTCGCGCGAATTGCTCACAACATTGAATATTCCTGTATTTTTTGTTGTGGGCAAAGAAGATTCCAGAGCTTCTTTACCTGAAATAGCCCACCAAATGAGCCTTCCAAAAAATTGTGAGGGAATCATCCTTGATGGCGTCGGGCA
>CAZGZO010000102.1:0-9879 GCA_964529695.1 uncultured Lentimicrobiaceae bacterium
GACTTTTCTTACTAAAAAGTCGCAAAGCCCCGCTTCAGGGAAGAATCTTTATTGTACAATCGGATGGGGAGCAGGTTTTTTATTAGAAAATGTTTTACGTCCGGAATTTTACTCAAAAGTTATTGCTATTAACCGATTTTCCAGCCCAGCATAAACCAAACTCCACTATCTTTGTTGTTCAAAGTTAAGCTATGATACCAGGCAAGAAAGATTTTACGGCGAGCGATTTTTTCTTTAATGAAACTTCTTTCAGTAAACTGATCAAGAAACGCATATACAATGTATTGCTGGTAACCAGTGTTTATGATGCCTTTGTTTTGGAAGAAGACGGCAGGATTGAAGAGCAGATCTTCAATGAATATATGAATCTGAACCTGCGTTATCCACCCCGAATTATCAAAGCCACTTCCCAAAAGGAAGCGCTGAAGTTATTGAAAGAAGAATCTATCGACCTGGTCATCTCAATGTTGGCTTTTAATACCACAGGAACTTTTAAACTGGCCAAAGATGTTAAAGAAGATTACCCAAAAATTCCTTTTGTAGCACTCTCACCTTTTTCAAGAGAAACTCGCTTGAATATTGAAAGGCTGGATCTCAGACATATCGATTACGTATTTAGTTGGCTGGGAAACAATGATTTGCTGATGGCCATCATCAAGTTAATTGAAGATAAGATGAACGTGGAGCAGGATGTGAAAGAAGTCGGTGTTCAGGCCATCATACTGGTGGAAGACAATGTACGATTTTACTCCAGCTATTTGCCAAATATTTATAAGATACTTTTCAAACAGTCACAGGCATTTGTTACGGAAGGTTTGAACGAGCACCAAAAGATGCTAAGGGCACGCGGGAGACCGAAAATTTTGCTGGCAACCAATTATGAAGAAGGGGTTCGATTGTATAAGAAATACATGAAAAATCTTTTGGGTATCATTTCCGATATCAGTTATCCCAGGCGGGGCAAGAAAGATCCTGAAGCAGGGCTTCGCTTATTTAAGCGAATAAAAAAAGAGAATCCTTTTCTCCCCATGTTGCTTCAGTCTTCGGACCCGGAAAATGTCCATAAAGCGAATGCAATGGAGGTGGGATTCCTGGTAAAAAATTCTCCCAGTCTGATTTATGATTTAAGGGAATTCATCAAGATTTACTTTGCATTTGGCGATTTTGTTTTCAAAGACCCCAAAACAGATGCGGAAGTAGGAAGGGCACACAACCTGAAAGATATGCAGGAAAAAATCTTTCAGATTCCCCAGGACTCGCTTCAATTTCATATTGAAAAAGAAGACTTTTCCAAGTGGCTACGAGCCAGAGCGCTCTTTTCACTTGCAGAAGTTTTCCAAAGTTTCACTGCAGATGATTTTGAAAATATCCGGGAAGTGCGATACTTCATTTTCAATGCCATCAGCAGCTTTAGGATAACCAAATCCAGAGGCGTCATCTCCCAATTCGACAGGGAAACATTTGACCAGTATTTTACCATTTCACGAATCGGGGAAGGTTCTATCGGTGGAAAAGCCAGGGGTCTTGCATTTCTGGATTCGCTCATCAACCGGAACAAACTCTACCGCCTGTACCCAGACGTAGATATTTCAATCCCAAAAACTGTTGTACTGGGAACTGATGTTTTTGATGAGTTTATGGAAACCAACAAATTGTATCCCATTGCCTTGTCTGAAAAGCACAGTGATAGCGAAATCCTGCGCTATTTCACCGATGCAGATCTGCCGGAAAGTGTTCAGGAGGATCTCTTTACCATTGTTTCCAGGGTAAATAACCCATTGGCTGTGCGTTCTTCAAGTCTCCTGGAGGATTCTCATTATCAACCTTTTGCAGGAATCTACAACACTTACATGATTCCCACGGTAGAAAAGGATCTGAACAAAAAAACCGAGATGTTGAACCTGGCCATCAAAAGTGTTTATGCTTCTTCGTTTTTCGCTGACAGCAAGGCTTATATGAAAGCTACAGCCAATGTTATTGATGAAGAAAAAATGGCAGTGGTACTGCAAGAGGTCTGTGGAACGAGATATGGAGATTACTTTTACCCCACACTGTCTGGCGTAGCACGGTCGCTGGATTATTATCCGATTCCACCGGAAAAACCGGAAGATGGAACGGCCAGCATCGCCTTGGGCCTTGGAAAATATATCGTTGATGGCAGTGGTTCATCATTAAGATTTTCTCCAAAATATCCCAATAAAATCATCCAGACAGCTACACCATTGGCTACTTTAAAGGAAACACAGAAATCTTTTTATGCGTTGGATTTGTCACATGAAGGATTTACCCCGAACATAAATGATTCAGTAAATCTGGTAAAATTGAGTGTCAAACAAGCTGAGAAAGATGGCTCAATCAGGAAAATTGCCAGCACTTACGATCTGCAAAATAATGTTATCCGGGATGGCTATAACTATGAAGGAAAGAAGGTTATTACCTTTTCATCTATTCTAAAACATAATACTTTTCCACTGGCCGAGATATTACAAAAAGTCCTTTACCTCGGTTCAAAAGAAATGGACAAGCCAGTTGAAATGGAATTTGTTGTGGATTTAAATGTAAAAAAGAATCAAAAGATTACATTTTTTCTGCTCCAAATCAGGCCCATTGCAAGCAGAAGTGAAACAGTGCATTTAAGCATGAAAAGTATTATCCCAAAAAACTGTATCATTCTGTCCCATGCAGCCATGGGAAACGGTATGATTGAAGAAATTAAGGATATAGTTTATGTCAGACCCCAAACTTTTGACGCACTCAGAAATCCGGAAACTGCCAATTTGATTGGGGAAATCAATAAAAAATTCGCTGATGAAAATAAAAATTATATTCTCATTGGTCCCGGCCGTTGGGGTTCTACCGATCCTTCGCTGGGCGTTCCGGTAAAATGGACACAGATTTCAGCAGCCCGACTCATTGTAGAATCCGGTTTAAAAAACTACCGAATAGATCCAAGCCAGGGAACACATTTCTTCCAAAATCTGACTTCATTCAGGGTGGGATATTTTACTGTAAATCCCTACCTCAATGAGGGGATATTTGATCTTGAATTTCTTGACAAACAACCTGCTGTTTTCGAAAACGAAATCGTAAGGCATGTGCAGTTTTCTAGGCCACTGGCCATCAAAATTGACGGAAAGAAGAATCTTGGAATTGTACTGAAACCTAAAGATTCAAATTAAAGGTTCTTTTTGTTAAAATAGTTTTCCTTTTATTGCGTTTCAAATAATAGAAATTAGAAATTGCTATCTTTAGATTCTGGAATCAAGGGAATATGAGACATAATTTATTATTCATCGCAATCTGTCTTGGCGTTTTTCTCAGCTCCTGTCAAAGCCATCAGGCTGAGCAGGTCACAAAAAAAATCCAGTACGATGTAAATATTAAAAGTCCGAATCCCAATTACGACTGGTGGATCCAGAACATCTCAGGGCCACAGCGTGAAGCATTTGTAAGGATGATCCTTCAAGGTGCACTGGATGGAAAATATCAAGCCTACGATTATTTTTACAAACCCATTTCCAAAAACCATGTGGCCCAAATTCTATTTGATACGATTCACAAAGAAGTGCGTGAAAAAAACCCTCCTTATGAATTAAAAGACACCCTCATTGTAAATCGAATAACCTGGAAAAACATTGAAAGACTTCGTTTTATGGAGGAATGGAGTGTAAATCCGAAAAATTTATCCTTCACGAAAAAGGTGGTGGGAATTGCCCCGGTAGCTAAGATCTCCGACGCCTCCGGAAATATAAGATGGCAACCTCTTTTCTGGATTTTCCCGGATAAAGATTATCTAAAGAAGATGAACCAAAATGTCAATCTAAACCCTTAAATTTTAGATTTATTAATAACATTCCTTTGTGAACAAAATCAAATAATGCAAAGGATTCAGGCTATTCGAATGGCCTAAATTTGTAATACATGACCGAAATTAAAAACTTCATTCGGCGGGTGGTACTCACATTCTTTTTGCTGACAGCAATATTGTCAGCTTATGGGCAGTCTACAAACCGTGCTACTAAAGAATATATCAAAAAATATAAAAGCATCGCTGTCAAAGAGATGCAGAGGTACAAGATTCCTGCATCCATCACTTTGGCTCAAGGAATTCTAGAGTCAGGAAGTGGTCATGGAAGGCTGGCCAGAAGAGCCAATAACCATTTTGGTATTAAATGCCATAAAGGTTGGAAAGGCAAAACCATCAGACAAAATGACGATGCCAAGCATGAATGTTTCAGGAAATATAATAATCCGGAACAGTCATATAAAGATCACTCCAAATTTCTGAGAGGTGAAGATCGGTACTCATTTCTGTTCAGGTACCCCATCACGGACTATAAAGACTGGGCATACGGATTAAAACGAGCAGGTTATGCTACAAACCCACTATATCCGCAACTACTCATCAGTCTCATTCGTCGTTATAAACTGTACAGATACGACAAAGCCGAACCCAGAAGATTCAGGATTTCGGGGAAATATACAGGAGTTTATCTTGAACCCCGAACTGAGAATTTTCCGATGGGTGGCACTAATATCAATAACAGACCGTATTACATCAACAACGGCAGGAAACTCATAATTGTTAAATACGGTGATACTTTCAAGCACATTGCTCAGGACTTTGAAATCAAAGTGGGAAAACTAGTGAGATACAATGACGTAAGGAGACATTTTACACTTCATCCCGGAGAAATTATTTACCTGCAGAAGAAAGCCCGGCGCTCTGAAAAAATGTACCCCTATCATGTTGTTAAAGAAGGGGAAACTTTATGGGAGATTTCACAACTTTATGGGGTAAGACTTAAAAAGCTAAGATCACGAAATAATCTGCCAAGACATTATCAACCTCCGGTAGGAACCCGTTTAAAACTACGGTAAAATTGTTTGAAGTCATATCGCTTTTATATTGTCAATGCCCGAATATACATGAATTCCCGGTTTGAGGGTAGAAGGGTTTAAAGGTCGGCAGGCAGAAAAGTTCAGCGGGTCACAGGATCAAAAGCGAGGAAGTTAAAGATCAAAGAGGCAGACTCAAGACTTAAAACTTATCTCCTCAAAAGCCTTCATTTTCGCATTATTTAAGAAACGAAAGCCGGAAATTTCCTTAATTTTACCCATTAATTTCATAAAACGACCTATTATGTTTGATAAAACTATTTATATCGACAGAAGAAACCGATTAAAAAAAGAACTGGGATCAGGCATTGCTTTGTTTCCGGGAAATGTGAATGCAGCTTTTAATTACCCTTCCAACGAATATCATTTCAGGCAGGACAGCAATTTTCTCTACTTTTTTGGACTCGACATGCCAGGATTTACCGGCGTGATCGATGTGGATAACAATCAGGAAATTCTCTTTGGTGATGATGTGGATATCGACGACATTATCTGGATGGGAAAACAGCCCCTGGTAAAAGATTTAGCTGCTGAAGTCGGCATTGAAAAAACAGAACCTTACACTGAGCTTGCGAAATTCATCAAAAAAGCACTGGATCAAGGTAATAAAGTTCATTTTTTACCACCTTATCGTGGTGAAACCATCATCGAACTTGCCGAACTACTGGGAATCAACACAGGTTCAGTAAGACAAAATGCTTCTACCGCGCTGGTAAAAGCCGTTATTAAACTCAGGGAAATTAAAGATGCGCTTGAGCTTGAAGAAATTGAAAAGGCTATGCTCACTGCATACTACATGCATACTACGGCAATGAAAATGGCACAACCCGGAGTAAAAGAACAAGATATTGCCGGAACTATTGAAGGTATTTCTTTGGCGCTGGGTGGCCTGGTTTCGTTTCCTGTGATTTTGAGTATTAATGGTCAAACATTACACAATCATGCGCATGAAAATATCTTGGAAAAAGGACGCATGATGGTCACAGATGCCGGTTCAGAAAGCGGTTTGCATTATGCCAGCGACATTACCCGAACAGTTCCCGTGGGTGGAAAATTTGACACCCGTCAGGCAGAAGTTTACCAAATTGTTTTGGATGCCAATATGGCGGCTATTGATGCTATAAAACCGGGAGTCCCATACAGAGATGTTCATTTCCTTGCAAGCAGAATTATTGTAAATGGCTTAAAAAATCTTGGAATTATGAAAGGTGATACTGAAGAAGCGGTTCAGGCGGGGGCCCATACACTTTTCATGCCTCATGGATTAGGGCACATGATGGGGCTGGATGTTCATGACATGGAAGGACTTGGAGAAGATCTTGTTGGTTATGATGATACAATCAAACGTTCTGATCAGTTCGGGACTGCTTACCTGCGACTCGGGAAAAAACTGAAACCAGGTTTTGTTCTGACTGATGAACCAGGAATCTATTTTATTCCCGATTTGATTGATAAGTTTAAATCTGAAGGAAAATTCACAGAGTTTGTGAATTATGATAAACTGGAATCATACAGAACTTTCGGAGGAATTCGTATTGAAGATGATATCCTGGTTACTGAAAACGGTTGCCGAGTCCTTGGCAAACCTATTCCAAAGACTATTGCCGATGTGGAAAAAACCATGGCGGAACCTAGAGAATGGGCTAAAAGAGAAGGTTTTATTTAAAATCAAAAAGTCTTAATTAATAGCCATGAAAAATTTATCGGGCTATGAATAAAATAAAAAATCCCGGTCATTAGATGACCGGGATTTTTTATAAACTAATTAGTCATTATTCTTATTAACGGCTTTATAGCGAATCACTTCTGCTTTCTCAATGGTTATTAAACCGCCACAGTTGGCAGCTTCAAAAATATCTTCGAGTGCTGATAAAAACGGTTCAATTTTTTCCTCTTCATCCACAATTTCTATTATAAGTGGAAGGTCCTCAGAAAGTCGGAGGATTTTAGAAGTGTGTATCCGGCTTGAACCGCCAAAGCCCATAATTCCTTTGAAAACAGTAGCTCCGGCTAAGCCTTCTTTCTTAGCTTCCAGGACAATTTTTTCATAAACCGGCATCGAACCAATTTTATCGGAATCACCAATAAAGATTCGAACCAGTTTAGATTCTCTTTTCATTTTCATGTTAAGCAGCGTTTAAAGTTTTCGCTAAATAGTAAGCTAAAAATACGGCCAATAAAGTTAGAAAAATGTTGAGGCCAATGTTCAATAAACCCAGAAAAAATTCAGAATCACGGAATAAATTCATAGTTTCAAAAGAAAATGACGAGAATGTAGTGAATCCTCCACAAAACCCTACGGCCAGCATTACCCTAACACCAGGTGACATCAATCGCCTTGCATCAAAATAATAAATCAGGAATCCAAGAATGAAACTTCCCAACACATTCACGACCAGTGTTCCGTAAGGAAATCCGAAAGGTAAAATCTTTTGCGTGACTCCTCCAACCCAGTATCGAAGTGTGCCTCCAAATGCTGCTCCAATGGCAACCAGAAAATATTTTGACATAATTTACTCCTATTAAATGATGAACTCAGTAGGAGTCATTAGTCCTGAAGATTCAAAGGACGGTTTAAGGCGAACTCCATCACCATTTGAGCGTGCAAAATTAATATTTTATTATTATCTGAATATTAAATTGATGGTTGAAGGTATGAAAGGTCGAAGGGTTGAAAGATTGAAAGGTTTCAATTTTCACAAATACTCAAACACATGGCAACTAATACCCAGAACCCAAAAAAGGTCAGTTAACAAAAAACAGAACTTGTCGTTTTAGAAAAAATCAAAATGCACAAAAGCACTCTAATTATTATGATGTGGCATGCCGCCTGTTGCATCCGGAAAAATGTCCAACTCGGCAGAATAAGGTTTAATATCCAGCAAAGGCGTTCCATCAAGCATATCAGCGCCTGAAAACCATATTTTATTGCCTTCTACTTTCTCCAATTTCACAATGGTCATTCCAATCGGATTCGGACGGATCGGGCTACGCGTAGCAAAAACACCTTTTTGCTGATGATGGTTGGGAGTGATCTGTGTAAGAAGAAATCCATTCGATTGGTGAAAATTGAAAATCAGGAATATATGACTGAATTCATCCAACTTGTCAAGCCCTTCCACCAGTTCAGAATTCATTTCAATCCAGCCATTGTTGTTTGTTCCCAACCGGCCCTGGCGTGGAGCATCTTTCCGGGTCTTGAAATCAGTGTGAATAATTCCAATAGGCTTTAAAGTAATTTCATTCAATTCCATAACAGTATGTTTTGCAGGTATATTTATAAAAACTTCTTAACAATCTCGCAGAGTTGTTGTGCGGGAACAACTCCTGCCTGCCGGAATTTCATTTCTCCCTTTCTAAAAATCATCAAAGTGGGCACATTTTGAATCATCCATTTTTGAGAGATGGCTGGATTTTTATCAACGTCCACCTTCAAATTACGAATCTTATCACCGAACTGCTGTTTTATCTGCTTTAAAATAGGTGGCATCATCTTACAAGGTTGACACCATTCGGCAGAGAAATCAATCAAAACCGGCTGATCTAAATTAATTATTTCGTTGAATCTGCTCATTCTTGTATTATTTTCCTATTGCGGACTCAAAAATTGTACCCTATAGACGGAATCTGTCAAAATTTCATCAAGAAATTTAAAGGTTTTATTACATAAAATTATTACGATTTATTCACGTTTTCATTTGCTTTATTAGCAGATTCGCATCCTTTATACTATCCCATTAATATTCTGTATAACTGTATTTTATAGAAAATATGATTTTAAAATTTATTTTCTTTTTCTAGGATTTCTCCTTACTTGTCAAAGTAAAATTTTGTTAAACTATTAGAATTCAGGCAAATATTTATTGTAAAAGTAATAAGTCTTATAGACATTTTGCTATATTTGTCCATTATTCATTAAAACATTAGCCATGAAAATTAAATCTACCCTTTTAGTATTAAGCCTTGTTTTAGGTTTAATGTCATGTTCGTATAATACAGGTGTTTTGAAAAAAGCCCAACCAGAGGCACCTCAGACCACAACCCTTAAAACCGCATCAGCGGAAGGTCATCATTTTCATATGTTCCTTAGATGTGTAAACAACACCAAATTCATTGCGGGTGGAGGTATTTTGACACATGTTGATCTAATTCAAAAGGGAAATCCAAGATTAGGGATTAAAGGAAAACGTGTAACTATTTTTGATGGAATTGAGCATTTTAATGATCTTCTAAATATGAATTCTGGAATCATGTTAGATCTTGCTGACGGGCAAGTTGATCCTCCTGCTGGCAGTTATGATTTTGCTGTTGCTACAGTAGTTCCAGGTTCAGGATGGGTTGAAAAAGCAAATGGAGACACTTGCAAATTAAAATTCCCCGGAAATAAATTCATACTTATCTTCAGACCAGCAATAGAAGTTAATCAATATGGGTTGTCTCCAGCTGATGTTGTTCTTGATATTGATGTAAGTCACTCTGTTGTTAGAAGGAGAAATTATTACATATTTAAACCAATTGTAAAGGTAGTGAATGCAACTTCGACAGGCAGTCTTGCAGGAGTAGTTGTTGATGGAACAACCGGAAATCCTATTACCGGAGCTAATGTCTGGATTGGAAAAGAAAACGGTTCATATAGCACTTACAGTTTGGACCACGACCTTTATGACACCTATGGCTTCCATACTCCTATCGGATTTTACTGGATTCCTGGAATACCAGGAGGAAATTATACCGCTTATGCCTCAAAAGCAGGATATACTACAGTTTCTCAGACAGTTTCAATCGAGGATGGTAACTTCAATGAATATAATTTCATTTTGTACCCATCAAGTTCTAACTGATAAGAGAAGCGTATTCAAATTATAATTTTGAAGGATACCCCTAAAAAGGTATCCTTTTTTCATGCCTGGATATTAAAGTATAATAAGGAGATTTAATCCAGCCGAAGTGCTCTCAGGTATAACTGGATAGTATTTTGCA
>CAZGZO010000103.1:0-9851 GCA_964529695.1 uncultured Lentimicrobiaceae bacterium
TGTCAGCTTTCACAACCTTGTAAACTTTATCATTACGACGAACCAATTCCTTGACGGGAATAGAACAAAGATTGCCTTTTTCTACCTTTTCAACAGGTTCTAAATCCAGGCGGATTTCGCGAATCTGATCTTCATAAACTCCGGTAGTTTCGCCAATAATTTTGATTTCATCTTTAACAGACAAATCATGGCTTTCCACCTTAATTTCTGCAACACCAAGCTTACTGAAGTAATTGGTAATCTTTCCGATATAAACTTTTCGTTCAGTAGCCTGATTACCGTATTCTTCCGTCCATTCACCGGTTTTACGGCCCAGGTAATAACCATCCCAAAAACCGCGGTTGTAAACTTTTGAAAGTTCTTCATTCCAATGCGCCAGGTTTTCTTCTGTAAACTTCCCGTCAAACCAGGCATCCACTGCTTCGCGATACACGCGTGCAACGGTTTTAACATATTCCGGTGAACGGCCACGGCCTTCCAGTTTCAAAACCCGAACACCGGCATCCAGAATTTTATCAAGAAATGAAACCGTATTCAAATCTTTGGGCGACATGATGTATTTACCATCCACTTCCAGTTCCAAATCCGAGTCGGTATCTTTCACAGTGTATTTCCGGCGACAGGGCTGGAGACAAGCACCACGGTTGGCTGAAGAATTCAGATTATCCAGGCTCAGATAACATTTTCCGGAAACGGCCATACACAAAGCACCATGCGCAAATACCTCTATTTGAATCAATTCTCCTTTTGGTCCGCGAATATTTTGTTCCTGAATGGCTTGGGTAATTGCCTTTACCTGATCAACGCGTAATTCACGGGCCGTCACCATCACATCAGCAAAATGCGCATAAAATTTCACGGCTTCAATATTGCAAATATTAGCCTGGGTTGACATATGAATTTCAACACCTTTTTCGTGGGCATATTGAATGACTGACTGGTCGGAAGCAATGATAGCAGTGATGTTATTTTCTTTGGCAGCATCCACAATTTGCTTCATCAGCGATAATTCGTCATCATAAATTTCTGTGTTCAACGTAATATAGGATCGAACACGATTGCGCCGACAGATTTCTGAAATTTTCACCAAATCTTCCAGCGTGAAATTTTTCGACGATCGAGAACGCATATTAAGCTTGTCAATTCCGAAATAAACACTGTTGGCACCACCCTGAATGGCAGCCGTCAACATTTCGTAAGAGCCCACAGGAGCCATAATTTCAACATCTTGCGCCGTCATGAATCATGTTTTGATGAGCGTGCAAAAATAACGAAAACATCAATGCCTGTGAAACAGGAAGCCCAAACAGCCTTTTTTGCGAGATTTTAAATTTTCTTCATCAGAAAAATTCGTTTATAAGAAATATTTATAGATTTGCTGGCTCACAAAAAATTATAAAGGGAAAGTATTATGTGCTCAATTTTAGGGATACTGGACGTTAAGACCGGTACCGCTGCGTTACGGGAACAGGCATTAAAAATGTCGAAAACCATGCGCCACCGCGGTCCTGACTGGTCTGGTATTTATGTCAACGATAAAGCCATTCTGGTTCATGAAAGACTCTCTATTGTTGATGTAGAAAATGGTGCACAGCCTTTGATGAGCGCTGACAACCGGCTGGCTTTGGCTGTGAACGGCGAGATTTACAACCACAGGGAACTGGAGAAAAATTTGAACATTTCTTATGATTTCCAGACTAAATCGGATTGTGAGGTCATCAACGCCCTTTATATTGAAAAAGGAAACGAATTCCTCAATGATTTGAACGGAATTTTCGCTTTCGTTCTTTACGATAATAAAGATCAATCTTACCTCATAGCACGTGATCACATCGGCATTGTTCCACTTTATTACGGACACGATGAATTGGGCGTGATGTACGTGGCTTCGGAAATGAAAGCACTGATTCATAAGTGTACTCAGATTGAATCATTTCCTCCAGGGCATTATTACAGCAGCAAAACAAAACAGTTTGTCCGTTATTACAACCGCGACTGGGAAAGTTATGAAGCTGTAAAAGATAATGTTACGGATAAAGAAAAACTGAAAAAAGCATTTGAAGATGCCGTTCACCGTCAACTGATGTCGGATGTGCCTTACGGTGTATTACTTTCAGGCGGACTGGATTCTTCCGTTGTTTCGGCCATTGTGGCCAAATACGCACAAAAAAGGGTTGAATCTTCCGACACCAAGGAAGCCTGGTGGCCTCGTGTACATTCATTTTCGATTGGACTGGAAGGCTCCCCGGATTTGAAAGCCGCAAAAAAAGTAGCGGATTATATTGGTTCTGTCCATCACGAATTTGTTTATACCATTCAGGAAGGACTGGATGCCATTACAGATGTAATTCATCATTTGGAAACTTATGATGTTACCACCGTTCGTGCTTCTACGCCTATGTATCTTATGTCACGGAAAATTCGTTCCATGGGTGTGAAAATGGTGTTATCCGGAGAAGGTGCTGACGAAATTTTCGGAGGTTATTTGTACTTCCACAAAGCACCCAATGCACAGGCACTGCATGAAGAAACTGTCAGAAAACTATCAAAACTTTATCTTTTCGATTGCCTGCGTGCTAACAAATCCATGGCCGCATGGGGTGTTGAAGCCCGCGTGCCTTTCCTTGACAAAGAATTTCTGGATGTGGCTATGCGTCTGAATCCGGAAGACAAGATGATAAAAGATGGTAAGATGGAAAAACATGTACTGCGCGAAATCTTCAGTGACTTATTACCTGATGAAGTGTTGTGGAGACAGAAAGAACAGTTTTCCGACGGTGTGGGTTATGGTTGGATTGATACATTGAAACAGGTTGCCGACGAGCAGGTAAATGATTTGGAGCTGGAGAATGCTGCTTACAGGTTCCCTATCAACACGCCTACCACTAAGGAAGCTTATTACTACAGGGTTATTTTTGATAAGCACTTCCCTGGTGACCAGGCTGCTAAGACAGTTCCGGGCGGTAAGTCCGTGGCATGTAGCACTCCGGAGGCCTTAGCATGGGATAATTCATTGAATAAGATGATTGACCCCTCGGGCCGGGCGGTTCAACAAGTTCACAAAGCATCATACTAAAAGATAAAACGAACTAGAACCTAAGGCCGGAATCAAAATTGATTTTCCGGCTTTTTTTTGGGAAAAAATAAACAAGTAAAAAACAAAGCATGAAAGAAAAATAGAAAATACACATTGCAAACATTTGATTAAAAAAATGTTATAAATGTTATTTAAATGATTTTCAAATAATAAAAACGATTAATTTTGTTACTGTTGGCGGGATCGGCTGTTTTCCTTTCTGTTTCAATGGTAGCAACAGCAGTATTTTTTTAACTCTTTAAAATTTTATATACATGAGAAGGCTGAACAAACCAAAGCTAAATCTTGGCGACGACGCCCTTGATTTCATAAATCTTTACCAGGCACTCCAACCGGCGGCTGAAAATTTTCTGCTTCCATATTTCATGGATTTATTGAAGAATTTTCACACGCTATGTTTTGAAGAACCCGATGACCCGGTTTATCAGCAGAAGGAGATTAATCGTCAGCTCGCAATTCTCAAAGAAGCATTCCCGTCTTACGTGGATGTTTCACTCATGTTATTTCCCCATGAGGAATCTAAAGCTTTCGAGTACCGCTCGCTGATTAACCTGTTTCGCAACAGGCTCCACAACCTGATGGATACTGAACTGATCACCGATGAAAAGCAGGACGAAGCTAAGCAGATCCTCCGGTTTCATGATTTTTCCATGGGAACACCTCCCTTTACAGAAAATAATCTGAAACTGCGCTTCAACATTTTGCTGGGTGAAGAAGCCACCTCGTTGCGCCGGTTCCGCGAAGTGTTGGGCATCAATGAAGAGATTGAAAAATCACAGTGGAACTACTTGATGGATGTTCTGGAACAGATGATCGTACAAAGTGCGCATTACACAACCGGACCGGAAAAAGAAGATTTCCTGGAAAGAATGTCTCAGAGCGTTCATTTAAAAGGGTTAAACGGATTTCTGAAAACTGTGGTCAGCGGAAGTCCTGATTCGGCTGTCAATCTGATTGTTGAAGAACTCTTCAATCCGAAACAAACCGTGCTGATCAACTATGAAAACGATGAGAAGTTATTCGAACAGGTCAACAGTAACCAGACAGCTATTTTTATTATTAAAATCCAATCGCTGGCAAAGAATCCTTTCAACGATCATAAATGGTTCCCGTTCCTTAGCCGGATGATTTTTGTGGACGATTCTGAGATGGCGCAACGTACCAATACCACGCTGGTTTACGGTTTCCACTATAAAATTCTACAAACCATCAATAAGGTTCATACCAAAAAACTAGGAGCTTTGGCAAACAGTCAACTGAACCTCAGATTGATTCTTGAAAAAGTAAGCCTCACGAACCTGAAGAAATTTAAAGATCGTGTTGACAACAAAATTGCTGATTACGAAAAAGAGATTGTAGCCTTGAAACAAGATCAGCTCGGCGTGACGAATGATCCTGAAAAAACACTGGGACTTTACAAATTTGACGATTTCACACGTCAGATTATCAAAGACAAATACAGTCTGGAGAAACTCAGCAATTACCTGGATTTAATCACCCGGTGTGCTGATCCTATACAACAAAAGAAACTCAACCGCACACTGATTGATGCTTTTGAAGCACTTACGCTCAAATATTTTTATTCGAACACGAAAAAGCTTCACATTGCAACTATTGTAGAAGGCGGCGGAAGAAACCAAATCAAAACTTACGGTGAGTATCTGCTCCAGCGTAAGTTGAGAAACGTCGATAATGAAATTGTAGAACGTTGCCGTGTAATTCTGGATGTTTTCCCGGATCCATATCAACGTACATTGAAAAATCATTTTCATAAAAACTTCGGTATCAATCTATTTCTTGAGAAATACAAACAATATCTCATCAAAGCCAAAAATGAAGCGGACAACACCGGCCGGCTGAAAAATGTGCTGATCGATTTGGGAATTCTGGATAAATTCGAAAGCCTAAGCCCAAAAGATCAGGGCATCATCAAAGAATTTATCAGCAACCTGACCAATCTGAAAAAGACATCTATTTCTGATGACGTTCAGATGATCATCCGGGATGTTTTATTCGGAAAAGAAGATAAAGTGCTGAAACCTTATATTCTTTTCAACAAATATTCATCCTGGGAATATCTGGATTTATTCCCAACAGACCGGTTTGATATCAACCCCTTCGATTTGGAAATCGGTATCACAGAAGAAGGAAGAGTAGATTTTGAGCGCCTGACCCACCGGTTGGAACGCATGAAAAACACCTTCCAGATTTTTGATGAAACAGGTAACCTCTGGGACCGCTTCAGCGAAAACCTGACCATCATCATTAACGATCCTTCAAACCCGTCAGGATTCTCTGATTTCAACCATGAATCGCTGCTGGAATTCCTGAAGTTTGTAAGCACCAGCAAGATTACACTTTTCCTTGACGAAGCATACAACGACACGGTAAAACTGGAGGACGATACTGAACCTAAATGGCGGACCATTTCACGTTATGTGATGAACAACATCGACCAGAAATATAACCGCCTGAACCTCGTTTCCTCAATTTCAACAACAAAAAATCTGGGAGCCACAGGTGACAGGTTGGGTTCTATTGTTGCCACCAACGCTAAAAAAGAGGTTATTGATTTTGCCCGTAAAAGAAACAGCAAAGAGTCCGGTAATACGAACTCGTTGTACATGCTGGTGAACATTCTAGAAGCTGCTGATAGGTCCAAACGTATCAAAAATAATCTGGAAGAAAAACTTCCGAAAAATGCTTCACGGCATACAGTCAAAAAAATCATCGAAGCATATATCATCCAGAAAAGCGAAGAAGAAGCCTCAGAAAAATCAAAGCGTACAGGCTTAAAATCGCCTTTTGAAGGCAGTCCGTTACACCTGTTTTTGCTCAACGAACTGGTGGCCATCGACAAGTTAGACATGCTCGAATTGCCCGATGACTTCAAGTACAAAAACGAGCCGTTTTTTGCTTATTATCAAAAACAATTGGTAGGTTCACTGAACGGCTTCCGCGTGAACAAAAACTTCAGAAACGAATCGCTGAAGCGCTTGAATATTGCCAAAGAAACTGCAACAGAGCTGCTCAGTGGAGAACTGGGAAAATATGCGGATGTGGTTGCTTCGGATGGCTCTTTCCTGTTCAACATCCGGCTGAAATATTTCTTTTCATATCAGGATTTGGAAAAGTTCACACAGAAACTAGCCGAACAACGTGGTATTGCTGTAATTCCTTATCAAACAGGATTCCTGCGCTTTTCTTTGGGCGGATTCCTTGAAGGAAGCACAGAAAGCTATGATGTTTTCCGCAAGGAAATCAGAAACGCACTGGAAATTGTGCTGAAATACTGGCAACTGTTTTACGAAGCTAAAAGCAACGGAAACGGCAAAAGCCGAAGTACAGATGATCTGCTGGAAGAAGTCTTTGCTTTACCGTCAGACAGGGCTTTTATCAACCAGGTTGTAGAAGACTTCTATCTGATTCGCAATCTGAAGAAAAAATCGTTCCGCAGCTTGTTGATTGATAATCAATGGACCATTTACCATGCTGCTCCAAAGAAAAGCGGTGTCGGAATTTATTCCATTGATGATTCTACCAATGCGGTCCTTGAATTTTCAGACGAACTTGGACGTTGTTCTACTTTGCCGGAGTTCATTCAAAGTCAGGCATTCACGTCAGTTTATGAAAATCTGCTGCCACAGGTTTATGTGAAAATTCCGGCCATCAAAAATTGGTCTTTCAGTAAAGTGTTGGCACGCTTTGGAAAATCAGTACTACTGAAATACATCAGCAACAAGCTGAATTACGAGCCCAACCAATATGTGCTGGATGCACCCGATGAAGATTTGATCATGGCAGAAATTTTGCTGGAAATGGAACAATTGATTTTCTCACCCAGCAAAACTAAAGTCCTTGCCTTGAGAAGCAACGGCGACCTTGCCACAGACGTTGCCCGCATGGAAGGAACCAACCAGTTGCTGAAGAAATTCATTAAAGAACTGTTGTTGCATTTTAACCTGCCATTTGAAAACAATCCAGCCACCCCATCTCTGAAAGAAGTGATGGAAAAAACAGCCGAAAAATTCGAAGAAATTGTAGGCATCAAAGTGGCGGATATTGATTTAGAACGTACCATAAAACACTTCACTGATGAGCTTTACCAGGGTTTCGAAGAAGAAAATCTTATTCTGGGAAAGAAACTTCAGGGCGAAATCGCCAAAAGGATTTATGAAGTAGTAAACGACCCGGAAAAAAATTCATGGGAACGCATATCGACTTTGTATCTCCTAAGAGTGAAAAGCACTTTCAAAAATAACCTGAACAATTTATTAACCGGTTTTTGCAGCGAACTGAAAAAGTTGGATGACCGGGAAGCTGAAGCCATTATTGGTGACTTTATATGCAACGTACTTCCCGGCCAGTGGAAACTGCTTTGGCAACAAGTGGCTTATTTAGCCAACGGAATTGTAACCGTGGAAAAAGTTCATGATGAAGTCAGGAGGTTTGTTTTGTTCCTGATCCATTTGATGAATCAGACCAAGGCAAACGAACATTATTATCCATATGTCCATTCTGTGATGCGGTTTTCAGATGCCTTGTTCACACAACAGAATTCGTTCATCAATGAAATGGTGCAGCACGGTATCAGCGTTTACGAAAATTTCGATACGAAAGACCACGTAATCACAAAAGAAAAACTGAAAGATCTGGAATGGATTCCGACATTATTGTCACGAAGCGGGGTGATTGGAACCGAGCAAAACGTTCAAACCCACACCCGTATTGCTACCGACTCCAAGAAAAGGGAATTTCCTTTCCATCGCGTTGACCGTCTGGGAGATCCAAAAGAGCGGAAAGAAAAAATGACAGCTGCAGCCAAGCTGAATTCCAACGAATACATCAAGCTATTGGATACGAGGCCGATGCCATCATTCTTTGTAAATCGCGTTCAGAACTTTATAGGCAACATGGATGCCGGCGATTATCGTTGTAAGATTTTCAACGGAGGATTGCTTAATGAGCTCTTCGTATTTCACAAAACTTACATGAAATATATGGCTGATAATTTCCGCTTGCTCGAAAAACAGGAAGTTAGCCTGGAAGATGTTCAAAATTTTGTTCCTGATACAATTTGCTTCTATGGTTTCCCTGAAAAGTTGATTTCGTTCCCACAAGCAGGTTATTTTGATATTCCCGGACCTAAAGGAAATATCAAAACTATCATTACACCGCTGCGGAAAGAAGCCGACTATTTCGGTAACATCAAGAAACCGCGCCTCACGGTGATGAATGAAAAAGTAAAAGAAATGGGCGGTATTCCTATTCACGGTTCTTTGTTTGCCGTGGAAGAAGAAGACGGTGCTGTGTTTGTGGTTCAAATCAGTGGGGACAGTGGCGTTGGAAAATCCGAGATGCTGGCTGCCATGATGCTGAAATGGATGAAACAAAACCTCACCGGTGTCCGGTCGTTGAAAATGATTGCCGGTGACATGCTTCACTTGTTCCCCGACGCAGAAGGAAACCTTTACGGCATTGGAACCGAAGAAGGCGACTTCAGCCGTGTAACAGACTTCGACCCGGAATACATCAAATATTATTACACGCTGTTTGAAAGTGCTTCCGATTCGAACGTAGAAAACCTGAATTCACGTAGCACCATCAGCGGTCTCTGTGATGTTTCGATGCCATTTAAAATTGATATCATGCTCACTGCCAGCAACTTTGCTCGGGAAGAAGCCGGTATCACTCGTTACGAGAATCCGGAAAACTTCATTCTGTACCGAAACTCTCACGGTGAAAGGAAGGAGAAAGCCACCAGTGGTGACAATCCAAATTTCCAAAGGACGCTGTTGCGTTACACAGGCGACAAAAACATTGTTGAAGTTATCGACCAGCATGGCGCTTACATCGATGATGTCCTTGACTGGGAGTTCGATGCTTACGCCAATCGTTTTTACCTTTGTTCTTCTTACAAGATGATTGAACTCATCAACCTGGAAGAGATTGTTGATAAGATTTTTGTTGGCAAAACCATTTCAGAAAAGGAAAAAACCTGGAAGATTCGGAAAGTCGATTTCGATATCATTAAAAACCGGTTCGTCGCCACTTTGGTCGAAGAAGCAGAGGATGAAGCAGAAGAAAAACAACGGCTCATCGACCGGAATTTGTTCAATACTTTATTCGACTCACTGGCCAGTACGCCATCGGGACAGCCTTTTGTTGCTGAAAATGATGAATTTGAAAGCAAGAAACACATGATTGAAGTGTTGAAAAATGCTTCCGGAAAGAAAATCCAGCTGGGAATTCTTTCAACTGACCTCGGTCGAAAAGGCAAAGAAATTACGGGTCCTCAGATTGCTGCTGAAGACATGCGCAAACTCATCCGTGAGGTCCGCAATGCCCGTCCTGACATCAACGAAAACAAAAACAGGATTAAAGGTTTGATTCGTCAGGCCTACGCACCTGCTTTCGGAAAACAAGGCGGCAATGCAGAAATCGACCGTTACAACTTCTGGCTCTGGCAGATGGAAGAAATGCAGAAAGCACAACTTTATCGCATCGACAAACCCGGTGAAGCAATCGATCTGTCGAAGATGAGAAAACGGGTAGATTCGAAACAGCAATTCCAACCGTTGTTGGTAACACCCAACCTGAATCGTGAGATTTCGGGAATGAGCGAAACGTATGAGCAACTGATGCATTTACCACACATGGATAGTTTGGTCGACACCTTCATGCAATACAAACAACAAATTTTTGTAGCTGATAATTACGGTCAGGAAACCGTGGTTAACAACATTGTCCTGCA
>CAZGZO010000104.1:0-9788 GCA_964529695.1 uncultured Lentimicrobiaceae bacterium
CTAAACCGGCGTACCTGTCAAAGGGTACCGGGGGTTCGAATCCCCCTCTCTCCGCAAAGAAAAAACCTCATGCGAAAGCATGGGGTTTTCTTTTTTTGGACCGTTGAAAGTGCGCTTTCATAAGGTTTGAAAAAAGAAAAGCTTGCGAGCGTAGCGAGTTAGCTTTTTGCTTTGAACCTCCCTCTCATGGGATCAGCGAAGCTAATCCCCAAAAAACTTATCAAATCTCTAATTCAGGAAAAACTTAATCCATTCAAAACAGAGTCGGATATTGAGAAATGACATTGCAAATGTTTCTCCGAGATCCCATCCTCGTTACAAACGAGGAAGAGGGCGAAGAATCAAAATACAGATAATTCATTCCATTCTTTAACCTCAATGAGAATTTGTCTGCCGGGATAAAGAAAATGGCTGACTTCCAGGTGCACTCCCCCACTTCTTATTGGGTTTTGGTCCCATCATATAAACAATCTTACCTCCATTCTTTATTGCATCATAAGGGATATAAGTTTTATTCCACTTTTTTCCATTTAATGTCATAGACTGAATATAAATGTTCTTATCAGAAAAATGGATGGCTTGTATTTCTATTTTCTTACCATTTGAAAGATTAATCGTAGCCTCTTTAGCGCTGGGACTTCCAATAACATATTGATCGTTCACCGGACATACGGGATAAAATCCCAATACATTAAAAAGATACCAGGCCGACATCTGTCCGCAATCATCATTTCCACTTAATGAATTCGGTTTATCTCCATATTGCGTTTTCATGATTCGGTGAACCCAATACTGGGTTTTCCATGGTTCTCCCGCATAATCAAACAAATAGGATATTTGCTGAGCAGGTTCATTCCCGTGCCAATATTGCCCTATTACGCCATCGATCTCCTCTTTTGCAGTCTGTTTCAGTGAAGTTGGAGTCGTAAACACCGAATCTAATTTGGCAATAAATCGCTTCCTGCCTCCTTCAAGATTAATCAGCCCCTGAACATCCTGCGGCACATACCACGTATATTGCCAACTGTTGGATTCCGTAAAATCATATGAATATCTATTAGGACTAAACGGAGTCCGCCAATGCCCTTTTGAGTCTTTCCCTCGCATAAACCCTGTAGAAGGATCAAACACGTTCTTATAATTCATGGCTCTTTTTATGAAATAATTATAATCAGCTGTTTTCCCCAAAGCCTTGGCTAATTTTGCGATGGCATAATCATCATAGGCATATTCCAGTGTTTTAGAAACCGATTCATTTTCGAAATTATCGGGGACATAACCCAATTTGTTAAATGTAGCTACATGATCATAATCCGGATTCATGGCGGTTGCTTTCATAGCTTCATAAGCCTTTTGTACATCGAAATTATGAATACCTTTCAGATAGGCATCTGAGATAACAGATACGGCATGATAACCAATCATGCACCACGTTTCGTTACTATAAAATGACCAAATTGGCAACAGATGATCTACGCTCTGGTCATAATGAGCCAACATTGATTTCACCATATCAGCAGTTCGATTTGCCTGAACCAGATTGAATAATGGGTTCAGGGCTCTGTAGGTATCCCATAGAGAATAGGTGGTGTAATCTGTAAAGCCTTTTGCTTTATGAATATTTTGGTCTAACCCCCTGTATTCTCCATTCACATCTGAATAGACACTAGGCAAGAGAAACGCATGATATAGGGATGTATAAAAAGTCTCTTTTTGTTCTTGATTTCCTTCAATAGTAATTTTGTGCAATTCATGATTCCATTTATTTCTGGTTTGCGCAACCACTTTATCAAAATCCCATCCGGGAATCTCGGCATCCAGGTTTTTCAATGCATTCGCTGCACTTACTGCCGAGATACCAACTTTTACTATAATTACCTGCTGTTTTTCTGTATTATAACGGGCATAAAACTGGATATCCTTTCCCGAACTTTCGTATTTACTTGTGAAGCGATAGGTGTTATAGAAGACATGTTTCCCCTTATTCATTATGCCACATTTCTCAAAAGGCCTTGAGAATTTTGCAGCGAAGTAAAGGTAGCGTTCCTTTGCCCATCCATGAACCATATGAAAGCCAGTTACTAACTGCTTATTTTCTATTCTGAGGTGAGACCAGATTATCTTCCACTGTAAAACGTGAGTCAAATCAAGCATAACGTTAGCGCTGTCTGATTTTGGAAAAGTAAACTTCAGCATTCCTGCTCTTTCAGTTGCAGTCAGCTCAACTTTAACTTTATATTGGGGCAAATAGACAGAATAATATCCGGGAGAGGCCTTTTCCTGGCTGTGTGAAAAGCGGGTTATATACCCTGAATCCGGTTTTCCTTTTACAGAGGGCTTAAATTTAAATTGTCCAACTGAAGGGACAAAAAGGAAATCCCCCAAATCTGGAATTCCGGTACCGCTAAAATGGGTCATACTGAAACCGTACATGGTACTATCCTTATATCTGTAGCCGGCACAGGCCTCCCAATCTTTAATGAATGTGTCAGGACTCAGCTGCACTAATCCAAACGGAGCTACTGCTCCTGGATAAGTATTTCCATTTCCTTCAGTGCCCACAAAAGGATTCACATATTGGGTTAAGTTCGATATTCCCTGTTTATTTGATTTTAATTTTGGCATTCTTTGCTGGCTGAACAATAAACCAGCAGTGCAAATAAGACCAAGTAATAATATTATTCTTTTCATAATTACTTTTTTTGATTGTCAGGCGAAAATTACCTTTCTCTGGAGAAGTATATTCTTTCTTAATTGAAAGATCTTTACTCATTATTATCAGTTTCTCTACTTTTCCAAAGTTATCACAAATCCGTAATATTGATCTGGGCTTTGAAATATTCTTTATAATAGAGCTGTCTATGACACCTTAGCATTTGTCTTTTTAATCTGTATAACAAACTTCTATTGATGCGCAGCCTGATTTAAAAGTGATTTTAGTCTACTAATTCACAAGACCTTATGCCTATGGAAGAACTTGGATTCATTCTTTGATAATTCTATATGTGTTATGAGAAAAAAAGGAAAGAAAAAAATCCGAGGTTACAATTTTTATGCTTTAGAAAGATTATTATTCGTTTTATGTTTTATAATAAGCAACAAAAAGATGAGACGGCATTCATTAAAAAATCAATGGGACCATCTAAAAATCACGTTATGATTCAGACAGCCCCATGATAAAAGAATTATTAATTAGAAAGTTTATTATGAAAAAAAATTACTCTTTAAAAACATGATAACTCATACAACCAGGAAAATTTAGGTTTCATTCAATTTATATATCGAAACATTACTAAGCAACCGGCCAATAAAGACATTATTTGTTGAAATCAATGGGACCATCTAAAAATCACGTTATGATTCAGACGGCCCCATGATTATTAAGATCTTTTTTAAGGCGAACACCCTACAAGGATTAAAGCCACAAGAATCAATTTTGT
Organism: uncultured Lentimicrobiaceae bacterium; assembly: GCA_964529695.1. Taxonomy (GTDB): domain Bacteria; phylum Bacteroidota; class Bacteroidia; order Bacteroidales; family F082; genus Sulfidibacterium. The sequence goes on from CAZGZO010000104.1 coordinate 3,441, forward strand.
AAGTAACAGGTTTGTCTTTTTCATATCATCAGGATTTGTGATTATATTTAAATTATTTTCCTATCAGTAACAGCAAATAAAGTGCCGCAGACCATCCAAAATTCCGGGCTCCCAACCCTGCTCCACTGTTCGGCTGATAGTTTTCCCGAATAGAGGTTCCTTGTTCCAGAACACCTTTTGCATGTGTTATAAGCCTTCTGGTTAGAAGATTGGCCTGCTTGTTATAACCATATTTCTCTAGCCCGATAATGGCAAAATAACTTTGGTCAATCCATACGGGACCACGCCAATATCCTTTCGTAGGCTCAAATTTAGAACTGTTGGCAGCTAGTGTGGGCAACGGTAAATAGGTATTAAATATCGATGGATTCATTATATTTTTTAAAATCCTCTTGGCCTGCTCTTTAGTGGCTACTCCGGCCCAAAGAGGAATATATCCCTCACAACCCATGTTTTTTGATAATAATGCTGTTCCCTGAATATTACTGTCGTAGAACCAGCCCGTAGTTTTGTCCCAAAACTGTTTTTGGATTTTTTGCTTTAAAATAATAGCACTTTTATACCATTTAGCTGCATCTTGATTCAAATCAAGCACATGGGCAATCTTATGTAGATAATTGTCCTCTGCATACAAGTATGCATTTAAATCTACACTTTCCTGGTTTAATGAATAGGCACCTTTTCCATTTTTAAGTATTTTACTATTATCAAAGCGAACAGCATTGTCCATGCCACTTTCCCATTTGGCCGCTATCAGTGTACCATCTGTACAACCATATTCACATAAACCGTCATGATCGTGATCCCGGTATTTATACCACCATAAATGATATGCTTTTAGCTTGGGATACATTTCTTCAAGGAATTTTTTGTCTCCGGTTTGCTGATAAATTTTCCAAACTGCCCAAGCAGCCAATGGAGGTTTGGTATTCCTGTAATTGTCAGGCTCGTTTATTGTATCTCTGTAAATACAATCCGGAACAAAGCCGTTTGGTCTTTGGTAGTCGAACAAGGCCAAAACCTGTTCTTCTGCCAGTCGTGGATTGTACTGCACAACCGAAGCAGCATGCTTCCAACTATCCCAAGCCCAAAATCCATGGTACCATTTGTAATGATAGCTTGGGAAAAGTCCTGCATGTTTTAGCCCTTGTGCCGGAATCCTTGTATTGTTTTGAAGCGTAAGAACCAGTTTTGCTATCAGTCTTGAATAAATCGCCCCTTTGAATTCGGCCTTTTTTTTCTTGTATAATTTTGCAAGTTCCTGTTCCTTCTGTTTCTCTGTAATTTTTAATACAGTATTAAAATCTGCATCCGAGATATGTTTTTTCTCTGATTGCCAGGAATACCTTGGAAATATTAAAGACAACGATGTCAAGAAGTCTTTTGATTGTCCTGGTTGAAGAGTAAATTCTTTTAAAGTTGCATGGTAACCATCTTTGGTGATTGTCAGGGTTGCCTTGTTTTTGATGAATTCAAGATATCCTATTGCAACACTTTTCTTAGAGCTGATTTTGAGTATTCCGTCTTCCTTTGATAATTTTATATCCTTTAACAATAGTTTCCCGCTAAAAGACGGATACAACCGTATGGGTTTTGATGAACGGTTGGTGATTATTGTTTGCTGTAAAGCAGTAAGTCCTGATAAAAATACAAGCCGTTGTTTTATTTGAAGTGATTTATTTTTGAATACCTGCTCCAAATGACTATTATAACTATGTTGGTAAACCAGTGATTTATGCCAGTTTATAAGACTTTTATCAGCCCTGTTATTAAGGTTCAAAGCCGTGAAAGACCGGCTGAGCCAGGAGCCATAGGGTTCCGTCATTAAATAGGGACCTGAGAAACCTCCGGTTACTCCCGATTTCTCAAGAAAACCATAACCAAACCAGGCCCCCTTGTCAGAAAATGCCAGAGATTTTTCATAAGTTGCTGAAGTCGGATTCCCTGCATAGTTTAAGCAGTTTAAGCTCCCCCCCAATGCTGGGAAGGAGCTCTGAGATAAACTGCTGCCATAAGTGAAATTTGAAAAAAACGTTATGAGAAAAATTGTAGAAATTTTTTTTCGGTGGCAGACACCTTGTAAAAAGTAAATCAATGATTTATGCCAATATTTTCTTTTGATCATTTCAAGATTCATTTTGAATATTCGAGCACCAATATTTTTTAATCAATTTTATGCAATCGAAGCATCAGCACATCATGTGAATCGACGGAAGCTTTTAATGCTCTCCTTGTTGTTCCAATATTTTTTTTAGTCCACAAGTTTTTGAGTTTATACCTGTTTACCTTTGCATTAAGCTGCCTGTGTGACAGAGAATCGGTTATGATTTTATTTCTCCAGTTAAAGTCAATTTTCTTCTTTTTTGATGAACGGTTGAGAAAACAAACTGCCCAGTCACCCTTTACTAAAGGTTTAAGCCAGACTTCAAGACTATCACTATCAGCATATTTAAAGCCCTCAATTCCCAGAGAATCCTGATCAACAGCAATTGCATCTCTGTTTGTAAGGATATCAAGTGTCGTCTTAGACATTTTTCTCAGGTCATTCCCGGCAATTAGAGGAGCAGCCAGCATACACCACATTGAAAAATGAGCACGATCTTCACTGGTAGTCATACCATTGCCAACCTCAAGCATATCAGGATCATTCCAATGCCCAGGCCCGGCATATTTTCTGAGTCCCTTTTGCAGATCAACGATTCTCATGACCCCCAGGGCATACCAAGATCCGAAACTGTGTATCCCGTCAAAAACATGGTAAATATCATCTGTTGTACGCCAAAGTTCTGCAATGTGAGGCGCCCATTCCCAAGGTTTTTTTATCCCCCAATTACACACACTAAAAACGACAGGACGGCCTGCAGCTCTAAGTGCCTTGCTCATAGTTAAATAAGCTTCCCTGGGATTTATCCATTGAGTATGACACCAATCGTATTTGAAGTAATCAACACCCCAGGAAGCATACAAGCGAGCATCTTGATACTCATATCCCCGCGTCCCGGGATATCCTTGGCAAGTTAGCGTTCCTGCACAATTATATAATCCAAATTTTAAACCTTTAGAATGGATATAATCGGCAAGAGCTTTCATCCCATGAGGAAATTTTTTCGGATCAGGCACAAGATTACCAGTGACACTATCTCTTTTCATTGCCATCCAGCCATCGTCAAGAATAATATATTTATAACCTGCTGCTTTCATTCCTGAAGAAACCATTGCATCTGCAATTTCTTTGATGACCTTTTCGTTTATATTGGTTTGGAAAATGTTCCAACTGTTCCACCCCATGGGTGGTGTTTTAGCAAGCCCTTGAAATTTTTGTCCATAGACTTGTGTCAAACACATCATCGATAGGATTAAGACAATAGTAATTCTTTTCATTTTTACTTTTATTAAATTAATTATTTGTTTCAGAATGGATTACAGACGCGCTAATTTTTTGCCCCGGATAAACAATAATCCGTAAAAAAGAGTAAATGTTTCCATTTAAATCTTTGCCGATTTTTGCTTTTAAGTATTTTCCTTTTAATAAAATAGTATTGTGTCTTCCTGGAAATTCAGCTTTCCAATAGAGATTTTTATCACCATTGTTTTGAAAAACTGTTTTATTGGAACCCAAATGCTGCACACTGACCTTTGTATTCAATATATTTAAGTTATTGATTTTTAAGATAGTTGTATCATCATCTCTATCCAGCGTACATATTGTTCGTGAACTTGCCTCAGGTTTAATTCCCATTAATCCCTGGACAATTCCTTCAACTACTCCAAAAGACACTTCTGGATATGTTCTTCTTGGAGTAGCCGGATTACATAGATATAAAATATACTTACGGGCGAGATCTCCCCTATCATTTAAACAAAGTAGATAAGGTAAATAAGACGTTGTTTCTACGTTCAATTTAGCAGATGTTATATTATGAATGGTGGCATATCTCTTTGCCTTGCTATTTAGTGCATGGAACCACAACATAAATACACCGGCTCCCTTTACCCGGTAAAATTTCCCGTCGTCAGAATAAATATTATAAAATGCATGCGATTTGCTATTCCACCAAGTTGCATTTAATTCCTTTTTATAGTTATCAGCTTTATGAGAATAATATTGGGTTCCAACTGAATCTCCATCTTCCTTTAGAATAGAAACGTAGGAGATGAAACCCTGATAAATAGCTGATAGCAAGTCTGAACTCATTTTTACATGAGGGAAACTTTCTATGTATGAAGGCAAGCCTCGACTTCTGTTATAGTTGCCTTTTTTTGGAAAGTGCTTTGGTTCGTTAGGCATTGGAGGTCTCGTTAGCAATGAATCAGCTTCCAGTTTCCAGTCTTTTATATAATTGTTTAATGATTTATTAAAAAACCGAACAAAGACCGGATTTGATATGTAATATTTATTTCCTGTCCATTGATATAGCCTCCAGCAAGCATAAATCAAATCAAAATTAGCATCCAGGTTATACCAAAATGCACTGTCACTTTTATAATCAGCCGGGGCAGGCTTATTCCATTTGTTGATTTCCCAATAACTGCACCAATTCTTGGTTCCTGAGATATTCGAAACGAATTTAAAAAACATGTTTTTATTTTGCTGGCTTAGACCAAGTATCTCAGCACCAATACATTGATGAGACACATCACGAATACAAAAAGCATGTCTTCCGGGTAACGCAGCTTCATACCATGGACCTACCGGATCGTCGGAATTTCTTTTATAACTCAATGCAGTTTCTTTTGCCCAGTTAAAGGCACTTACTAATGCAATATCAGATGACTTAAAATCGACTTTCGTCTGACCAGATGCCGACACAAAGAAAAGAGATGCACTAATTAGGAAGAAGATTCTCTTTAAAAGATATCGTGAATTAAGGTATGGAAGAGGCATTAAAGAATAATTTTTGAGATTTGTATAATATAAAATACTTAATTAGTGCACCCTACTGCTGTTTCACGGACAGTACAACCCAGAAATGCTTCAGGCCCTATTCCTAAATAGGAGGCTCCATCTTGTGATAAAACTCGTCCTGAAATTAAATCACGATACCAGGTCATCCATGGGGATGAGTATCCGTACGATTCTGCCGCATGCACAACGAACCCACCACCTAGACTAGCTTTGGGCATTGGCCTGCCCTTATTCTCAAAAAAATGTTCCGCTACGGTGTGGAGCCATTCATGAACCCAAACACCGGGATCATTATTCTCGTAGTATTTAATATGATCCTGTATGGTAGCATAAGGATCAGGAGTGAACTTTACTTGTAAGTATCCTGTTTTGTATGGTTCACTTAAAGGCGCTGTTTCTGCCAGCCCAAAATAATTTCCTCCAAAATCAACAGAACCTGTTTTCTGTTTCCAACAAACAAATACATCATCATAAGTACCTGGTTTAATGGAAGGTATCAAATTCACAATATCAGAGGCAGCAACTACAGGGCCAGAACTTGAAGACGTCAGGGTTACAGGATTTTGCAAATCATGACGCGTAATTTGACAATCCATCGTTCCATAGGAATACTTTTCTATATAATCCTGCACACTCAACAGAAAATAATCATAACACGATTTAAGTTCATCAGGAGTGAAATACGATTTTAATCCATTCTGAGTGACAGTATCAATTCCCACAAATAAAAATTTCCAAACTTTCGGGGTCGGTTTATCTGATAATGTAAAGTTTAATGTTGTATTACCGGTAATATTGACCGATGGCTTCAATAAATATTGCCAGGAATCTTTCAAAGCGACTCCAACTGTATGATTTCCACCAGGTATATTTATAGATCCAGGTGCCATAGAACCGGTGTAGCTGCCGTCTACATAAATATATCCAGCCTCACCGTTTGGCGTAGAAATCTTGACTTTTGTTCCAGAGGAATTGTTTTGATTATTGCTGGATTTATTACAAGACGATAAACTAATTGTGAATATTATAGAAAACAAAACGAGTTTTAATAAAGCTCTTGTTTCATAAATTGAAGAATGTTTATAACTCATTTTTTTAAAATTGAAATTGTTTAAAACAAAGCATAAAAATGACATTTTGAAACAGTAAACACACTGATATCCAATGAATTTGATTTGTTATCCTGACTACAAGTATTTCCGGGACTAAATCTTATTTCTTACTCTATTTTGCCCATATACGAAACATTAAGACACCATGAGGAGGGACAAAACCACGAATCAAATCATCGGTGTTGTTAAATTTATGTGTCCATAAGTTCTTTTCTTCATAATAAGGCGCTTTCTTCAATCCGACATAATGTGATTTTACGGTCAAAAAAGCACTTTCCGATCCTATGTTCAATAGAACAACTGAAACGCTCCCATATTCAAGGGGCTTTG
>CAZGZO010000105.1:0-2657 GCA_964529695.1 uncultured Lentimicrobiaceae bacterium
CCGATGATCACACAGCAGGAACAGCTCCCGGTTTCCCGACACCGCGTGCCATGGTCGCTGATAATGATTTGGCCCTGGGAAAAATAATCGATGCATTATCGCACAGTAAGTTCTGGAAAAATACTGTTGTTTTTGTTACAGAAGATGATTCTCAGGATGGTTGGGACCATGTTTCAGCATACAGAACAGTGGGGATGATTCTAAGTCCTTATACCAGAAATCAGAAGGTCGTTTCCACCAATTACAACCAGACTTCCCTGATTCGAACCATTGAACAGATTCTTGGAATACCTCCTATGAATATCGAGGATGCAACTGCCAAGCCTATGTTTCATGCCTTTTCGGACAAACCGGATTTCACGCCTTACACTTATGTGAAAAACGAAACGCCGCTTAACGAGATGAACCCGGCCCTGAGTGCCTTAACCGGCAGGCAGAAAAGATATGCCAAAGCATCGCTGGCCATGTCCAAACTGGGTCTTGATATGGGCAATGATAATTTACTGAATCATATCATCTGGTCTTCGGTAAAGAAAAACAAGGCTTATCCGGCTAAGTATGCAGGGAAAGAAGATAATGACGATTGATTGAGTACGATGAAAAAAGTTGTTGGAAAGTTAGATTTAACTAACTAAGTATTTTCATAATCAGCATTTAATAAATACTTTTTTTTAGTCAACCACATCACTCTTTCTTTAAGTCTGTAATACAAATCTCTGGTCTTTTGAGAATTGGAATAATTCAAATAAAATGTTTGTCCCGCTTTGGTTTTTAAATGGAGAATTGGCGGACTGTTAAGATTTACCCATAATTCTGCTTTACCGACTTTATTTAACTCAAAATGGCCTTTGTCATAGTGAAAGAAAGAAATGGCACAACCTGTAGAGAATTAGGAAACGAAATTTAGATTTCCGAACAAACTTTCATAAAGGTTATTTAGCCAGCTGTGTAATCGTCACACCGTCAAAATAATCGCCAGCTTGCAGACCGACAGTGATGATGCGTTTCACATTTTTAGGATTTGCTTCGACTTTAATAAAAAGCGTGTGTGAATCAATACGTTTCACATTAAAACAAGCCTGTTTTATAGAATAATGATCCGATTCGAGATTCACTCCTTTAAAATTATAATACCAGGTAGTATCTGTTCCCGGGTTAAGCACTCCTACATTATTTACCCACCACCAGGATCCTCCTGTAGTAATTGCTATGGAGTCTCCTGAAGCATTGAAGACAGCTGTTTTGCTGGAAAGTTTAATTATGTCAGGCCATTTTCCCACCATTTGGTCATTTTTTTTCTTGGAACAGGAAAAAAGAGTAAACGCAAGAATAACTACTAAGCATAATTTAAATAGATTTTTCATGACTTCAGTTTTTTGATGTTTTTCATAATGTTTAACTACGGCGTCTTTCCAAAGATTTGGTTCAGGAAGGCGGGTTTTGAATTCCAAATTTATTAAATTATCTGTTACAAAGGATGTTCTGGAACGGGAAAATATTATACAGCTATCAGTAAGAGAAAATTAACCGGGTAACTGGTAGCTGAATTTCAGATTTTCTAATTGGTTTTCCATTTCGCTTAATGATAAATTAATATCCAGCAATTCAATGGCACGGCTAAGAGTCGAACAAACTGCAATATCCGCTATTTTTTTGGGGATTTGTTGAGAAAATAAAGTTGTAAATGCCGTTTCATAAGAAGAATTTACCAAATGAATTGTTTGGACCTTTTCCATAGCATCGGAATTATCTAACCTGAGTTTTACAATATCACCCAGCTCATTTATTGGAATATCCAAAATAGAATCACGGTAATCTAATAGTGCTTTAGAAACTTCTGTCGTCTCTTTTTTATGAAACAAAAAGTCCAGAAACGACATCAACGATTTCTTATCAATCTTCCCCGAAAATTTAATAACAGTTAACTTTACTTCAAGAAAGAATTCATAAGTTATCATTGTTTTTTTTCTTAAAAATAAGAAATTTTAAAAAGATTGAAATATTCTGAACTTTGTTGGGCATTTAATCACCTCGGATTTCAAGCTTTTCAAACGCTAAATAACTCCTAGAAATACCGGCAAATCACCTACCAGGTCTTTAATCGCAACAAGATTGGAAAGTTTGATTTTTCCAACAATAAAATTATTTCCGTTACCGGAATATTGTTCAGAAATTTCTTCGAAATTGAAATGCCTCAAATCTTTTTCCTGCTGATAACGCAAGTAAATTTGGAGTGTAACATCATTAGAAAATGAAGGTTTATTAAAATATTTGAGCTTTTTATATTCGTATTTGTAGTTATGGCTTAATGCAGTGATGTCGGATAGAACGGCAGAACCTGTTGGAAAGGCGCCTGCCCCTTTACCAAACATAAATTGTTTGTCGTAAAAAGCCCCTTTAATAACCACACCATTGTACTCATCTTCAACATTATAGATATATTTACTTTCATTTACAAATTGGGGTGCCACATACAGTGAAACCGCGTTGTTTTCAGTTTTCAACACTTTAGCTACCAACTTAATTTTCAAACCTTTTTCTTTGGCAAACTGTACATCAAAAGCATTAATTTTTGAAATACCGAATCGGAAAATATCATCCGGTGCAACAAGCAGTCCAAAAGCATGAGCCGTGATAATCACCAGCTTAAACAACGA
>CAZGZO010000105.1:2757-9437 GCA_964529695.1 uncultured Lentimicrobiaceae bacterium
GTGCAACAAGCAGTCCAAAAGCATGAGCCGTGATAATCACCAGCTTAAACAACGAGTCGTTACCATCCACATCAAAAGCCGGGTTGCTTTCAGCAAAACCCAACTCCTGTGCTTCTTTTAAAGCAGCATGATAATCCTGATTATCGCGGAATATCTTGGTCAGGATATAATTTGAGGAGCCATTTAAAATACCGGTGATTGATAAAAGTAAATCATTATCATAATATTCTTCCAGATTCCTGATGATGGGAATAGAACCGCAGGCAGAAGCATCATACAGCAACGACTTTCCGGTATCTTTTTGAATTTCAATAAGTTCTTTCAGATGGGCGGCAATCATTTTTTTGTTGCCGGAAACTACATCTTTGCCATTCAAAAGCGCATTCTTAACAATGTGATAAGCATCATCCGCATCATCGATCAGTTCAACAACAACATTCACATCGGAATTTTGAATGATTTGATCCTGGTCACGGGTGATAAGATCCTCACCCACTGCCCTGGGCTTTTCATGCTTCACGCAGATGGACAGGATATCGGCGTCCACGGTCCTGCTATTCTGCAAAACGTTGTAAAGCCCTTGCCCTACAACGCCTAACCCGTACAAACCTATGTTTAATTTCTTCATTTTTTTATTTTTTTTACCACAAAGGCACACAAAGGAAATATCTTATCTAAATAGTAACTTTGTGACCTTCGTGCACATACTTTGTGCTCCTTCGTGGTTAAGATTCTAAAAACTTTCCACGTCCTTCATAAAATCCCTGACAATTTTCGTAATAGAATTGTATTCCAGCAAAAAACCATCATGCCCGTAGTCGGAATGGATGAATTCCAGCCGGGCCTCAGGAATATATTTTTTAATTAATTCCTGGTCATCTTTTGGAAAAAGAATATCCGTATCAATTCCAATAACGAGCGTTTTAGCCTTTACCAAAGCCAGCGCTTTTTCCAATCCGCCACGTTTTCTTCCCACGTGATGGCTGTCGAAAGCGCGTGTCAACACGAAATAGGAATAGGCATTAAACCGGTTGGCCAACTTCTCGCCTTGATACCGTTGATAGGTAATGGCTTTTAATTCCCGGAAATCATCTTCCTCGTGTAAAGTTTGTGTTTTATTGTAAGCTCTTGAATTTCTGTAGCTTAATAATGCAATAGCCCTTGCTGCTTTCATTCCCGCAATACCGCCGTCCGGTTTTTGGCTGAAATAGCTTTCATCTGCCCGGATAGCCATCCGTTGTGCTTCGTTCAGCCCAGCTGTCCAGGAAGTCGCTTTCACACCGCCGGCAATCATGATCAGATGCTTCACAACATCCGGCTCCATTATGGCCCATTCCACGGCCTGAAAACTTCCGATGGAACCACCTGTTACCACCTGAATTTGTGAAATGCCCAGATGCTTTCTTAAAGCAATGTGTGCTTTGACCATGTCACGAATAGTAACATCCGGAAAACGGTGATAATAAACTGCTCCATGTTCATCTGCCGACAGTGGTCCGGTAGTTCCGTAACAGGAACCCAGCACATTGGCGCAGACAATAAAATGTTTTTCAGGATCGAAGCACTGCCCTTCACCTGCAAGACCTTTCCACCAGTCCAGTGGATCGGAGTTTGCAGTAAGGGCATGACAGATCCAGACCACATTATCACCTGCGGCATTCAGCTTTCCGTAAGTATGATAAGCCACTTCCACACCTGAAAGATGTGCACCGTTTTCAAGCGGGAAGCGACCGGGAATTCTGAGCAGTTGCATTTCAGTTATATTTGATTCAAAGCCTGTTCTATGTCTTCTTTCAAATCATCAATGTGTTCAATTCCTACTGAAAGTCTCAGCAAAGTGGGTCCAATACCTGCAGCTTCCAGTTCTTGCGTGCTCAATTGCTGATGGGTGGTAGAAGCCGGCTGGATAATCAGGGACCTGGTATCGCCCACGTTTGCCAGATGGCTGACAAGTTTCAGACTCTCCACAAATTTTGCCGTGGCTTCTTTGGTCCCTTTCAACGAAAAGCTTAAAACAGCTCCGAAGCCATGTTTTAGATATTTTTTGGCGGTTTCGTGTTTTGGATCTTCCTTAAGGCCAGGATAAGAAACACTTTCTACTTTAGGATGTTCGGATAACCATTGGGCAATTTCCAGTGCATTGTCAACGGAACGTTGTACCCGAAGCGACAGTGTTTCAATTCCCTGTAAAATGAGAAACGCATTAAAAGGACTCAATGCAGGACCAAAATCACGCAGACCTTCTACCCTGGCACGGATGATGAAAGCAATATTTCCAAATTGTGAATCTTTTCCAAAAACATCTGAAAAGACAAGTCCGTGATAGCCTTCAGAAGGTTCGGAGAATTGCGGGAATTTTCCGTTTCCCCAATCGTAAGTACCACCATCGACAATGACGCCTCCAATACTGTTACCGTGACCGCCAATCCATTTGGTAGCTGATTCCACAACAATATTGGCACCTTGTTCCAGCGGTTTGCAGAGATATCCTCCTGCGCCAAAGGTATTGTCAACAATTAACGGAAGATCATATTTGCGTGCCAATGCCGCAAATTTCTCAAAATCAGGAACTTCAAAGCTTGGATTACCAATGGTTTCCAGATAAATAGCTTTGGTATTCTCGTCAATATTCTTTTCAAAATTGGCAATTTCAAGATTTTCTGCAAAGCGAACCTTAACACCCAACCTTTTAAAAGAAACTTTAAACTGATTGAAACTTCCGCCATATAAATAGGGTGAAGAAACAAAGTTGTCACCTTGTTGCAGGATGTTGTTCAAAGCAATGAACTGAGCTGAATGCCCTGATGCCACAGACAAAGCAGCCACACCACCTTCTAACGCTGCCAGTCTTTTTTCCAGCACATCGTTGGTGGGATTCATGATTCTGGTATATATATTTCCGAACTCTTCAAGGCCAAAAAGTTTGGCGGCATGTTCGGTATTGTTGAAAACATAAGATGTTGTCTGATAAATCGGGACTGCTCTTGAGAGCGTTGCTTCGTCCGGTGTATGACCGGCATGAACTTGTAAAGTTTCGTATTTCATGATAAAATATTGTTTTTAAATTAAAAAATGATAATTGATAAATGATTAAAATGATTTGGTTTGGTCTGGCCAGACTAATACCTAGTTAAGATGTGGGGACACCATGTTCCAAAAGATACACAATGCCCCTAGAGCATTCGCATCCTGCAAATGGCAGAAAAATTCTCAGAAAAAATGCCACGAAATAACAAAGTTGTAAACTGTGGCGCTGTGTGTCTTATTAGCTTTCGGGAAATTCCCGGATAAAAAGAATTACTTTTCATTTTTTTCAGTTTAAATTATAATTCCCTCCGGTTTTGTCCGGAGTGGCAGGTATTGGCACCTTGCCATTAGTTGGCAGGTTGTCGGAGTTTCGCAGAGCCTGTTCTCTCCACTCCTCTGTATAATTCAAACATCCGGGTTAGGAATATTTGAATAACGGGACAAAACTATGCAAAAAAATTTTCTGTGCAAGTGTTCTTTGAAAAATTTTTCAATTTTTGTTTAGAACCAGTCTAAGAAATTCCAGGCACTTATCTAATGGCGCAAACGTTGCAGAAAAGCTGTTTTGGGGGAAATACATTTTTTACACCCGGGGTTAACTTGCCTGACTGCAGTCAGGAAACCACGGGCAACTCATTAGCCCTGCCGGGGATTAATTAAAGCATAAGCGTATTTGAAAGATCATAACAAATCAGTATCTCATTTACCAGCCTCCCATCCAAAATAATTTTCATAGCTTTGCTTCATTGAAAAAGTATATGGACACTTCCCGATTATTCAGTTATTTTCCGGATTTAAGTAAAAAGCAAAAAGAGCAGTTTGATCTGCTGAAAGATTTGTATACCGACTGGAATAGCAAAATCAATGTCATTTCCCGGAAGGATATGGACGAATTTTACCTACATCATGTCTTGCATTCGCTGGCCATTGGTAAACTGGTTCCTTTCAAAGATTTCACGGAGGTTATGGATGCTGGAACAGGTGGAGGTTTTCCGGGAATTCCATTAGCTATTTTATTTCCAAAAGCTAAATTTTTTCTTGCTGATTCCATCGGAAAGAAAATTAAGGTAGTGAATGAAGTGGTAAAATCATTGGGGTTAGAAAATGTGGAAGCCATTCAAACCCGTGTAGAGCAGGTCGATCGTACCTTTGATTTCATTGTCAGCCGGGCAGTTACCGATTTGGAAGCTTTTACAAGGTGGACGTTTTACAAAGTGCACCACCAATCTTTTAACCGGCTTCCCAATGGGATTTTATATCTCAAAGGAATGGGTATTGAAGACGAAATAAATCGTGTTAAGAAACTGAAAATGACCAGAGTATCAACTTACCCTGTTTCAAAATACTTTGCTGAGGATTACTTCCAAAGCAAACAGATCGTACATGTTTATAAATAACAGATTGATAATTCATACTTTAAGGATTTTAGAATTAAAATCCAATCTGTATAACAAACGATATAAATCTTGATGAAATTCTTACTTATTAACATGAAATTATGGCAGCCTCAAAAAAAATTTCTTATTTTCGCCCGTTTTACATTCTCTTTTAAAGAAACTTTTCTAAAATAAATTTATTATGACAGAAGCAATACAGAAATCTCTCAGAGAATCTCCTTTGGCTCGTTGGACGGCCATGTTTGTAGTTTCCATGTCCATGTTCGGCGCCTATTATTTTAATTATGCAGGTTCCTCAATTAAGCCTATTCTAGAAACCGCTTTGGGTTGGACCAGTAAAGATATCGGGTATTACACCGGTTCTTACGCTTGGTTCAATGTTTTATTTTTAATGCTGATATTCAGCGGATTAATTCTTGACAAATTAGGCATCAGAGTTACCGGTTTGGGTGCCACTGCAATGATGGCCATTGGAACAGCCCTTAATTATTGGGCCATGACAGCTATGCCCGCCCATATGTTGGCTATGCATGTAACCCTTCCATTCATCGGAACACTATCCATGCAGGTTTTCTTGTCGTGTCTTGGTTTTGCCATTTTCGGAATAGGAAGTGAGGCGACGGGAATAACGCTTTCCAAGGCCATAGTGAAGTGGTTTAAGGGCAAGGAAATGGCTCTCGCTATGGGACTTCAGATGTCTATTGCTCGTTTAGGAACTGCCTTGGCTCTGGCTATTTCATTGCCGTTGGCCATCAAACACACTTATAGCACCCCCATTCTGCTCGCTTTTGTCCTCATGCTGGTAGGTCTTGTTGCCTTCATCACTTACATTGTTATGGATATTAAGCTGGATAAGTCTGAAGCAAATATTGAAGTTGAAGAAGAAGAGCCTTTCCGGGTAAAAGATATTGTTTCTATTGTAAGCAACAAAGCATTCTGGTACATTGCCATTCTTTGTGTTTTATTTTACGGAGCGGTATTCCCATTCTTATTTTTTGCACCGGATTTCATCATCAATAAATATCATGTAGCACCAAAACTTGCCGGATATATTCCTGCATTACTTCCAGCCGGAACCATCATCTTAACTCCATTTTTTGGAAGTATATATGATAGAAAAGGAAAAGGGGCAACCATCATGATCATTGGTGCAGTTATGCTTCTTTTAGTACATAGCTTCTTAGCTGTACCCTTCCTGAACCACTGGGTATTTGCTGCTTCCATGATTGTTATTCTGGGTATTGCTTTTTCACTGGTACCTTCCGCTATGTGGCCATCAGTACCAAAGTTTATTCCTGAAAAGAAATTAGGAACAGCCTATGCAGTTATTTTTTACATACAAAACATCGGCTTAATGATTATACCTATGGTACTCGGTTATGTTCTGAGTGTATCGAATCCCGCTGTTTCACCAAATAAAATGCTGATAAAATCCTCCATTGAACAGAGTTTTCACAAAACTTTGGCGGCTAATCAAATTAACTACAACAAAAAGGATTTAAAAATTGCTATTGATAAGGCTACTGGAAGGGTTGTTGACTCTATCGTTCAAAACACTTTCTATGTACCAACACCAGAAAAAGATATCAATAAAACTGCATTGCAAAACAATATTGTTGCATCCAACATGAATGCCGCAAGTCAATTCAACTTGAAAGATGGAAGCAGGGCTTCCCTCTTGGCAATGGCAACTGTATTTACACGGTCAACCTATCCAATCATCAAAAAAGAGAAACTGAATATCACATACAACTATGAGCACGATATTCTCATATTTGTCTTACTGGGTGTATTTTCCGTTATTGTTGGCTTCCTCCTTAAAGCAGAAGACAAGAAAAAAGGTTACGGTTTGGAATTGCCAAACATCGAAGAGAAAGCTGAAGCTATTGAAGCTAAAATTGAAGCTGAATAAAAACTTTTCAATCAAAATTAGAAAAAGGCTGTCCCAAAAGGACGGCCTTTTTTGATATATAATGTGTCTCGTCCTGAAATAACGTTACACAAAAAAAGGTAAAGCTATGGAAGAAAAATTTAAACATTGGTATGTCAAGCGTCCACTTGTGCCAAAACTTTAGTCACCTCATAAACTTCTCCCCCTCTTTCAATATTTTAACGTTTGAACGGGGATCCTAAAAAGGAGACAAAGCAAATAATCCTTAATTTTACGTCCAAAATAAAATTTATCATCAAATAATACTGAAATGAGCAAAGACATATTAAATCTTGAGCCGAAAGCGTTGTGGAAAAATTTCTACA
>CAZGZO010000106.1:0-9335 GCA_964529695.1 uncultured Lentimicrobiaceae bacterium
CTTATGAGTGGAAAGATAAACATGGTGGAATTATCCTGGAACAGTTGAAAAAACTAGGTGCTTCCTGCGACTGGGAGCGGACAAGTTTTACCATGGATGATAGTCTTTACGAATCAGTTATTGATACCTTTATCGATTTGTATAATAAGGGGCTGATTTATAGGGGTGTTCGTATGGTAAACTGGGATCCTCAGGCTAAGACAGCTGTTTCGGATGAGGAAGTAATTCATAAAGAACTCCAATCAAAACTTTATTACCTACGTTACAATGTAGAAGGAAGTGATGATTTTCTGACTATTGCGACAACC
The DNA here is from genome assembly GCA_964529695.1 of uncultured Lentimicrobiaceae bacterium. GTDB lineage: Bacteria > Bacteroidota > Bacteroidia > Bacteroidales > F082 > Sulfidibacterium. Next base: position 309 of record CAZGZO010000106.1, read on the forward strand.
CGCCCTGAAACAATCCTGGGTGATACTGCTGTTTGCGTGCATCCCGAAGATGATCGTTTTAAAAAATTTCATGGTAAAAAGGTTATCGTTCCGTTGGTAAATCGTGCCGTTCCGGTAATTAAAGACGAATATGTAGATCGTGAATTTGGTACAGGTGCTTTGAAAATCACTCCGGCACACGATATTCATGACTATGAACTCGGAATGAAGCACAAGCTTGAAAGTATTGATATTTTCAACGATGACGGTACATTAAATAAAAGTGCCCAATTGTATGTGGGTAAAGACAGGTTTGATGTTCGTGATGAGATTGTAAAAGATCTGGAAAAGGCTGGTAACCTTGTGAAAATTGAAGATTATGTAAACAAAGTTGGATTTTCAGAACGTACGGATGCGGTTATAGAGCCTAGATTATCCGTTCAGTGGTTCCTGAAAATGAAAGAACTTGCCAAAGATGCTTTGAAGGTCGTTGAAGAAAACGAAATCAAATTTCATCCGGCTAAGTTCAAAAATATTTACCGCCATTGGCTGGAAAATGTCCATGACTGGAATATTTCAAGGCAACTTTGGTGGGGACATCGCATCCCGGTTTACTATTTGCCCAATGGGGAATTTGTGGTTGCAAAAACACAGGAAGAAGCACTTGAACAAGCTAATAAACAGTTTGATTCGAAATTGCAACTTTCTGATTTGAAGCAGGATGAAGACGTAATGGATACTTGGTTTTCTTCTTGGCTGTGGCCAATTTCAGTTTTTGATGGCATTCGTTTTCCGGATAATGAAGACATTAAGTATTACTACCCAACTAATGATTTAGTTACAGCACCGGAAATTATCTTTTTCTGGGTTGCCCGGATGATTATGTCGGGACTTGAATACCGAAAAGATGTTCCTTTCCGTAATGTTTACTTTACAGGAATTGTTCGCGATAAGCTGGGAAGAAAGATGTCTAAATCTTTGGGGAATTCACCTGATCCCATTGGTTTGATAAAAAAATATGGTGCCGATGGAGTGCGAGTTGGCATGTTGCTGACATCTCCGGCCGGTAATGACCTTCCGTTTGATGAAATTTTGTGTGAGCAGGGGCGCAATTTCAGTAATAAGATCTGGAATGCGTTGAGATTGGTAAAAGGCTGGAAAGTTGATTATAAACTTGAAACACCGGAATACAACAAGCTGGCAGTAAAATGGTTCGAAGCTAAAATGAACCAGGTTGCTGAAGAAATGGAGCAATACTATACACAGTATCGGATTTCGGATGTTCTGATGTCCGCTTACAAATTGGTTTGGGATACATTTTGCAGCTGGTATTTGGAAATTGTGAAACCGGCTTACCAACAACCGATTGATGCCGAAACTTATAAGAAAACTATCGGATTCTTTGAATCATTGATGAAAATGCTGCATCCTTTCATGCCCTTTATTACCGAAGAGATTTGGCATCTTTTAGGTGAAAGAAAAGAAGGGGAGGACATTATTGTTGCAGAAATGCCGGTTTCCAAGCCCTGGGATGGTAAGATTCTTGCGGGTTTTGAAAAGGCAGAACAAATTATAATAAACATTAGAAATATCCGGAAGGAAAGTAATATTCCTAACAAAGATTCTATCGAGCTCAAAGCTTTGGATGGTGAAAATGCAAATTGTGATTTTTATCCTGTTGTTTCAAAACTGGGGAATATTTCTGATATCGAAATCATTAAAGAAAAACCTGAAGGCATGCTGACCTTTACGATTGGTGCCCAGGAATATTATGTACCCAGGAGCCAAAACGTGGATGTTGAAGCTGAAAGCAAGAAAATTGAGGAAGAGCTTAATTATACAAAAGGTTTTCTGAACTCAGTTATGAAAAAGCTTTCTAACGAACGGTTTGTCAATAATGCACCTGCTGCTGTTGTTGACAAAGAGCGTCAAAAACAAGCGGATGCCGAGGCACGCATTCAGGTCCTTGAAGAGCAACTGAAAACCTTGCAGAATTAATACAGCATATTCAAAAGTCTATTTTTAATATAGCACCGGAATGATTTATTCAGATTCCGGATTAAGATACTGTTTGATAGCTGCTGCGTATTTTTCAAAAGCATCTATGCCCGTTTTCGTTATCTCAATGGATGTATGAGGATAATTGTTTAAAAAACCTTTTTTTGAGCGGATATAACTCGCTTCCTCCAGCTTTTTAATTTGGACACTCAGATTCCCGGCACTTGCTTTGGTGAGCTTTGCAAGTTCTTTAAAATCAGACTTCCCATGGACCAGCAAGAAAGACATAATAGCGAGCCTAAGCTGCGAATGCAATAGTGGGTCCAGATCTTTAATCATTTTGTTTCCTTTTATGTTCAACCATTAAAATAATTCCAGGTATCAATATAGTAACTGCTGATACAATTCCTAATAAGAGCGGCTGATACATCCAGGCTAGGCTGAAGCAAAATAATCCGGCAAGATTCATAATGATTCCGGAAACAAGAAGCAGCTGGTTTCTAGTTGTTCCGGCTGATATAATTATGGCAATTCCTAAAAGAACCAGAATCACAGGGATGAGATTTTCTTTTAAGTTCCCAGCCAAAAGGAATCCTAAAATGAATACATTCAATACTATAGCTGACCATGAAACCCCCAATATCCTACCGATATGATTTCGTTCACCTCTTTTCTTTCTGTAAAAGTAAAATCCGGTGTAAATTGCCCCAAGCGGCATTATAAAGTAGGGATAATAATTAATATTTAAATAGCCGTTTCTAAGCAGAAAAAATTGACCTAGAGCAGCGGCAGTGCTCAATACACCCCAAAAGGCATAAATAAATCCGTTTTCTTCGATGCGATTTTTGGCATCTTTAATTACCTGATTAATAAGTTCAAAACTCTTTTCAGGCGTTAATTCTGTATTTTCCATGATTTTTAATTTTATATTTAAAATATGTTGCAAACATAAAGTACTTTATAATATAAACCAAAAATTTTTTAAACTTTTTTCAGAATACTGCTGTAATCAAGTCTGGTAAAGGGGCTCTGCTTTAAGACATTGTTTAATTTTGGTTTAGGAAGCCTCTTGCGATGAAAAAATCAATTTGTCCGCATTATAGCAGCTAGTTTTGACAGACTTTCCATTTCAATAAACTTTTCCCATTGATTGGGATTTTCGTCTGTTCTTTCATGGACCCAGGATGTGTGATAGGGAATGTAAACGCCCCAGGCACCAATCTTTAAAGCTGGAATAACATCTGATTTTAATGAGTTTCCCACCATCATGAAGGCATCCGGAGTAACTTCCAGATTTTGTAATAGGTTTTGATAGTTTCCTTCTTTTTTTTCGCTTAAAATCTCAATGTGGTGAAAGCAATTGTGTAGGCCTGATTTTCTGAGTTTTCTTTCCTGATCCAATAAATCTCCTTTGGTTACAAGAACCAGTTTGTATTGATTCTTAAGTTTTTGCAGCGCATTTTGCGCATTGTCAAGTAAAACTATCGGTTTGTTGATTAATGCCTTTCCAAGAGACAAAACGCCTTTGATAATTTCCGGTTTCGTTTCGTCGCCGGCTATCTCCAGTGCTGTTTCAATCATGGAAAGCATGAAAGCTTTTGCGCCGTAACCATAAAGCGGCATATTTTTCACCTCTATATTGATTAGTGCTTTCATTACTGAATCTTTATCAGCAACGGGACTCATCAATTCGGCAAAAAGTCGTTCTGTTTCCCTGTAATAAGGTTCATTGACCCATAAGGTGTCATCTGCATCAAAGCCAATGACTTTTATTTGCTCTTTCATAGTCGGCAATATAAACATTTTGGAGGATTCAGAATTCTGAATCCTCCAAAATGACAGATTTTATAAATCAAAAATCTTTTATTAGTAATTACCTTTTAAATACTTAGGCGGTTTTCTGTAATGCGTTCCCTGTTCGTAGGAATAAGCAATGCTGATAAGTTTAGGTTCACTCCATGCTCTTCCGAAGAAGGAGATATCCACGGGTAAGCCTTGTATAAATCCCATGGGAACCGCAATGCTCGGATAACCTGAAATAGCTGCCGGTGAAGAACTACTAATGGTAAAACTGTCGCCATTCACCAAGTCCGTTTTCCAAGCAGGACCGCCCGTAGGTGCAATAATCGCATCTAAATGGTATTTGTTCATTACACGATCAATTCCTTCCTTGCGGCTGCCTTCATGCATCAGCTTTAAATCTTTTTTATATTCAGGACTGTTCAAATTTCCTTTGGCTTCCGCTTTGATTAAAAGACTTTGGTCAAAGTATTTAAGTTCCACAGAATCTTTTTTATCAAAAGCAATGAGCTGTTTCAGACTTTTAACTTTAGCTTTTGGTCCCAGACTTTTAAAATATTTGTTCAAGCCATCCTTAAACTCATACAAAAGTACCTGGAAGGATTCTGCCCCGACTTTGGGTTGTAAAATCCTTTTGATTTTGACAATTGTGGCACCCTGGCTTTCCAGATAGCGGACAGCACGGTGCATTAACGTGTCTACTTTGAAATTTCTGCCATCAGACGAAGTTAGCCATCCAATGCGCTTCCCTTTTATACTTCCCAGCTTTAGAAATTGGGTATAATTAGTGTAAGAATGTCCTTTAGAAGCAAGTGTTTTGCTGTCAGCAGAATCAACACCTGTCATGGTTCCCAAAGCAATGGCGGCATCGGTGACTGTCCTGGCCATAGGTCCGGGTGTATCCTGTGAAAAGGAAATAGGAACAACTCCGCTGCGACTGATTAATCCTACGGTAGGTTTGATACCCACAATACCATTGGCGTTTGAAGGACATACGATAGAGCCGTCAGTCTCGGTACCTACAGCAAACATACAGAGGTTAGCCGAAACAGCAACTCCTGGACCAGAGCTTGAACCACATGGATTCCTATCGGTGATATAAGGATTTCTGGTCTGACCTCCTACGCCACTCCATCCGCTAGAGGAGAAGCTGCAACGGAAATTGGCCCATTCACTCAGGTTAGCTTTCGCCAGAATAATGGCACCCGCTTTGCGAAGTTTCATGGCAACCCAACTGTCATGAAGTGGATGTGAGCCCATAAGTGCACGGGACCCTGCCGTAGTGCTCATTTTATCATGCGTATCTATATTATCTTTTAATACTACCGGAATTCCAAACAAAGGACCTTTGGCTTTTCCTTCGGCCAGTAGTTTATCCAGAGAATCAGCAATTTTTAATGCATCCGGATTTACCTCAATAATTGAGTTCAATTTCGGGCCACTCCTGTCAATATCTTTTATGCGGTCCAGATACGTTTGAACAACCTGCCTAATGGTAAATTTATGGTTGCGAAACCCTTTTTCCATCTGATTAATAGTCATTTCCTGTATTTTTATATCAGGAGTTTTGGCCTTTTTTGAGGTGCTGGTTTCATTACAGGAACTTAACGAAACTGCAAGTATAAATGCAAATAAAATGTAAGGTTTGGTATATGTTTTCATGACAACAGAATTTAATAGGAATAAGTAGCTCAAATATCGTAAAAAACTTAGTTAAATTACAATATGATTTATGATTACAAAGTTGTGAAAATTTATCAAATAAAAACAGGGATGAAATTTTTTACCTTTGCCTACGATTCAATTTGGGTCTTGATTTAATTTTTTCATTGCGATATTATATTATTGAACTATGGCGAAAACTATGATCTCACAGGTCGCATCGCACTACAGAGATATTCAGGAAAGAGCTTGTGAGATGTTAGAAAATGCGGATGGGGCGGCAAAATTCTCACGCAATTCGTGGGAGAGGGAAATTGGTTCGGGTATGACCCGCGTTTTGGAAAACGGTGAAAAGATTGAAAAGGCCGCTATCAATTTTTCCCATGTCTCAGGGGAATATAGCCCGGAGATGGCAAAGATGGCAGGACGATCAGCTGGGAGTTTTGCTGCTACGGGTATTTCTTCCATCATCCATCCTGTGAGTCCAATGGTTCCGATCATTCATATGAATATCAGGTATTTTGAACTCAATGATGGTGCTTCATGGTTTGGTGGCGGAATTGATCTGACTCCGCATTATGTGGATAAAGCCGAAGCATCATGGTTTCACAAAAAGCTTAAAAGGACCTGCGATCAATTCGACGAAAATTTCTATCCTGATTTCAAAAAACAGGCTGATGATTATTTCTTTCTTCCTCATCGTAATGAAACCAGGGGAGTTGGAGGTATTTTCTTTGATCAGCTTGAGCCATCAAAAGAAGAAGAATTTGATAAGTTGTTAGGTTTTTCTTCAGCGCTTGGCTATCTTTATCCTGAAATTTATTCTCAAATTCTGGGGGAGAAGAGCAAGCTAACCTATACTGAAAATGAGAAAAGCTGGCAATATTTAAGGAGAGGGCGTTACGTGGAATTCAACTTGTTGTATGACCGGGGAACGAAATTCGGTCTGGCTTCCGGTGGTAATACGGAATCTATTTTGCTGAGTCTTCCTTCTCAGGCAAACTGGCAATATCAATATGTTCCTGATGAAGGAAGCCACGAAGAAGAAACGCTGAGTCTGCTTAAAAAAGATATTGATTGGATAAACCTTTAAATTATGGGAAACGGAAAAAAGGCTGTTATTCTCGTGAATGTGGGAACTCCGGATAAGCCGGAATTGAAAAGTGTCAGAAAGTTCCTGACACAGTTTTTAAATGATCGCAGGGTGATTGATATTCCCTGGCTGGCTCAGAAAATCCTTGTGAACCTTATCATTGTTCCCTTCCGCGCCAAGAACTCCACGCGTTTATATGAACAGCTTTGGACTCCTGATGGATCTCCGATTCTGGTATATCTGAATCGTTTATCAGAGAAATTGCAAAAACTTCTGGGGAGTGACTATAAGGTTTTTCCAACGATGCGTTATGGTAATCCATCCCTTAGTAAAGCCCTGGAAGAAATCAAGAACGGGAATTTCGAGGAAGTGGTAGTATTTCCTCTATTCCCACAGTATGCGTCATCCACAACCGGTACAGTGATAGATTATGTGATGAACAAAATCAAAAAATGGCCTGTTATTCCCCAGGTTCGTTTTCAGGGACAGTTTTATGAGGATCCTGATTTCATTAAAGCCTTTAAAGAGCGCATCAAATCGTATCATCCTGAAGAATTTGACCATGTAATTTTCTCCTATCATGGTTTGCCTTTAAGGCACATAAAACGTGTTCATCCTAAAATTTCAGGTGCAGATTGTTCTTGTACAAAAGAAATGCCGGAGCATGGAAAGTCTTGTTACAAAGCTACTTGCTATCATACCACGCGGCTTCTGGCTAATGAACTAGGATTGCCATCATCGGCTTATACTGTAGCTTTTCAATCGCGTTTATCGAGAAAATGGTTGAGCCCTTTTACAGATGAAACTGTTGTTAATCTTGCCAAAAAAGGAGCGAAAAAATTACTGGTAGTTTCTCCGGCATTTGTAGCAGATTGTCTGGAAACTACGGTAGAATTGGGAATTGATTATTCCAACCTTTTTAAAAAGAATGGGGGAGAAGTACTGCTACTGGTAGATAGCCTGAATGACAGCGATCTTTGGACGCAGGCAGTGGCAAAGATGGTTCAGTAAAGGTTTTAATCAAGCTGATATTCAGTATGTTTTATCAATGAATAGATGCTTTGTTTCTTCTGAAGGGATAGGACAACTCTCATATTTCCCAAAGGTGCGATACCTCGTTCTGGCAATGAAATGATAAATGCCATCTCTTAATTTTCCAGGAATCAAAATGAAGGCATAAAATATTTTCCAGATAGTATTGAGCTCTTTTAATATCATTAAAACTCCTGTGGAATCTTGGAAGAAATCATTTCCTTTTACATAAACCAAGCCATTTATATAGTTTTCCGGAAGTCCTTCCTTTCTGAGCAAAGCTTTGCCTTTCGATGACTGAAGAGATACAAAATGAAACTTCTCTCTTTTGTCATGTTTGATTACAAAGCGTACTGAAAAATGACATAGTTTGCAGAGCCCGTCAAATAGGATAATATGTTGCTCTGTTTGATTCACAATTGGCTTCTGGCATCAAAATAATTTCAGGTGCTTAATTTTCTTCCCTTTCTGGCATCGATAAAGCTTTTAATGAAATAAACAATTGCCAGCAAACTGGTCAGCATCATCAACAGAAAACGGATTGTTGCTCCTGTTGCACTGTCTCCAAGAGCTTCTGTAAAAGGTTTTATCAAACTCAAAAAGACTAACAAAGTAATAATTACGACGATGTGTGCCGTTACTTTATCCTCTCTTTTAATCCCATCATAAAAAAGCAGTAAAAGGAGACCTCCAGCGACCGGTATCATATTAGTGGAAGCCAATGTTTGAGTGGCCAGGTAATCCCATAAACCTAAAATCATTAATGCTATGGCGTTAATTATATTTGCAGAATGTGCTTTCATAAGTAAAATTTTTAGAATGAATGAACGTCTAATAGTAATTTACGTGGTTTTCTAAAGCAGGTTTCGTTGGGGCACATTCGTATGAGCCAATGGCTAATAATTGAGTTACAAAGTTACGAATTAAATCAGCCTCGATACGATTTTGAAGCAAAAAAAACCGGCAGGAAAAGCTCCCTGCCGGCTACAGTATATAACGTGATTTTTACTACTGTATTTTCATAACAAACGGCAATCGTGCCTGAACGCCTTTCATTTGTTCAAAGGCTTTTATTTGATTAAAATAGGTGTCCCAGCCGCCCAGTTTTTCTGAAATGAGTTTTTCTTGAACATCACCACTTAATTGATCAACAAATTGCTGGAAAACATCTTTTCTTTTGGGGTAATTAATAATGCGGTAATTTTTCCCCAATTTGGCTTTCTTGGCAGCATAAGCAATGGCATCCTGAAGACCACCCATTTTGTCAACAAGGCCCAGTTTCAAAGCATCGGTACCCGACCAGACATGACCTCTTGCAATGCTATCTACATAACTGATTTTGAGGTGACGTGTCCGTGCAACCAATGAAGTAAACTTATTGTAAATATTAATAATCCCATCATTGAGACGTTTCTTCTGTAAAGGACTTAATGGTGACATAACATCAACAAAATCAGAATTTT
>CAZGZO010000107.1:0-9291 GCA_964529695.1 uncultured Lentimicrobiaceae bacterium
GAAATATCCACAGCTTCCTGAACAACGCTTTCCGGGTAACCGTTTATTTCAAGTATTCTAATAGCATTTCGGTTATGATTTTTACCGGATTTAAGCTTGTAATCGAAATCCACATTTTTATCGTCCACCTGTTCACTAAAGTGGTAAAGCATATATTCATCATGGAGTAGATCGGTGAGTTCCATATCATGAGTGGAGACAAAGACCTTATTTTCTCCCCTGTTTAGCCATGAAAGAACTGCTTTCCCGGCAGAAATCCGTTCAACGGTATTGGTGCCTTTGAAGATCTCATCCAGGAAAAATAAATTGGGCATTTCAGTCTGGCATTCCTGAATCATATCTTTAATAGTCAATACCTCTTCAAAATAGTAGCTCCTGTCGTTGAGTAAATCATCGCTGATCCTGATAGCAGAATAAATTTTCATCCTCTGCATAGAGAACTGATCGGCAAAACAGGTGTTCAGCGTCATGGCGGTAATCGCATTAATGGCAATCGTTCTGATGAAAGTTGTTTTCCCAGACATATTAGAGCCGGTAATCAAAACTGACTGTTTGCCCACTTCTATACAGTTAGAGACGCAATGCTCAATAAGCGGGTGATAGGCATCCTTTGCTGATAATGATCTTTCTCCCTCCAATATCACGGGAAAGCAGTATTTCTCCAATCCTTTTCTCAAAGAGGCGATAGAGAGCAATACATCAACTTCCCCAACAAAGGAATAGATTTCTTCAATATCATCTTTTTTCTTCCAAAGTTTTTTCAGTAGGTTAAAGAGCATCAAGGGTTCCAAAAGAAATATAATTTTTATTTGTGAGTAAAACCAATAAAGGATGGCTGTGTAATCGCTTTCCACTCTGGAGCCCATGTCAAAGAAAGTAAGGCTGAACCCAATACTTCTGATAGATTTCAATGCCTTTTCCAAACCTGGATTTATTTCCTTTAAACGGTTATTTTTATAAAGGACCCGGGCTATTCGGCTCATTTTTATGAGTTCCGGCAAAAGGGTTAAATAAGTGAATACGTTTTTCTTATTCATGTAGTGAAGTACCAGGTTGATGATAAAAATCAAAATAAACAGGATAAGAAAAACGGGGTTTATAAGTATTCCCAGGATTGAAAGCAAACTTGCTAACGCCATAAAAGGAGTAATGGACAACCATTTGGGTGGGTTTACAGGTTTTTCCTGAAAGATGGATTGGATATAATGTGCTTCTTCTTCATTAAGTTTATACAACTGCTTCTGAATAAAAATTCTTAAATCCTCGGTTTTCAATATCTGCTCAATGAGTTTTTCCTCTAATTTCAAATGAGTGGAATCTTTGGGAAGATTCCGGAGCCGGTTGTAAAGAACCTGTTGCCCCACAGCAGAATTTGTCCTATCCAGAAAAGTAAATAAATCTTCAAAGTCAAGGTCCCTGCAGGTTTTGTCTGATAAAACCTGGAAGCTTCCATCGTTCTTTTTGTTTCTGAAATATCTTTCGATTTTCTCAAAATCGAAATCATCATCTTTAAGCTCTCCGAAAGATTGTATTAATTTTTTAAGCTTGGTTTTCTTATGGCGGTTTGCCATTTTAAGGGATATCCATAAATTATTCATCGAATTGGGAATGATTTTTGTGAAAACAAAAGTATGAAATTTAGCGGGTATCTTACCATTAGATAATGGTTAAATCAGTTTTATAAATTTCACTCAACGGTTGGAAATTTAAGAAATATTCTTACCTTTGCACCCCGATTTGATAGCGTAATTGAATAAAGTTATTGAATCAGACATAGTTATAAGGAAACCTGATAAGGTAAAACGTTATAGGTTTCAACGAAGGGAAGTTACAAAAATAACCCGTCGTAGTTTTGAATCTTACCTTATCACAATTCCTTCGATTTTTTTGTTTAAAAGTAATTGCACGAGTAATTTAAATTCGTACTTTTGCGCCTCCTTAAAACAGAGGTTTGTAGATTAATATAAATTATAAATATGCCGACGATACAACAGTTAGTAAGAAAAGGTCGCAAGAAACTGGTTGACAAAAGTAAGTCACCTGCATTGGATTCATGCCCACAGCGCCGTGGCGTTTGTGTTAGGGTATATACCACTACTCCAAAGAAACCTAACTCAGCTATGCGAAAAGTAGCCAGGGTAAGGCTGACTAATGGAAAAGAAGTGAATGCATACATTCCGGGTGAAGGGCATAATCTTCAGGAGCACTCAATTGTTATGATTAGAGGAGGACGTGTAAAAGACCTTCCCGGTGTTCGTTATCACATCATCAGAGGTGCACTTGATACTTCAGGTGTTGAAGGACGTACACAGCGCAGATCAAAATACGGAACCAAACGTCCTAAGAAAAAATAAAGAGTAAAGCATTTTAATCGCACGGTACAATGAGAAAGACAAAACCGAAAAAAAGAATAATTCTTCCCGATCCAAAATTTAATGATGTTTTGGTTACAAAGTTCGTGAACAACCTTATGCTGAACGGCAAGAAAAGTGTTGCTTTCGATATTTTTTATGCTGCAATGGATGTTGTTTCTAAGAAAATCGGTGAAGAAGAAAATGCACTCGACGTTTGGAAAAAAGCACTGGCAAATGTTACTCCTGCTGTAGAAGTAAGAAGCCGTCGTATTGGAGGTGCTACTTTCCAGATTCCTTCGGAAATTCCTGCTGGCAGGAAACAATCCATTGGAATGAAGAACCTGATAAATTTTGCTCGTAAAAGACATGAAAAAAGCATGGGTGAAAAATTAGCAGGTGAAGTTCTGGCAGCCTATAAAGAAGAAGGTGCAGCTTTCAAAAAGAAAGAAGATACCCACCGCATGGCTGAAGCTAATAAAGCATTTTCACATTTTAGATTTTAATATAACTATAAAAAAGCTAGTTAGGACTACAATATAAACATGGCAGTACAGGTGAACAATAATAAGTTAAAGCTTACCCGAAATATCGGGATTATGGCTCACATTGACGCAGGCAAGACTACCACCACCGAGCGTATTCTTTTCTATACAGGAAAGAATTATAAGATCGGCGAGGTGCATGAGGGAGCTGCTACCATGGACTGGATGGTTCAGGAACAGGAGCGTGGTATTACCATTACTTCTGCTGCAACCACCGTTTTCTGGGAACTTTTAGGAAAAAAACATAAGATCAACATTATAGATACTCCTGGACACGTTGACTTTACCGTTGAGGTTGAGCGTTCGCTCAGGGTCCTCGATGGCGCTGTAGCTTTGTTCTGTGCAGTAGGCGGTGTTGAACCACAATCAGAAACCGTTTGGAGACAAGCTGACAAATATAAAGTACCTCGGATTAGTTTCATCAATAAGATGGATCGTTCCGGAGCTGACTTTTTTGGAGTGGTGGATCAGATTAAAACCATGCTGGGTGCTAATCCTTTCCCTGTTCAGGTACCTATTGGTGCTGAAGATGATTTTCAGGGAGTTGTTGATCTTGTGAAAAATAAAGCATTTATCTGGGATGATTCTTCCCAGGGCACCAAAATTGTAGAAATCCCGATTCCGGATGACATGAAGGAAACCGTGGATGACTACCGGATGAAGTTGATTGAAGGTGTTGCTGAAGAAAGTGATGAATTGTTGGAAAAATTCATGGAAGACCACAATTCTATCACCGAAGAGGAAATGATTGAAGTGATTAGGAGGGCAACGCTGGATATGAAGATAACTCCGGTCATGTGTGGCTCGGCGTTTAAAAACAAGGGAGTTCAAATGTTGCTTAACGCAATTATTGAATTTTTACCAAGTCCATTAGATGTCCCCGCTGTTAAGGGAATGAATCCGAAGACCGAAGTCGAGGAACTCCGTAGCCCGGATCCCGATGATCACTTCTCAGCCCTGGCATTTAAAATTGCTACCGATCCTTATGTAGGAAGGCTTTGTTTCTTCCGCGTTTATTCCGGAACTTTAAGCGCAGGTTCTTATGTGCTGAATGTAAATACCGGTAAGAAGGAAAGGATCAGCCGCATCATGCAGATGCATGCGAACCAGCAAAACCCGCTCGATAAAATTGAAGCCGGTGACATCGGTGCTGCAGTTGGTTTTAAGACCATTCGTACCGGCGATACGCTGACCGATGAAAAACATCCTGTTGTACTTGAATCAATTACTTTTCCTGCTCCTGTTATCAGTATTTCCATTGAGCCCAAAACTCAAGGCGATTTGGATCGCATGAGCATTGCTTTAGGGAAACTTGCAGAAGAGGATCCTACTTTTAAAGTAAGGACAGATGAAGATTCAGGTCAGACGATTATTTCAGGTATGGGTGAGCTTCATTTGGATATCCTGGTGGATCGCTTGAAACGTGAATTTAAAGTTGAATGTAATGTAGGTCAACCGCAGGTTTCATACAAGGAAGCTATTGTTGGTTCTACTACACATAAAGAAGTTTATAAGAAACAGACCGGTGGTCGTGGTAAGTTTGCTGATATTCAGTTTGAACTTGGCCCGGCTGAAGGTAATGAAAACGGTTTGGAATTTGTTGATGAAGTGAAGGGCGGAAACATTCCGAGAGAGTTTATTCCATCTGTTAAAAAAGGATTTGAAATGGCTATGCAGAACGGTGTTCTTGCTGGTTATCCTCTTGAAAGAATGCGCGTTCGTTTGTTTGACGGAAGTTATCATCCGGTTGATTCCGACCAACTTTCTTTCGAGATGGCTGCCAAGTTAGGTTTCAAACATGCTGCGCAAAAAGCAAAATCAGTTTTGCTGGAGCCTATCATGAAACTGGAAGTTGTTACACCCGATGATTATTTGGGTGACGTAACCGGTGACTTGACACGACGCAGAGCTATTTTGAAAGATATTACTGCTAAAGTAGGTTTCCAGGTTGTGAAAGCCGATGTTCCGTTGTCGGAAATGTTTGGTTACGTAACTTCCTTGAGAACACTTACTTCGGGACGTGCAACTTCAACTATGGAATTCCATAGCTATGAACAGGCTCCTGCATCTATTTCGGATGAAGTGGTTAAAAAAGTAAAAGGTATTGTTAGTTAAAAACTTTATATAAAGTGAACCAGAGAATAAGAATAAAACTCAAATCTTACGATCACAACCTGGTGGACAAGTCTGCCGAAAAGATTGTAAAGACGGTAAAATCGACCGGAGCTGTTGTAAACGGACCTATTCCGTTGCCGACACACAAAAAGGTGTACACCGTGAACCGTTCCACTTTTGTTAATAAGAAATCCAGAGAGCAGTTCGAATTAAGCACCTACAAGCGGTTGATGGATGTTTTTAACTCCACATCAAAGACCATTGATGCGCTGATGAAGCTGGAGTTACCCAGTGGTGTTGAAGTTGAGATTAAAGTTTGATAATTAAGGCTTAAAGAATAAAGCGATGTCAGGAATAATTGGAAAAAAAATAGGGATGACCAGCATCTTTGACGAGCAAGGGAAGAATGTTCCTTGTACGGTTATTGAGGCAGGCCCCTGCGTGGTGACGCAGGTCAGAACAGTCGAAAATGACGGCTATTCTGCCATTCAGCTCGCTTATGAAGATAAGAAGGAAAAACACAGCAATAAGGCTGAGATGGGACACTTTGCAAAAGCAAAAACTGAACCCAAGAAATACCTTGCTGAGTTTACACGTTTCGAAGAGAAAAAACAACTTGGAGAAGTAGTTACCGTCGATGTTTTTATAGAAGGTGAGTTTATTGATGCTGTGGGTACATCGAAAGGAAAAGGATTTCAAGGTGTTGTAAAGCGTCACGGTTTCCGTGGCGTTAATGATGCAACACACGGACAGCACAACAGACTTAGGGCTCCCGGTTCATTAGGTGCATCTTCATATCCTTCAAGAGTGTTCAAGGGAATGCGCATGGCTGGAAGAACAGGTGGTAACAGGGTAAAGATGATTAACCTGAAGGTTATGAAAATTATTCCTGAAAAGAATGTAATTGTAGTAAAAGGTGCTGTTCCCGGACCTAATAATTCATATGTAATTCTGGAAAGATGGAGTTAACGGTAGTAAAAATTAACGGAGAAGATACGGGCCGCAAAGTAAGGTTGAAAAAAACCGTGTTTGGAATTGAGCCTAATGATCATGCCATTTATTTGGATGTGAAACAGATCATGGCCAACAAAAGACAAGGTACTCACGATTCCAGAGAACGGAGTGACCTCAGCGGTAGTACCCGTAAGCTTAAAAGACAAAAAGGAACTGGTACTGCCCGTTCCGGTGATATTAAGAGCCCTCTGTTTCGTGGTGGTGGAAGAGTTTTCGGACCTCACCCGCGTGATTACAACATGAAGTTGAACAAAAAAGTGAAACAACTGGCTCGTTTATCAGCATTGACTTATAAAGCAAAGGATAAAGAAGTAATGGTTGTTGAGAATTTCAAGTTTGATGCCATCAAGACAAAAAACTATGTGAAATTTCTGAACGACCTGCAAGTTGAAAATCAGAAAACATTGCTGGTGTTGAATGAGGCTGACAGAAATCTTTATCTGTCTGCTCGCAACATTCCAGGTGCCAGGGTTTTAAGAGCAGAATCATTGAATACTTACGACATTCTTAATTCTAATAAGATTGTTTTTATGGAAGATGCTTTAAAGGCCGCTGAAAAGATGTTTTCAAAAAAATAAATCTGAAAAAGATGGGTATATTATTGAAACCGGTTATTACAGAAAAAATGACAGCCAAGGGTACCGAAGGGGGGCAGTTTGGGTTCATTGTTGACAAACGCGCCAACAAGATCCAGATTAAAAGCGCTGTTGAAGAACTCTACAATGTTCAGGTAGTTTCTGTAAACACCATGAACTATTCCGGTAAAAGCAAGTCGCGTAATACCAAAGCGGGAATTATATCCGGCAGGACCAATGCCTTCAAAAAGGCAATTGTAACCCTGGCCGATGGAGAAACGATTGATTTTTTTAGCAACATATAGTAGACATGGCTCTAAAGAAATATAAACCGACAACACCAGGTCAGCGCTTTAAAATTATAAGCGCCTTCGATGATATTACTGCCAGTAAACCAGAAAAAGGTTTGCTTGGTAAAAAGAAGAGTTCTGGTGGACGTAACAAGGAAGGTAAAATGACTGTTCGCAATATCGGTGGCGGTCATAAGAAAAGATACAGAATTATTGATTTCAAAAGGGATAAGGAAGGAATTCCTGGTATTGTGAAGAGCATCGAGTACGATCCTAATCGCACTGCCCGTATTGCTTTGGTCAATTATGCTGACGGAGAAAAACGGTATATCATTGCTCCTCAGGGTTTGAAAGTTGGGCAACAGATAGTTTCAGGTAAAGGTGTTACACCTGATTTAGGAAACACTATGTACCTCAGCGAGGTCCCTTTTGGTACTGTAATTCATAATATTGAATTACGTCCTGGACAGGGTGCTAAGATGGCAAGAAGTGCCGGTTCTTATGCACAGTTGCTGACTCGTGAAGGTAAGTTTGCGATTCTGAAGATGCCCTCCGGTGAAACACGCATGATTTTGCAAACATGCAAGGCAACCGTTGGGATGGTTTCAAATCCTGAACACAGTCTGGAAAGGTCTGGTAAAGCAGGTCGTAGTCGTTGGATGGGAAAACGCCCGAGAGTACGTGGTGTTGCCATGAACCCTGTTGATCATCCGATGGGTGGTGGTGAAGGCCGCGCTTCAGGTGGACATCCTCGTTCAAGAAAAGGTTTGCCGTCTAAAGGTTATAAAACCAGGCATCCGAAGAAAGATTCGAGCAAATATATTATTGAAAAAAGAAAGTAATCAGGGAATTAAATTGATACTGATATGAGCCGTTCATTAAAAAAAGGACCTTACATACACTATAAACTGGAAAGAAAAGTGCTGGCTAATGTGGAATCCGGTAAAAAGACTGTCGTTAAAACATGGTCTCGTGCTTCGATGATTTCACCTGACTTTGTGGGCCAGACAATAGCGGTACACAACGGGAACAAATTTATTCCTGTTTACATTACAGAAAATATGGTGGGGCATAAACTGGGGGAATTTGCTCCGACACGGATTTTCAGAGGTCACGCCGGTAAAAAAGATAAAGGTAAAAAATAAAGCGCAAGAAAATGGGATCTAGAAAACATAATACTGCTGAAAAGCGTAAAGAGGAACGTAAGAAACTGTACATTGCCCGTTTGAGGAATGTACCGACATCACCTCGTAAGATGCGTTTGGTTGCCGATTTGGTAAGAGGTATGGAGGCTGAACAAGCTTTGAATGTTTTGCAACATACTCAAAAAGAGGCTGCTGGTAAAGTTTACAGTTTGCTGCGCTCAGCGATTGCCAACTGGGAAGTGAAAAATGAAGGTTCACGTATTGAGGACAATCAGTTGTATATCAAACAGATTACTGTTGACGGAGGAAGAACTTTAAAACGGATTCAGCCGGCTCCACAAGGACGGGCTCATCGTATTCGTAAAAGATCTAACCATGTTACGCTGATTCTTGGAAATAGAGTAGAAGAGATGAAAGCAGCTGAACAAAGTGTCGAAACAGAAACAAACAACGAATAGTTTATTTTAATAATATAGATTAATGGGACAAAAAATCAACCCGATAGGACTTAGGTTAGGCATCATCAAAGGATGGGATTCATACTGGTATGGTGGTAAGGATTTTTCCAAGAAGCTCATTGAAGATGACGCAATTCGTAAATATCTTGAAGTACGTCTTGCTAAAGCCGGCGTTGCCAAAATCATGATTCAACGGACCCTGAAGATGGTGACTGTAACAATCTTTACGGCTCGCCCGGGTATCATTATTGGAAAAGGCGGATCTGAAGTCGATAAACTAAAAGAAGAGCTGAAGAAACTGACCAAAAAAGAGGTCCAAATCAATATTTCTGAAGTTAGACGCCCCGAACTGGATGCACAGATAGTGGCTAACAACATCAGTAAACAAATTGAAGGCAGGGTGTCTTTCAGACGTGCCATTAAAACAGCGATTGCTTCCAGTATGCGTTTGGGAGCCCAGGGAATTAAAGTTGTGATTTCCGGACGTGTTGGTGGAGCCGAAATGGCCCGAAGCGAAATGTATAAAGAAGGACGTATTCCTTTGCATACACTGCGTGCTGATATCGACTACTCTTTGGTTGAAGCACATACAACTTATGGACGGATTGGAATTAAAGTTTGGATTTTCAAAGGTGAGGTTTACGGAAAACCTGAACTAGTTCCTTCTGGCGCACCACAGACACAAGCAGGTGGACGCCATAAAGGTGGACCTACCGGCGGCGGAAGAGGTCGTTCAAGAAGAAGATAATAGCATTGATAATATATAAAGGTTATAGAAATGTTACAACCAAAGAAAAC
>CAZGZO010000108.1:0-9272 GCA_964529695.1 uncultured Lentimicrobiaceae bacterium
TTGTAAACCACGCTGATGAACTCGTTGGCCAGTTTTTCACGATATGACCAATCATTAAGGGAGCGTTCGTAGCTCCCGTTCATGTCTTTTGGTGTCATTGTCCATTTTTTAGAAGTACGTAAATAATAAATAAGAAATAAGCTGTCCGGCAAAGATAAAAAAAAGGCAAATGTCCTGAGAAATTTGCCTTTAAACATAAATAATAATTAAAAGACGGATCTCCTAAGAAGGAGTATCGTTATTGATTATCAGATATTTAAATCTTGTGATAATTTTTGAATTTATCCTAAGTAAGCTTTCAGAAGTTTGCTTCTTGATGTATGCCGTAAACGGCGTATAGCTTTTTCTTTGATTTGGCGAACCCTTTCGCGTGTGAGGTCGAATTTGGCACCAATTTCCTCCAGGGTCAGTCCGTGAGGCATACCAATTCCGTAGTAAAGATTAATGACGTCTCTTTCTTTTTCACTTAAAGTGGAAAGGGAACGATCGATTTCTCTTCTCAGTGATTCGCGCATCAAATCTTCATCTGTACTGGCTGCATCATTAGGAACAAAAACATCGATCAAAGAAGTATCTTCATCCGAAACCAGTGGCGCATCCATCGACACGTAGCGTGTGGTAATCTTCATAGCAGAATCGATTTTGTTTTCGGAAACATCCATTTCCTGTGCAATTTCATCTGCAGAAGGTGCCCTTTGATATTCCTGTTCCAGTTTTGAGCTGGCTTTTTTAATTTTATTCAGCGAACCAACCTGATTCAGAGGTAGGCGGACAATTCTGGATTGTTCTGCCAATGCCTGCAAAATCGACTGGCGAATCCACCATACGGCGTAAGAAATAAATTTAAATCCCCTCGTCTCATCAAACCTACGGGCGGCTTTAATCAAGCCAAGGTTGCCTTCGTTAATAAGATCAGGAAGTGAAAGTCCCTGATTTTGATATTGTTTTGCCACGGATACCACAAACCGTAAATTGGCCTTGGTAAGCTTTTCCAGGGCTTTTTCGTCCCCTGCTTTTATCTTCCTGGCCAGATCAACTTCTTCTTCGGCAGTAATAAGTTCTTCCCTGCCAATTTCCTGAAGATACTTGTCCAGTGAAGCCGTGTTTCTGTTTGTTATTGATTTGGATATTTTAAGTTGTCTCATGTCTTATCTAATTTAATTGTCTAGCTTGCGTAAGCCTTTCAAAATTAAAGAGTCATGCAAGTTATTTAAAAAAGTTCTAAACTGCAAATTTTTAAAGCATAAATTCAAAAGAAATTTTCATTCCGTTGGGATACATTCCCTGTAGTCGTACTACATTATTTTGTCTATTACTTAACTGGAGTGCAGCTTCCAGATCTTGTTCATTATCAACACTTCGATTATTTATGTTTGTGATGATAAAGCCTGATGAAATACCTCCTTTTTTAATAATTCCGTTTCCAACCTGTGTAACCACAATTCCGTGGTTAATTCCAAGTTTATTAGTTTCGCTAGTAGTTGCTGCACGTAACTGGGCCCCGAGTATTTGATTATAAAATGTTTGCTGAGGTCTCAATAATCCCAATGACCCGTTCTTATTCTTTAACGTAATTTCGAGGGTTTTTGTTTCAGTTCCCCTCATAATTTTTACTTTAACTTTATTTCCGGGGCTGTATTGTCCTAGGATGCCCATAAATTGTGCAAGGTCACTCACCGGTTTATTATTCAAAGCTGTAATGATATCCCCAGGTTTCATTCCGGCTTTTGCTGCTCCACCGTCTTGAATAACACCTGCTACATAAACACCCTCCAGGTCATTCAGGTGGTTTTGTTTGGCAAAATCAGCATTGATATCGCGGACTTGAATTCCCAGGTATCCACGTTGAATTTCACCGTATTTCATCAAATCTTTTACCACCTTTTTTACGAGGTTTACGGGAATGGCAAAGGAATAACCTTCGAAAGCTCCGGTTTGTGATGCGATAGCCGCATTGATTCCAACAAGCTGTCCATCAGTATTTACCAAGGCTCCTCCACTGTTTCCGGGATTTACTGCGGCATCAGTTTGGATATATGATTCAATAGATGACTGGCCACCCAAAATATTAAGATTACGGGCTTTGGCACTTACAATGCCTGCAGTTACCGTAGATGTCAGGTTAAAAGGATTACCCACAGCTAAAACCCATTGCCCGACTTTCAGATTATCAGAATTCCCGTAAGTCAGATAGGGAAGGTTCTTAGCATCGACCTTGATAACAGCCAGGTCAGTGGAAGGAGATCTCCCTATGATTTTGGCTTTGAGTTGTTTTTTATTATTTAGGGTCACAGTTATTTTGCTGGCTCCTGCAACTACATGGTTGTTTGTAACAATATATCCGTCAGGAGATATGATTACACCGGATCCAAAAGCAATTAAGGCCCTGTGCTGAGGTGGCTGGCCATAAAAATAATCTCTTAAAGTACCAAAGAAGTCATCATACTGTTGGGGTTTAACTCCGACAATGGTCTTGATGTGCACAACAGCATCCACTGTTTTTGCAGCCGCTTTTGTAAAATCCAGATTTTTTGGAACTACATAAGGAGTCTTCTCCAAGCGGGTTTGCTGAACAGGCGTTTGAGGTTGCTGAACGTCACTGTTTTTGTTAATTTCCGGCTTTGGCCTCAGAAAATAAAACCCTAAAATCAATATCAAAATGGTTCCTAACGCCGCACCGATAAAACTTTTTATTGCTGTTTTCATAAAAAAATAAAATTTTTATATGGTTGAAACGATTTTAAAAACGACTAAATATTGTCTCCCTGAATTCAATTATAGTATCTTTGTTCTTTAACGTTATTATTTTGTTTTTGGTTTCTCAGATTTTGTTAATCTTTGTTAATCAGTAAACTTAGCTGTGAAGAACTGTTGCAAAAATTAATCCAAACAGTACCAAAATGGTGATTTTTAACAATTCTTATTACAATGAAAATTAAATTTCAAAAATTTCAAGCCAACGGAAACGATTTCGTAATGATTGTGGAACAAAAAACCGAAATTGTTTTGTCAGAAGAGCAGATTAAGAGACTTTGCGACCGCCATTTTGGCATCGGTGCCGATGGTTTGATGATTTTGCGCCAGTCTAGGGCCTACGATTTCGAAATGCTTTATTATAATTCGGATGGCAAAGAAGCCAGTATGTGCGGCAATGGAGGAAGAAGTATTGCTTCGCTGGCTTACATTTTGGGTTACGCGGGGAAACAAATGACGTTCTTAGCTTCAGATGGAGTTCATGAAGCAGTTATCGAAGAGGAACTTGCCAAGGGGAGCTTGTATGAAGTCTCTTTGAAAATGGTTGATGTTGAGAATGTTGAAAAGTTTTCTAATTATTATTTTTTGAATACCGGTGTTCCGCATTATGTTGAATTTGTTAACGGACTGTCTGAAATGGATGTGGTGACAAAAGGTCGGAAAATAAGATATGACGAGCGTTTTGGTGATGAAGGCACCAATGTTAATTTTGTGGAATTTTATCCTGACAGTATTAAAGTAAGAACCTATGAAAGGGGTGTTGAAGATGAGACATTGTCATGTGGTACCGGAGTGACAGCTTCTGCTATCGCTACCTTTTTAGAGACAGGAAAACAAGGATTGCTCATTCATGGCCGGGGTGGGGATTTTAAAGTAAACTTTGAACAACAGGATGGACATTTTATCAATGTCTGGCTCCGAGGTCCGGCTGAACAAGTATTTGAGGGCGAAATTGAGTTGTAGCAAAGATTCGGCTTTTAATCTTGATTTTTGGTCCCAATCAATAACTTATCCATACTTGAAGTAATTTCTTTCTGAAGTTTCCGGGCTTCCTCAAAAGTTTTATCCCCCGATGTTTTTGCTTTAAAGAAGCGGAAAATCTTCACTGTTTTTTTATAGAACTTGGCATAATTCCATGCAATGGCAGCCGAAACCGGCAGCGAAACAAAGTAAATTACAGTTATCCATTCCCAGTTAGAAGCCCATCCAACTATCAGGATTTCTATCACATAAAACAGGGGAAATAAAAACAGACTCAGCACAAACTTAAAGGAACTTCGAAACTGCGGATCCTGGATTTTATGGCTCGCATAGATGGGTAAATAATATGGCAAAATATTGTTGATGTAGCCATATAAGAATAATGGGGAATATAATACTAACAATAATAGTCGCCATATTAATGAAAGGAAGGAAACGCTTTTTCTTTTTAAAATAGAGGTGTCCAGCTTTAAAATTTTGAGATGCATGAGCAAACGCGTTGTTTTTTCTGCAAGCTTTGAAAAATCCTCAGGGTCCTCTTTTTCATTTTTCTCCAGTGCCGAAATGATGCTTTTCTGTGCATTAAATTTATCGTAAAGGTCATCCTGGTTTAATTGGTGAAGCTCACAGGCTTTTTGCTGATATTGAACTGACAACTGCCAGTAAACATCATAATATTTTTCACTGGTAATTTCTATCATCAGAGGCTTTAGCTTTTCCGAAAGTCGCTGGCTCAGTTTGTTAAAAGCTTGTGCTTGATTCTCTTTATAATCATCATAATATTCTGAGAGTGAAATAGGTTTGCCGAATACTACAAGTAGCTCAGTCCTGTAACTCTCATAATTATTATAAGTAATTCCAACCGGAACGATTTTAATATCCATGGAATAATCAGATGCCTCTTCAGCCTGGAATGCGATTCTGGCAAAGCCCTTTCTCAAACGGCGAAGACGACGAAATCCAGCATGGTCGCCTTCCGGCATAATGACAAACCCATTTTTGTTTTCAATGACATCCATGGTTTTATCAAAAATCTCTTTGTTCTTTTTCAATGAATCGTAACCATCGCGAATCCTGTAAACGGGCAAAATCTTCAGAAAGTATAATATAGCGGCGATGAATTTCTTTTTGAAGATGTCTGAACGGGCTACAAACACAAACTGATTTCCAAAAGAGAATTCAATGGCCAATGCGTCCATCAAAGCATTCTGATGATTGGCAGTAAATATAAGGTGTTCGTTTTTAGGAACTTTCTGACGATTTACATAGACAACTTTCTTATAGAAAATTTTATCATGCCATAATTTCACAAGAAATTTGAGCAGGTAAAACCGGTAAGAGAATTTCTCAATGTTTTTCAGTCCCATTATGGTATCTGGTTATACACCTTTGACTTGAATTTTTGGAAAGACCCGGACCAGACTGATGCCAGTGAAAGCCCGGAAATGATATGCCAGATTCCCCACCAGGCAGCGATGATGGCCATACCACCAAGTTCAAGCTGGGGTGGAAATATTTTTGGATTGAAAATCAAAACCAGCGCAAGCCCAGAATTTTGAATTCCTGTTTCGATGGAAAGCGTCTTCTTGTCCTTGAATGGAAGCTTGAAGATTTTTCCCAGGCTGTAACCTGTTGTGAGTGCTAATGTATTATGAATCAATACCAGGACAAAAACATATTTTACATATAATATAAAGTGATGGAAATTTTTAGCAAAGGCGAAAACTACGATGGCAATGAAAGCCAGAATGGAAAGCCTCTTAATAGGACCAACGATTTTTTTTGTGAATTCCGGCCATTTGTGATTCACAAACAATCCCAGAATTAACGGAATGCCCAGGATGATGAAAACAGTATGAAACATTTGCCAGAAATCAATGTCTAACGGGCGGACAAGCTGCGATGCATTAGCATGTGCCAGTATGCCTACATAAAGTTTTCCGTAGAAGGCAAAGTTCAGCGGTGTCATAAAAACAGCAGTCAGTGTGGAAATAGCTGTAAGACTGACAGATAAAGCAACGTTGGCTTTGGCTAGTGAAGAGATAAAGTTGCTGATGTTTCCTCCTGGGCATGAAGCCACTAAAATCATTCCCAGACCCAGTGTTGGAGTGATGTACTTTCTGAGTAAAACCACAAGTACAAAAGTAACAAACGGAAGCGCGAAAAGCTGGGAGATAACCCCAATAATGGCAGATTTAGGTCTGAAAAAAAGATCTTTAAAGTGCTGAAGTTTTATGTTCAGCGCAACGCCAAACATTACAAAAGCCAGCGTAAGGTTGAGCATATTCAGGCTAGCCGGACTGAAATTCAGTCTGACGTGATCCAACAGCTGTAATTCATGCATAATCGATCCCTGTATGAAAATGCATAGGTACGGAAATCTTTTCAATTCCGCAAATTTTCACTTCAGAAGGTCGTGTGTTAAAACGTTTTAGCGAGGATTCCAGGCGCTGTAAAAACTATCTGAATGCTTTTCTTTTAGGTGTTCTCAATTCCGACGGAGTTAAGAATCATTTCCATAATGTGCTTCAATATGCACCTGCTGCCTGTATTCTTCATACTCCCTATCAATATTCTGGATGTGATTTGTCCACCATTCACGTAGGAATTTTAAAACTTTCAAAGGATCAGGACGCCGTAAATCAGAAAATGCTAAGTTGAACAGGGAAACTTCATAAAGATATTCCATGTGATAATGTTTGTGCTCCTTGAATTTCGGATAGGAAAATTGTTGCATGTAACTTTCTTCTTTTTTGAAATGACTTAGTGCGTAATCTGTCATTTCCGAAAGAAATTTTGCGCATTCATCAATATTCACTTCTTCTTTTGAAACTGAGTCGACAATGCCGTTATAAATTTTAATTATTTTTTTGTGGTCATGGTCAATACCGTCATTTCCTATTGAAAATTCTTTTTCCCAATGAATCTTTTCTATGTCCATAATATTTAAGCTTGATAGCTGTTTTAATTATTTGTCAGTAAATTATTTATATATAATTTATTCAATGAAATATTTTTGGGCCGGAGTAAGCTTTGAGTCTTTTTAGTGTGTATAGAAATACTTTTATCGCTATTAATAACGACACAATAAAATTAGCAAAAGTTTTGACACTTCTGTTTCTTGTATTGTTATAAAATTTACTCGTGTTTGAATCTTGAAAGCAGGGTGTTTTCATAAGGGAGAATATTTATTTAACATAAACGACAACAAACTTAGCTGATAACTTCATTTTGAATTTGCTCAAAGATAAAGTATCTCCTCTCACTAAATAACTATCGACCTGCCCAAGCATTTTTAGGAATTCTTTTTGGTAAGGAGCATTCAGACAGGCCATTTTTGTAGAAATGAATCTGGAAAATTGTATCAGGTTTTCTGATAAGATTTTATAATGGCCTATGAATGTGTTGCAACCATCGGTTCCGTTGACCCTATTGTTGGAATTCAGAGTAAAATACGGGTACCTTTTAAGATGTTCATAGAAAATAATATTCTTGCCATTTAGCTCGATTAGTCTCCAGCATTTACCAGTAATGCTATCATTGAAAAAACCTATTTTCCGAAACATAAAAGTGTTCGGTGGCAATGTTCCCTGAAATTTTTTCCCTTCAGAATTAAGAGCGATGAGAGAATCATTGCGAAACAGAAATTGTTGTGGCCCAATATTGGATCCTTCTCCTTTTTCAAGGATGATTTTTTTTTCGGCTTTGTCCCATTTGTAATGGCCATGACTTAGAAATACATCCAACGGTTTTCCAAGATACCGGATGGCTGTTTCATAAGTTGAGTCCCCACTCAGCCTGATTTCAGTTTTGATTCCGCTGCAATCGGCACAGGGTAACATCCCGAGATAAACTCCCGTTAGTTCCGGAGTCTTTTTGATTGATTCAACTATTGATGACTTCTTTTTTTCTGACTTTTGAGCTTTAAGGCTGAAGTTACAAGAACTGAGAATGATAGAGGCTGTTATAAAGAAAAAAATTAATTTTTTCATGGATCTTATTTGGCGACTTCTAAGTTACTCAATAATTCATTTTGTACATTTCTGTCCGCAAAAAATCACCATTCGATTTGATTTTGGCTCCTGACAATTCCTGCAATTCCAGCACCAGACTCCATGAAAATGCATTGCACTTGTATTTGAAATTCAACCAGCCGTTTCGCCCCATAATTCGTTTATAAATCACTTTATCACCGCTGAATGGATTGGCATGGAACCAATAGAAAGAATTCATATCATTCAGAATATTCTTGTAGGTGAATTCAAAACCTACAGGATGATGAAGGCGATACAAAGAACTGATTAAAATTATCCGATCCATGCGGTTGGTTGATATCTTCAATTCACTTTTTAAATCGGTAACAATTTTCGGTATTAAACTGTTTAACTGCTGGTTATCGGCCTTAGAAATTAGTCTTGCCAGATGATACAATATAATGGGACTTTTTTGATAATGGGCTGAAACGATGTTGCCATGTTTCATGATGTCGTTGTTATTTACCATTTGTTTGATCAATGCGATGGTTCTGTAATCCGTGCTATCCAAGGGCAAATGTTTTTGGTAAACAAACAGTAAAACATTGGACATAACACAGATGTCTAAATCCTGTTTCATCCGGAAGGCAAACCAGGTACGGTAAGCTTTGCTGTTTTGGTATTTCCTGAATGTAGATAGGACTTTCTTGGGTGAACGGGTTTGTAGTTCCATTAATTTTTTCACCTCAGCATTTAATCTATCACTTGTATGCCTGACTAAATAAATAAAACTTACATCATCTAAATCATCTGTCAATCGCAGCCACTTCTGATGTGTCCAAAAACGTAATCCCGGAAAAGGTTTGTCGGGACGGGTTTGATAAAAATTATAGGTGGGCCTGCCGTGACGGTTTTTGTAATAAGCATAAAGATGTTCAGTCCTTTTCGAAATGGAATCGATGATTGTTTTTCCTTCTTCGCCAAAATGATTACGGAGGGTTTGAAGTGTATAAATGGTTTCTGCTGTAAAGAAGATGTTGTTGTCTTCATGATTTTTGTTCCTGTTTTCAAAGCTTATCTGGCTGGGGAATAGCCCTTTTGTGTAAAATGCTGTCCCGCGAGACTGAAGAGAATCTATTCTTTTCAGGATGTGGATGTCTTGCGAAAAAACAGTGCCGCTTAATAATAAAAAGTTAGTGAGAATAATGATTCTAAAAGGAAGTGATTTATTTTGGCTTCTGTTCATACATCAATGATAATCAGATGTTTTGTAATTTAATGTGCCAAAATAGTCTGAACCCCAACCAGCCGATCGTATTCCGGCATATAATTATGGTAGTAAACATAAATGGTGTATGTATTGTCGGTTTCCCAGAAATTTCCTGAAATGGGAGTGATGCTGCCTCGTGAGCTGCCCTTTTTAACCAAAGCGTACCAATATTCATAATAACCCTGTTTCAACAAAAGTTGCCCTTCGTATTCCTGCAAAGAAGTGTTGTATTTCATTAGGTTTTGCGGGGTGAACTTCCAGTCAGTCAACGCCCCGAGAATATAAACTTTTGC
>CAZGZO010000109.1:0-9197 GCA_964529695.1 uncultured Lentimicrobiaceae bacterium
ATAAAATGCTTGTAATTTGCCCCAATGGTATAACTCCACTGATTGTTGATCGGAAGATAGGACAAAATATATTCCTGAGACGGATCGGGATTCTTCAGTCCTGTGTTGAGACGCATCCGGTCCAAAGAACCAATACTAATGATGGTCAGCTGGTTCTTTTCATTAAACTGCGTTTTTGTCTTCAACTGGTAATCGTTGAATGTAGGTAGAAAGGGTAGCCCGAACGCTGAGAAGATAAATTGCAGGTAAGACTGTCTTACTGAAAATATATAGCTGGTTTTCTTGCCAATAGGGCCATCCAAAGTAAGGGCTGCGTTGCTTGAACCCAGAGAAACTTGCAAATGAGTTTTGTCATGGTTCCCTTCTTTTTCAAAAAATTCAAATACACCACTCAAAGCATTGGGCCGGTCGGCAGGGAAGGAACTGGAATAATAATTTACAGACTGAATAAAGTCTGAATTAATGATTCCTACAGCTCCTCCGGAGGCACCTTGTGTGGCAAAATGGTTCAAGATCGGGATTTCAATTCCGTCCAGGTAGAATTTACTTTCTGTAGGACCGCCACCTCTGACAATGATGTCATTTCTAAAATTCGGGGTAGAACCAATACCAGGAAGTGATTGAAGCACACGCGAAATATCCATGTTGCTCCCCGGATTATCAACAATCTGCTGGATTCCTAAACGCTGCATCGAAACAGGTGCAATGGGATTCTTCCGTAGAATGCTGCTTGAAATGGTGACTTCCTTCAACTTTTGAGCCATGGGTTGCATGGGAATTTCAATGTAAGGTTGCTTTTCATTGGTCAGGAAAATAGTTCCGCTTTCCTTTTTCTGAAATCCCAGGGAAGAAACCAATAACTGGATATTTCCCGGTTTAAGTCCTGAAAGAGAAAAATTTCCGGACTCATCTGTTATCGTTCCATTATTTCTACCTTTGACCTGAATTGAAGCATAAGGAACAGGTTTGTTGTTGACCGCATTGATTACTTTTCCTTTGACAGTGCAGTCTTGCCCAAGGGCAATTCCTGATTGTAGAAAGAACAAAAACAGGTTTGCTATTATAATTATTTTGCTAAAATTCTTAAACATATACTACGATTTTGTAATTTTGTTGCAAAAATAATACTATTTTGTAATATAAATTACAAAAACGTAATAAAAATTTTAAAAAAATACTATGTCGGAAGATATTGATTTGATCAGACAGTTGATGGATTACGTGGAATCCTATGAAGATGAGCATCATAACTCAGATATTCAGGAATTTTCTGTTTTCCTTTCCAATCATGTTTCAGGGATGTCAGTAAAGCCTAGAAAGGCGGAACCTAAAAAAGGAGACTTTACGAATTTCAAAAAATACAGGGATGTCGAATTTTCCACAGGACTCACCACATTGTTTCGGTTTGCCAAACTATATATCAAAAAGGCTTTCGATAACACCTCTTTTAAAACCATTGACGAGTATGGATTTCTGGCCAGTTTATACAAAGATAAAAGTCTACTGAAAAGTGAGTTGATTCAACAACATTTACTGGAGATTTCCAGCGGAAGCGAAATCATTAAGCGTCTGATTAAAAGCGGATTGGTTCGGGAGTACGCTGATAAAAATGACAAGCGGGCCCGTCGTATCACACTGACTGAAAAAGGGGAACAGGAAATCACCATGGCCTTTAAAGAAATGTTCATGGTTTCTGAAATAGTTATCGGCAACCTGACAGAAGAAGAGCTGAATAACTCATTGGCCGTTTTCCGAAAACTGATATACTTCCATAAACACATCCATGATGAGGATAAGAATTTCTCACTTGAAGAAATTCATTCAAAATATCTTCCAAAAAACTAATGAAAAATATATTAATCACCGGTGGTACTGGGCTCATTGGAAAGGAGCTACAGAAACGTTTGACAGAAAAAGGCTATGAAACAGCTGTGCTTTCACGTTCCCGGAAAAGTGGTGATGACAAAACTTTTTACTGGGATTATGAAAAAGGAATCCTGGATGAAGAAGCAATTTTGTTCGCAGATGCGATTGTTCACCTTGCGGGAGAAAATATCAGTGCACGGCGCTGGAAACCTGAACAAAAAAAACGAATTCTCGACAGTCGTGTGAAAATGACAGACTTGCTGGTTGAGAAAATTAAAGCTTCAGAGAAGAAGCCGGAAGTTTTTATTTCTGCTTCAGCGGTAGGTTATTATGGAAGCACGTTACTCAACTGGAGTTACCACGAAGAGAATGATTCTGGTGAAGATTTTCTTGCGGATGTCACTTCACAGTGGGAGCTTAGTTCCATGCCCATCGAAGTTATGGAAATTAGGAGGGTGGTCCTGCGAACCGGTGTGGTTTTGTCACAAAAAGGAGGCGCTTTGCCGCAAATGATGGCACCTGTTAAATGGGGTTTAGGTGCTCCGTTAGGAAGTGGAAAACAAATGATTTCCTGGATTTCACTGGAAGACTTGGTAAATCTTTATGTTTTTGCATTAGAAAATCAGAATGTTTCAGGTGTTTATAATGCGGTTGCTCCAAAACCTCTTAGTAATAAATACTTTATGAAGACATTGGCTCGTCATCTGCATCGTCCCTTTTTTCTTCCCCCTGTGCCTGGTTTTATTATGAAAGTAATATTTGGAGAAATGGCCTCCATTTTATTGAAAGGGCAGGATGTTTCTGCTGATAAAATTAGGGCTGCAGGTTTTTCTTTTCAGCATGAGACTTTGGATGATTTTTTGAAGAGTCATAAGTAATAAAAATGGGAATCCCAACTTTGTGAGTTATAACGCACTTTCTTAAGAATAATCAAAACTACTCCCATCCAAAAACTCCCTTAAGATAGAAGTCGGCGGAATTTCCTTTTCCGGGATAGGTGTGATGTATGATAAAAATTTAAGAAGTCTGAGCGATTCAGTATATTCCGGTGTTATGGGTGGAACTTCTCTCAAAATACGTTCTGCCAAAGGTTTCAATACGCCAAGCTCGAACAATAAAGCCGTATTGAACATGATATCAGCTTCTTCCTGATATGGGAAAATGTGTTTGTTCTCTCCGTGGCGAACGCTGGGCCAGCGCTTGAGTGTTTCCATAGCCGAATAACCCCGGTAGCGATAATCTCGTACCATTCTTCTTATCAGTCGGTTATCTGTTGTGGGGATATGGTTTGTGGCATCAATGCTCAGCGAAGTTAAAGCGGAAACGTAAACTTTGAACTTCCTTTTGGGAGGAATGAGTTCCGTAAGCTCCGGGTTCAGGGCATGAATGCCTTCCACCACAACAATTCCGTTTTTTTCAAGTTTTAAAGTGGTGTCGTCATAAAAACGTTTTCCTTCAGAAAATGAAAATTTGGGAAGCTGGATTTCTTTCCCGTCAAACAAGTCCAAAAGATTTTGGTTGAATAATTTAATATCCAGCGCATGGGGATTTTCAAAATCATAATCTCCATTGGCATCACGTGGGGTAAGCTCGCGATTCACAAAATAGTTATCCATGGAAATTACCACCGGTGTAAACCCGTTGACATTTAGTTGAACACCCAGCCTCTTGGCAAAGGTTGTTTTTCCGGAAGAAGAGGGACCTGAAACCAAAACAACTCTCACATCTTCCTTCCTTTTCTCAATGCAGTCTGCAATCTCAGCCATTTTCTT
The DNA here is from genome assembly GCA_964529695.1 of uncultured Lentimicrobiaceae bacterium. Lineage (GTDB taxonomy): Bacteria > Bacteroidota > Bacteroidia > Bacteroidales > F082 > Sulfidibacterium. Next base: position 3,639 of record CAZGZO010000109.1, read on the forward strand.
TTCCTGTAAAGCTTCCGAAACTTTGATGATGTTCCCGATTTTTCCCTGCTGGGTTATTTCGTTGAGGCGTCCCACATTAGGTACACCAATAATTTCGCCCCATTCTTTGAATTCCTGAAATACCTCAAACAGTTTATTTTGAACTACAATTTCTTCCAGCTCATTTGGATTATCCATTTTGGGCAGTACCAGCAACATCCCTTTGTAATATTTCACCAAATCGAAATTTTTGATGTAGCCGGTAGATGGAATCAGATAGCCATAGAAATAATTTAATACGCCATCTAACTGATAAACAGAGCTGTAAAATTGTCTTCGTGTTCGCATCAAAGTGCATTTATCTTCCAAACCATATTTTTCAAAAATCTTCAGGGCTTTCTCGGTACGGATTTCTTCCCGAGTAAAGGTCATGTTCTCGTCGATGATTTCCTGCATCCGCTTTTTAAGCTTCGAAACCACTTCTTCGTGGCTTAATTCGTCAAGAATATTACCCAGTTCACAATACCAACCTTTGGAAACAGAATGCTCAATTTTCAATTTATGTTCAGGATATAAATCCCGTGCTGCTTTGAAAAGCACAAATGCCAGCGAACGCAGATACATTCTTCTGCCATCGGGATGTGTGGAATCAATGAATCTCACCGTCTTGGGTTTATAAATCATATAGTCCAGTTCTTTCAGGGCATTATTGACAATGGCTCCAAGGATAGGATAACCGGTATCTACATTCATGATTTTTGCTATTTCTCCCAAGGAAGTTCCGAAGGGAATATTCTTCTCGGTCTTCGTGTTCTCGCAATAAATAGCATATGATCTTTCCATGATGGTGTTTTTAGTCTTTAAAGTTACATTATTTCCAACAAAGATAAAGAAGGACAATCGAAATTTGATTGCCCTTCTTTGGTTTTAAATATTCTTATGAATTGGCCTTAAAATTTATTAATGAGTTTCTTTCTCAATTTTTTGATGGCAATTCTTCCCGAGTATAGCGCATGATACATCGATGGAACGATAATTAGCGTCAGGAAAGTAGCAAAAGACAATCCAAAAATAACGGTCCACGACATAGGCCCCCAGAATGCAGCATTGTTACCTCCAAAGAAGAAATCAGGATTGAAATTTCTCAACAAAGAAGGAAAATCGATATTGAGGCCGATAGCAAGCGGAATTAATCCCAAAACCGTGGTGATAGCTGTCAGAAGCACGGGTCGTAATCTTGTTTTTCCTGCTTCCACAATGCTTTCACGGGCCACCTCCATCGGGAGATCTTCATCTTCAGGGATTCCCAATTCTCTTTTCTTCCGGCGTTTTACCAGGCCGATGTAGTCAATAAGTACGATGGCATTATTCACCACAATTCCGGCCAGCGATACAATTCCGATCCCGGTCATAATAATTACAAAATCCATGTGGAACGTTGCCAATCCTCCAAACACACCAATTGTACTTAATATTACAGTAAACAAGATAATGAATGGTTTGGTAAATGAATTGAACTGACTGACGAGAATAATAGCTATCAGTGAAAGGGCTATAAGCATAGCCTTAGCCAGGAAGTCGCTGGCTTCTGCCTGTGATTCCTGCTCTCCGGTGAAAGCATATTTGTACCCGGCAGGCAAGGTGATGCCCTTCATAATTTTCTTTAGTTTCGCATTAATCTCGTTGGCATTGTAACCTTTGATAACATTGGAATAGATGGTGATAACCCTTTTCCGGTTGATGCGGGTTATAGCACCATAAGTCGAGCTGTACCTATAAGTGGCTACGGCGGAAATAGGAACCTGAATAATTTTGCCGGTGGATGCCGACCTGAAAGTAATCCGCTGATTCATTAGAGCGGGTATGTTATTACGGTATTTATCCGCTAGTTCCAGTCTTATTTTGTATTCATCTTCACCTACTTTGTAATCGGAAATATGTTTTCCGAAAAGGGCAATGCGTAAGGCATCACCAACCTGACCGGTGGACAACCCGAACCGCCGGGCTCTGTCGCGGTTGATATGTACCAGCAGTTCTGGTTTCCCGGTGTTCAGGTCAGTTTTTAGTCCTTGTATTCCGGGAATATTTCGGGCATCGATAACATTCCTGATGGAATCTGTAAGTTTCAGCAATGTGTCAAAATTTTTACCACTGATTTCGAGATTGATAGGATACCCGGTCGGTGGCCCTTCCCGTTCTTTTTCAAGCGAAATATCTACGCCCGGATATTTGCCTATTAAACTGTCGCTCAGTGCTCTCAAAATCGTAAACGTATTGATTCCATGACGATATTGAAAATCCTTAAAATTGATGGTAATAACGCCCTGGTCCGGTGCACCATTCCGGCTGGTGATGCTTTGGTTCTGACCTACTGCACCAACTCCCGAAACAGTCAGCACAGACTTAACAACGTCCATGTTGGGTTTCAAGATATGATAGACTTTTTTCTCCAGTACTTTCATTGTAGAATCTGTTGCAGTGATATCTGTGCCGATGGGAAGTTCAGCCATAACGTTGATGAGAGTGGGTTGCGAAGAAGGGAAGAAATCTACTTTAGGTTTGGTGCTGAAATAAAACATAATGGTAAGAATCAACATTACAAATGTGGCTGAAATCATCCAGTAAGAATTGTTTTTTCGTAATGCAAAACGGATGAATTTGAGATAGGTATTTTCTAACCAAACCAAAAAAACTTCCATAAACCAAATGCTCAATTTTGACAAAAAAGCGAGATTCATCAAGGTGATTATGGCCGCAATGATCATCAGCGAACCCATGACATTCCAATGCAACACATAAAACAGGGTACTCAGAATAGTTAAGATTGCAGAAATTCGCAAACTTCTTTTCTTTACAGGTAATTTCGTTTCAGTCCCCGGCTTGTAAAAGTCAATAAATAAAACCGGAACAATTACCAGTGCATTAAAAAGTGACGCTGTGAGTACAATTATTAGAGTTACAGGTAGGTAGCTCATGAACTCTCCCATGATACTGTGCCAGAAAAGCAATGGAAAAAAGGCTGCCAGCGTGGTCGCCGTGGAGGAAATAATTGGCGCCGCCACTTCGCCCACGCCCTGCCGTGCCGCTTCTTTGATGTTATAACCCCGTTGCACGAACCTGTAAATATTTTCGGTTACCACGATAGCATTATCCACAAGCATTCCCAGAGCAAGAACCAGTGAGAAGAGTACAATCATATTGATTTTATAGTGCGATATTCCCATAACGGTGAAGGCTATCAGCATGGACATAGGAATAGAGAAGCCAACAATCAGTGAGTTTCGTGTTCCTAAAAAGAGGAACAATACAACAACCACCAGTAAAATACCCATGATAATGCTGTTTTCCAGGTTGTTGATTTGTTCTTTTACCTGTTTCGACTGGTCATTAGTGATGGTGACTTTCAGATTATCAGGAATCACTTTTGTGTTACGGGCATCTGCCAGAATTGTATCAACAGCATCAATGGTAGACAACAGGTTTTCTCCGCTTTTTTTGACAATCTGCAAGGTCACCACAGGTTGCCTGTCCAGGCGGGAATAGCTGTCGGGGTCAGCAAAAGAATAGACCACGTGACCAATATCACGTAAGTAAATGGTGTTTCCTTCTTCTTGTTTTACAATGATGTTATTGATTTTTTCGGGATCAGTGAATTCTCCCACAATCCGCATAGATCGACGCGTATTCCCGATTTTCAGATCTCCGGCCGAGACAGACATGTTTTCAAACTTGATAGCATCTTCAACATTCTGGTAGCTTACTTGCAGCGCAGCCATTTTAAAAGGATTCAAATCGACTTTTACCTCCCGTTCGGTGACGCCTGTAATATTCACAGTTGAAACTTCACCAACAGTTTCGATCTCGTCTTTTAAGTCATTGGCATATTTCTTTAAATCAGCGAGGCTGTAGTTTCCGGAAAGGTTCACATTCATCACAGGGAACTGTGAAAAGTCAATGTCCATAACCAACGGCGGATTGGGTAAATCTGTGGGAAGATCGGATTTGGCTTTATCAACAGCATCTTTCACATCTGTAAGTGCTTTATTGATATCTACATCTGTATGAAATTCAACGAAAATATTGGATGCGTCCTGCGATGAAAGGGATGACATTTTCTTGATTCCTTTCACAGATTCTACCTGTTTTTCGATGGGCTTTGTCACCAGGTTTTCCATATCAACAGGTGGATTTCCCGGGTAAATGGTTTCAACCATCACGTATGGAATTTTGATATCGGGAAACAACTCTTTCGGAAGTTCTGCGTAAGCGATAAACCCGAAAATCAAAACCGCTATGGTGAAAAGATAAACGGTATATTTATTATTGATAGCCCAGGTGGAAAGCCAGAAATTCCGGACTACACGTTTCTTATTTTCTAATTCTTTGTTATCCATTTTCTATTGTTTGTAGCTGTTGAACAGTAATTTATTAGTCTTTAATGTTCAGGTATACGCCATTCGATACGTCGCTAAAACCTTTAGTAACAACTATTTCACCTGCTTTCAGACCTTCTTTTACCTCGGTCATGCCATTGTATGATTTTCCGATTTTGACGATGCGCCGTTTCGCTACAAAGGTGCCTTTGTCTTTTTCTACCACATAGAGATAATAACCGTCCAGACCCTCACGAATAGTAAATGAAGGAGCAACAATTGCTTTAGGATTTGAATAATCCAGGATATTCAATGTTGCCAGCATGTTGGGTTTGAGTAATTCCTTGGGGTTTTTAATCTTAAACTGAACTTTGAAAGTGCGATTCTGGTTATTAATGACATCTCCAATCCTGAAAATTTTCTCACGGAGTTGGATGTTAGGATAAGTTGGAATGGAAATATCAACCCAGGCGCCTTTATGAACTTCCGGAAGATAAACTTCTGAAATTTGGGAATTTATGTACACACTATCCAGATTGACAATGTGAAACAATCTGACCCCGGGTGTAGCAAGCTCGCCCACTTTTTGATCGATAGCATCCACGTAGCCGTTGATTGGTGCTTTGATAAACGACTTTTTGTATTGCGATTCCAGCCCATCCAGTTTGTTTTGAAGGCTTTCCATTTGTGTCTTTGCCTGGCGGTATTGGAGTTCAGAACCAATATGTTTCGACCACAATGACTTTTGTTTTTCGTAGGTAAATTTTGCCAGTGAAAGGGAGGTTTTTACCTCGCGGATACTACTTTCAATGACATCGGTTTCCAGTTGAGCCAAAAGTGTTCCTTTTTTAACATAATCTCCTTCGTGGACCGGAATAGCAATAATTTGTCCGCTGATTTCCGGGCTGATATAAGCTTCGTGCACACATTGAATTTCGCCGCTGGCTTCAAAATAATGTTTGAATAAGGTTGGCTCAACGGCTTCTGTATCTACACTAACATGCAGTGCATTTTTTCTGTTTTTGGCAGCCGTCTGCTCTTCAAGTTGCGTTTGTAAATCTGAAATTTTTGTTGTCAGCTCATTGGCTTGTTTCTGATAAGTCTGAATCTGACTTTCCAGTTGTGATTTGTTCTTTTGTTTGCAGGATGTGACAAGAAACAGAACGGCTACGATAAGCAATAATTTTTTCATCTTATTGGGTGATTT
>CAZGZO010000110.1:0-9192 GCA_964529695.1 uncultured Lentimicrobiaceae bacterium
GTGCCTCCTCGCAATGACGAAAATGCTGATATATTGTTTAAAATAAGATATTTACAATATCCACAGCAATGACAGCACCTTTTTGATGAAATAAAATTTTGAATAAAAAAACTTACCGGATTTTATATTCCTTAATTTTCCGGTAAAGAGTTCTTTCGGAAATTCCCAGTTCACGGGCAGCATCTTTTCGTTTACCGTGATGTTTTTCAAGCGATTTACGAATCAGTTCCTTTTCCTTTTCCTGCAACGAAAATGATTCTTCCACCACCTCGGAAGGATGGAAGCTTTTATCTTCCGCAGGCTGATCTTCAGGTGTAACAATCTTTACCTCACCTGAATCATGCTTTGTCAGATCAAAACGTTCATTGGAGACATCCTTTACCAACAAAGCCCTTGTTTTCTCAAGAGACGGGTCATCAACATCTTTCCCAAGGATATCAATCACAATTTTTTTCAGTTCTGTGATGTCCTTTTTCATGTCAAAAAGAACCTTATAAAGCAATTCTCGTTCCGAAAAATGTTCAGCCCCTTCGCCTTTATAAAGAACCGGAAGTCCCGTGCTAACAGATTCAGGAAGAAACATTTTCAGGATTTCAGCATCAATCACCTTTTCCTGTTCGATGATGGAGATTTGTTCCGTAATATTTTTTAATTGACGGACGTTTCCAGGCCAACGATATTCTGTCAAAAGACGTATGGCATCATCAGTAAGTTGTAACGGGGGCATCCGATATTTCTCCGCAAAATCAGCAGAAAACTTTCTGAATATCAGATGAATATCTGTTTTTCTTTCCCGTAAAGGCGGAATATAAATCGGAACAGTGTTCAGTCTGTAAAACAAATCCTGGCGGAATTTTCCTTTTTCGATGGCCTGGGCAACATCTACATTCGTTGCAGCCACAACCCGCACATCAGTCTTAATAACTTTTGAGGAACCCACTTTCATAAATTCACCGGATTCAAGTACGCGCAACAGCCGAACCTGTGTTGATAAAGGCAATTCAGCGACTTCATCCAAAAAAATAGTTCCGCCATTGGCCACTTCAAAATAACCTTTCCGTGCTTCATGAGCTCCTGTAAAAGATCCTTTTTCATGACCGAAAAGTTCAGAGTCGATAGTCCCTTCCGGGATAGCACCACAGTTTACTGCAATGTAATTACCATGTTTACGAGGGCTTTGTGAATGAATAATCTGCGGAAAAACTTCCTTTCCTGTTCCGGATTCACCCGTAATCAAAACAGTCAGGTCGGTGGATGCCACCTGCATGGCAATGTCGATCGCCCGGTTCAACAAAGGAGAATTTCCTATGATTCCAAATCGCTGTTTCACACTTTGAACTTCCATAACTGTTTTTCTTTTTTCAGATTTATCGCAAGCTGGCGCCTATTTCCCGTTCAAACACCTGCTGGATTCTATTCATACTTTTATCAATCAACTTATCAGTCAGGGTTTTGTTCTCATCCTGAAGAATAAACGACAGTGCATAAGATTTTTTCCCTTCAGGGATCTTATCACCTTCGTAAACATCAAAAATTCCGACTGATTTCAAAAGTTTCTTTTCTGCTTTAAAAGCCAAAGCCTTTAATTCGCTGAATGCAACGTTTTTATCCACAACTAATGCCAGGTCTCGACGTACTTCCGGGAATTTAGCCACCGGTTTGTACTGGATATCAGCTCGCGGAACCAGTTTGAACCATTCATCCCAGTCCATATCTGCTGCAAAAACTTCAGTTTTTAAACCCATGTATTTCAGCAAATCTTTACTCAACAATCCGATTTTTGCCAAAATTTTTCCGTTGGATTTCAACTGAATTCCGTACTGGAAATTTCCGTCTTTCATTTCATCAGATTCCAGTTTATCCGCATCAATTCCTGAAAGTTGCATCAAGCTGTCCACCAAACCTTTCAAATAATAAAAATCTACTTTGGAAGGTTGTGCATTCCAGTTTTCATCCTGACATTGACCTGTAGCAAAAAGCGTGAAATGTCTCTCTTCACGATAATTTTTCTGACCACGTGATTTGTCGTAACCGTCTTTTTTGAAATAGGTTTTCCCGAATTCAAAAACTTTCAAGTCCTGAATTTTTCTATTCTGGTTGTACGCAATCACTTCCAGTCCACTGTATAACAATGTCTGTCGCAACACATTCAAATCTTTGCTCAACGGATTCAACAAATCAACGCTGTGTTTTTCGTCATACACTTTGCTTTTTTCGAAATATTCCCCTTTCGTCAGAGAATTGTTCATCATTTCAAAAAACCCATGGGCCGTCAGATAATCAGAAACCGCATTTTGAAGTTTCTCAGCATCAGGTTTTTGTCTTAAACTGACTGATGAATGAATTTTATCTTCAAAGTTTACGTTGTTGTAACCGTAAATCCGGAGAATTTCTTCAATCACATCAGCTTCACGCAATACATCCACTTTAAAAGTGGGAATACTCAACTTCAATCCAGCTTCTGTTTCTTCAACGACTTCCATTTCCAAATCGTTGACAATTTCTTTGATAATTCCCCGGTCGATGGACATTCCAATTAACCGGTCAACACGATCATAATCTATTTCTACTTCCCATTTATTAATGGGTTTTGGATAAACATCTTTAATTTCAGAAGAAATGGTTCCGCCTGCCAGATCTTTAATCAGCAGGGCAGCTCTTTTCAACGCATAAATCGTGATATTCGGGTCAGCACCACGCTCAAAACGGAAACTGGCATCAGTCTGCAGTGTATGACGTTTGGATGTTTTTCTCACGTGCCGAGGATCGAAATATGCGCTTTCAAGAAAAACTGAAGTTGTACTTTCTGTTACACCAGAATCGGCACCACCAAAGACTCCTGCGATGCACATGCCTTCTTCTACGTTACAAATCATCAGGTCTTCTGCATGCAACTTGCGCTCTTCATCATCCAATGTTACAAAAGGTGTATCACTGGGAAGTTTTTGCACAACTACTTTGTTTCCTTTTATTTTGGCTCCATCAAAAGCGTGAAGCGGATGGCCGGTTTCATGCAGGACAAAATTGGTGATATCCACCACATTGTTGATGGGACGCAAGCCAATGCTCAGCAGATGGTTTTTCAACCAGGATGGCGATTCTTTTACCTCAATATCTTTTACAGTAACGCCGGAGTAACGCGGGCAGGCATCCAAATCCTTCACCTCAATATCAATATCCAAATCCTGATTATCAACGGCAAATGCATCAACATCAGGGAGTTTGAGCGTATATTTTCTTGTCTTGAAATACCGGTTAAGTCCGGCTACAAGGTCACGGGCAGCGCCTATGTGAGAAGCGGCATCCGAACGGTTTGGGGTTAGTCCTATTTCATAAACATAATCAGTTTCCAATTGAAAATAATCGGCGGCTTCGGTTCCCGGTTTAACACTTTCCGGCAAAACCATGATGCCGGCGTGTGAAGTTCCTACGCCGAGCTCATCTTCCGCACATATCATTCCCTGTGAAACTTCGCCCCGGATTTTTGCTTTTTTTATCTGAAACGATTCATCGCCATCGTACAAAGTAGTTCCGACAGTAGCAACCAACACTTTCTGGCCTTTGGCAACGTTAGGTGCGCCACAAACAATGGGCAACACATTTCCGTTTCCAACACCCACCGTGGTTACACTTAGTTTATCTGCGTTGGGATGCTTTTCACAAGTCAGCACCTCACCGATAACTACACCTTTCAATCCTCCTTTAATCGATTGAACCTCTTCCATTCCCTCAACTTCGAGTCCGATATCTGTTAAAATTGTGGACAATAAGTTCGGGTCAATATCCAAGTCAATATATTGTTTCAACCAATTATACGATAGCTTCATTTCTTACGCTCTTTTAACTGTTTATACCTTTTTCTGCGGCTTTAACGCCTTAATTTTTAAGATTGCAAAGTTAAGAAAATTTCAGGGCACTGACATTTTGTCGGGTATTTTTAAGACGGAAGTTGGAAGACCGAAGACGGACATTTATTCTTAATTCATAAATCGATATTTGATATTCTTTCCTGGTATTATTTTTAAAAACAAGGAACGCCGATTTAAGAATTTCGAAGTTGGAGCTGCGGAACCGCAGCCCGGCAGGGATGGGAACGGCAGCGCCCGGTGCTGCAGGGCGATGTGGAGTTAGGCGGCAAGGGCGACCAGCGGAAGCCCCTTGCAAGCCTTTACGGAACACGGCCTGCAGCACCGGGACTATAGTGGACAGCCCGTTAAGCCGGCCAAAAAAAGGCAATAGATAAAAGGAGTCACAAGCGGACGCTTGCGCCAGAATGAATGGATGATAGTTGAATGACCGTATTTAAAATGCGTACTTTTGTTCTTCTAAATCAGAATTCAATGTTGATAGACGAAAATATGAAGATGGCGGACGTAGTGTTGCACGACCCTACATTAGTTCCCATCATCAACCGCTTTGGCGTGCATTTGGGAATGGGCGACCAGAGCATTCGTGAAATTTGCGAGAAACATGATTTGCATCTTCAGTTTTTCACGACCATTTTGAATGCTTTTCATGATAAACTGTACTTTCCGAAAGAACAGCTTCAAAGTTTCCCGGCCAAACTATTAATCGATTACCTGCAAAAGGCGCATCGGTATTTTTTGGATGAAAAACTGCCTGAGATCACGGGCTTAATCAATGAGACCATCCGCGAAAGCAGCATGAATAAGCAGAAATATGCTGTTATTGAGCGCTTTTTCGTGCATTACCACGACGAGTTTAGGACACACATTAAAAGAGAGGAAGTAAAAGTTTTTCCTTACATTTTGAAATTGGAAAAGGCGCTGGAAGAGAGCCATATAACAAATGAAATAGAACAACTCTTCGATGAGTATCCAATTGAAGAATATCAGGCTGAACACGAAAATGTGGAAGAAAAGATATTTGACCTCAAGAATATAATTGTCAGACATTTGCCAACACCCAATAACGATAGGTTGTGGTATCAAATACTCAGGGAAATTGTAACGCTGGAGAAAGAACTCAACGAGCATGCACGAATTGAAGACTTAATCCTGATTCCTAAAGTAAAGGCCATGGAAATTGAGTTAAAATCCAAAAGGCAGAAATAATGGGGGAACTGCACACAGCTGTTGTCATTGAAAATAATCTACTGATACAAGCGGGGTTGGAATCGATTATTTCGGAGCTACCGAGACTGGTTATCCTTGAATTTTACACTGGTGATGAACCTAATTTAACCGTGTTGCTTGCTAAACAAGATCCGGACATACTCTTCCTAAACCCTCAATGCCTAAATATTCCCGTAACCATCTTTCTCAATGAATTAAAAGGGAAAATCAATCCGCTGATTTTTGGAATTTTGGATGATAACGCACCTGAATCTGTAAAAAGCCCTTTTGCCGACCGATTGTTGTCCTCTGACAATAAACAGCAAATTCAAAATAAAATACGGACACGTTGCGGTCTTGATAATGAATCGCCGGAAAAAGAGCAGGTTCTAAGTGCACGGGAAATTACCATCTTGAAACATGTGGTGCTGGGTTTGACCAATCAGGAAATCGCCGACAAGCTATTTTTAAGTGTTCACACGGTGACCACCCACCGGAAAAACATAAATAAAAAACTGGGAATCAAAACAGTAAGTGGTCTTATGGTTTATGCTTTGATGAATCAGCTGGTGAGTATGGATGAATTGGGAGATAAGATCTGATAACAGCGTACCATTTCTTTTCATTTTAATTTTTAATTCTAAAGTAAAAAAATTGTCAAATTCCTTTCCAATATTTTGTTTCGGATTCTTTAAACTCGGAAAAAACTCTTATTTTTGCAGGGTTATTTTAATTCAATCTAAATAATAATGAAGAATATCGGATTATTTTACGGCTCCACTTACGGAATGACTGAAAAGATTGCTCATAAAATCAAAAATGAGTTTGGCGATCAGCCGGTCGATGTCCTCAACGTTAAAGATGCGGAATTCGAAGATATCAATAAATATGATCTTTTAATTTTTGGGACATCTGCCTGGGGAATTGGTGAGATGCAAGATGACTGGGAGCGCGCTATCGTAAAATTGGAACAAATTGATTTTTCCAAAAAGAAACTGGCATTGTATGGTCTGGGGGACCAGAAAGAATATCCCGAAAGCTTTGTCGATGGCTTGGGAATTTTGTATTGCCGGCTTCCCGATAAATCATGTGTTGTAGGTCAATGGCCGACCAAAGAGTATAAATTCTATTTCTCGCTTGCAGACAGAGAAGATAAGTTTGTGGGTCTTGTCATTGATGAACACAATCAGCCCGAAAAAACAGACGAAAGAGTCAAGAAATGGGTGACTCAACTGAAAAAAGAGTTCAAGTAGTCTAAAAAAAACTTTGAAAATTCAGGTCCCAATCGACAAGTTGATTGGGATTTTTTTGTCTAATCTAACGCTTGTCAAATTTTTTTGAACAATTTGTAAGGAAACCGATACTCATGCGACTAAATATAAAACTAAAGGATAAAGGATATGAAATCAAAACTGTTATTTATAATCATCAGCTCCTTGATATTCGTGGGATGCACAAATTTAAAAGCTCAAAAGAAAATGACTAAAGATAAACTAACCTATAGCAGTCAGCGTGAAACTGCCACCCTCGCCGGTGGATGTTATTGGTGCATGGATGCGGCATTTGAAAATATTCCGGGCGTTACAAAAGTGATTTCCGGTTTTGCCGGCGGCCATGTAAAAGACCCCACTTATGAAGAAGTTAGCACTGGGACTACCGGAGCTCGGGAAGCTGTTCAGGTAATCTTCGATCCCACCATTGTGAGCTATTCTGAGATATTAGATGTTTACTGGAAACAATTTGATCCTACCGATGCTACAGGTTCTTTCGTTGACCGTGGTTCGCAATATGAATCAGCGATTTTCTATCATAACAAAACTCAAAAAGAATTGGCAGAGCAGTCCAAAGAAGAACTGGCTCATTCAGGTATATTTCATAAGCCGATTGTCACAAAAATTGAAAAATTCACAGCGTTTTATCCGGCCACAAAAGATCAGCAGCATTTTTACAGGAAAAGTCCTATCAGATATAAATTTTACCATGAGCATTCCGGAAGAGAACAGTTCATCATGGGCGTTTGGGGCGATAAAAATGTGGACAAATACAAAAAACCTTCAGAAGCCAAACTAAAAAAAGAGTTGACACCGCTGCAATATGATGTTACACAGAAAAATGCCACTGAAAGACCATTTGATAACAAATACTGGGATAATCACCAAAAAGGTATTTATGTGGATGTGGTAACCGGAGAACCGCTTTTCAGTTCAACAGATAAATATAATTCCGGTTGCGGCTGGCCAAGCTTTACGCAACCCATCGATCCTCGATATCTTGAAAAGAAAGAAGACCGTTCTTTTGGCATGAAACGCATCGAAGTGCGGAGTACTTTCGGAAATTCCCACCTCGGTCATGTTTTTGACGATGGTCCTGGTCCGAATCATTTGCGGTATTGTATTAATTCGGCATCGCTGAGATTTATTCCACTTAAAGATATGAAAAAAGAAGGATACGGTGAGTATTTGTATTTGTTTAAGGAGGATTCTTCTAAGAAAAAGTAGCTGTTCTGTTTCTTAGCTTTCCCATGAGTAAACTCATGGTCTGGAATAAACCGTCCCGATGGGACGGCTGGGATCTTTTACAATCAAAAAAGGAAAGTTTCGGATATCTTTTTCTTTCCCGGGAAATAAAACCTTTTCATGACGAGACCGTGAAATCCCATGGCAAGTAAAAGTCCAGTCAATGGCAGTAATAATCCTGAAGCATGAAATTCGTTGAGAAAACTATTAATAGTTCCCAAAAACGGAATATCTAATTTTCCTGAACTAAAAAATCCCGTAGCATTTGAAATCCAGGCAGGTGTGGTCGTAGAAGAGGAAGGGCTAAGCACGGCAAAAACAACTACTGCCAGAATAAAAAAAGACACAATCACCCATCCCATTCTGGAAATGACCGGACGGTAGGTTTGCATTTTTGCCTCTATCCTAACCTTTGTCATCACATCCTCTTTAAAATGATGTGACGGTGACTCCAGGTGTTTAGCTTCAAAGAGTTTCCTCAACGTTTCGTCAAACTCTTTTTCTGTGAATTTCGGGTCGTTATTCATGATCTATATTTTTCCAGTTTAAATCTGCAGGGCACTTTTCACGGTTACCAATTCCTCAAACAATTTTTTCCTGATTCTGAAAAGTTTCACCTTCACATTGGAAACCGAAAGCCCTGTTACTTTTGCCATTTCTTCAACAGGCAAATTTTCAAAATAGTATAAATGCACCAATCCTCGTTCTTTTTCCGGCAGTTTTCGCAAAGCCTGATGAAGCATTTCTGAACGGATCTCCTCATCCAGCCCGTCTTCGCCCTCTTCTTTCATAGAATGCACGGTTTTGCCCGGTAAATTTTCAATAGAAACGACAATATTTTTCTTTTTTCTCAATCTTGATATACATTCATTATAAGCAATTCGATACATCCAGGTGGAAAATTTAGCTTTTTGTTTGAATCGAGGCAATGCCTTAAAAATCTTCAGGAACACATCCTGTGCCACTTCCTCCGCTTCTTCTTTTTGATGCATCATGTTAAGCGCCAGGGTAAACACCAAGTCTTTGTATTTATCCACCAACAATCCAAAAGCTTCCGTATCGCCATTTACAACACGGCTTATCCATAGAGTATCTTCCTGTTCGCTTTTCATTTTTAATAAGACGCAGAAAGTCATTTGAGGTTACGGTTAAAATTACAAATTTTAAAAAGGCTGAACAAGAAGTTTTTATCAAAAAAGATATCAAAATTTGTAACCGGTTTGAAATACTACCGTCAAAAGTGAAAAATCGAATGTTAAACATTAAAAATTGATAACCATGGAAGACATTTTAGTTCCTCTGATTGTATTTGCCAGTATTTTCGGCGTCATTTATGTTTTTTTAACCACCCGAAACAAGGAACGCATGGCATTAATTGAAAAAGGTGCTGACGCTAAGCTGTTCAGTACCGGAAAGTCCTATAGCTTCAAAAACTTTTCCCTTTCACTGGGGATGTTCCTGATTGGCATTGGTTTGGGAATTATTGGTGGGGCTTTATTACAAGCCAATACCTTAATAGATCCAGGCGCAGCTTATTCCATGAGCATTTTCTTCTTTGCCGGACTCAGCCTGGTAATTTATTTCTTTATTGACAGGAAACT
>CAZGZO010000111.1:0-9128 GCA_964529695.1 uncultured Lentimicrobiaceae bacterium
TAATAACTATTTCTCAAGAGAATTTAAAAAGGTGTTGGGCGTTCCTCCTTCTTCTTACAGAATGCGGTTCAAAGAAGAATTGCATGCGGATTTATCTGAATTTTAGTTGCTTATACTGAATAAACTTACCAGCTTAAAATCTTTATCGGATTAGTTTCTACTGGTCGGCATTTGCCATCCGAATGAGCAGATAATATTTTAAGTTGCCACGGGTTTAAACCCATGGCAACTCAGAATTAAAGCTTTGAACTATAAAATAATTACCCTATTTTACGGGGTTTCATAAGATTTTCCATTTCTTCCAGCGTCTTTCCTTTGGTTTCCGGAACGAATTTCCATATAAACAAAGCTGACAAAACGCCCATAATTCCATAGACCCAATAAGAGAATCCGTGATTAAATTTTTGCGTCAGCCAGACATTGTCATTCATCATCGGGAAAGTAAGCGAAACAACCCAGTTAGCAATCCACTGTGCTGCGACAGCGATCGACATAGCAGCACGGATGGAATTCGGGAAAATTTCAGACAACAGAACCCAAGCTACCGGGCCCCAGCTCATGGCAAATGCTGCGGTATAAAGAAGCATGAAAATAAGAGCAGCATAACTCTGTCCGGTTGTCAAGGCACCACCGGTTTGCCCCATATAAAATGTCGTACCGAGCAAAACCATACTGACTGCCATTCCAATTGAACCAATGATCATCAACGGTTTACGGCCAAATCTATCGACGGTAAGAATAGCCACAACCGTGAACGTTAGGTTTACAATCCCCACAATAATAGTCTGCACAAGAGAGCTGTCGGTAGAAGCTCCCATGTTCCGGAAAATGTTTCCAGCGTAATACAAAACAACGTTAATTCCGACAAATTGCTGGAACACGGAAATCATGATCCCAATAAAAATAACCAGGAATCCATAAGACAGCCAGGGGGCATGAGTCTCATGCAACGTTGATTTAATTTCATCCAAAATAACACGGCCCTGTTTTTCACCGGCTATCTTATCCAGAACCTTCAGAGCTTTGTCTTCCTTTCCTTTCAGTACTAAATAACGCGGTGTTTCAGGAATGAAAAATAACAAGATGATGAAAATACCAGCAGGGATAGAGCCTGAGAAAAACATCCATCGCCAGCCAGTAGTGATCAACCATTGTTCGTTGCCCTGTTTGGCGATAATGTAATTAACGAAATAAATGACCAACATCCCAAATATAATAGCAAACTGGTTAAATGAAACCAGTTTCCCACGAGTATTTGCCGGTGCGATTTCGGCAATATACATGGGTGAGATCATGGAAGCCAGACCGACCCCAATTCCACCAAAAATACGGTAAACCACAAATGAATAAACCGGCAGAGTTCCGAAGAAATTCAACCCTTCAGGATTCCAGGCGCCGATGGCCGAGATGAAAAAGGCTATCGCTGCTATAAAAAGTCCGTTTTTACGTCCAATGGCGAGTGAAACAAACCCAGCAATTGAGCCACCGATAATACACCCAATCAGAGCGCTTGCAATCACAAACCCCTTGATCGTATCTGCAGTGTCTTTCAATGCAGCCGGATCGGTTGGAACTTTTTTTGAGATGAAACTGATAATCCACAGGACCAGAAGTGCCAGGATGATTACTCCTGAAATAAATCCTTTTTTCTTTCCAAGTAGTTTAATAATCTGACCGACAATAATTCCGAAAACCAGGAATAAAACCAGTGACATCATTATTTTGTACTGCGAAATCATTTTCACGGCATAATCAAAGTGGGCCGGATTAACAATTTTTGAAATATAGAATGCAACCAACGACTTTTCTGCTCCGTTTACTACGGCAGTATCGTAGCCAAAAAGCAGCCCCCCCAGGGTTGCAACCAGGGTCAGTAATACGATATATCTTGGATTTCCCTTCTGATACGTACTAGTCCCTATTTTGGATGATGTATCAATAAATGCCATAAACTTAAGGTTTGATGCTCCTCCCTGCTTCCTCCTAGGGAGAGCAGAAAGAATGCCAATTTGTTCTCAATTAATTTCTGATCCAAAGTCGCATTCCCAATCTGGAATTTTATATTGACTTGAATATCAACGATTCATAAAGTTCTTGTTTTCCAGAGATTTGTTTGGGCTCGCCATTTTCAATTGCATATTTCTGTAAATCTTCGAGTGTCAATTCTCCTCTTTCAAAAGCAGCTCCGGTACCTTCATCAAATGAACCATAACGTTCCTGGCGCAGCTTATTATAATCGGAAGTTTTCAAGATTTCATCAGCAATTATCAGTGCCCGCGCAAACACATCCATTCCTGTAATATGAGAAATAAAAATATCCTCCAGATCAGTGGAATTACGGCGTGTTTTTGCGTCGAAATTCATTCCGCCATTTGTCAATCCCCCGGCTTTAAGCAAAACGAGCATGGCTTCAACATTTTCATACAGATTAACAGGAAACTGATCAGTATCCCATCCGTTTTGATAATCTCCACGATTCGCATCAATACTTCCCAACAAACCTTCATTAGCCGCCATTTGCAACTCATGTTGGAAAGTGTGGCCAGCCAGTGTGGCATGGTTTACTTCAATATTCAGTTTGAAATCTTTGTCAAGACCATACTTGCGTAAAAATCCAATCACGGTAGAAACATCATAATCATACTGGTGTTTTGTGGGTTCCATCGGTTTGGGTTCTATCAAAAAAGTGCCTGTGAAACCATTTTTACGACCGTAATCGCGGGCCATGGACAGGAATTTTGCCAGATGATCCAATTCTCTTTTAGTATCCGTATTCAGCAATGACATATAACCTTCACGGCCACCCCAGAACACGTAATTCTGGCCTCCTAATTCGATGGTTGCATCGATAGCATTTTTAACCTGAGATGCTGCCCAGGTCAAAGTATGAAAATCGGGATTTGTTGCTGCACCGTTCATGTAACGTTTGTTTGAAAAAACATTGGCAGTACCCCAAAGCAATTTAACACCGGAAGCCTCCTGTTTTTCTTTTGCATACTGTACAATCTGCCGGAGCCTTCTTTCGGATTCCGGGATATTATCAGCCTCTTCTACCAAATCATAATCGTGAAAACAATAGAAAGGGACACCTAGTTTTGTAATAAACTCAAAAGCAGCATCCATTTTCTCTTTCGCTTTGCTTACAGCGTCTTTTGACCCGTTCCACGGAAAGCTTTTAGTGTTTTCTCCAAACGGATCACTTCCACCGGCTCCAAAGGTATGCCAGTAAGCCACTGCAAACCTTAAATGATCCTTCAACGTCTTACCTGCAACAACCTTGTTTTCATCATAATACTTAAAAGCAAGGATATTATCTGATTCTTTTCCTTCATACTTAATTTTTCCGATTCCCGGAAAAAACTCACGATTTCCTGTTAAAATATTCATAACCTTTTTAATTTTTAAAGTATTTTAAGCCAGCGCTTATAAATTTCAATGTATCTTTTATTCAAGTCTTTATCAGGATAAATTGTTTCCCGTAATTTCAATCCTGAAAAAGCTTCTGAAGCATTTCTATAATAATTAATTCCCATGCCTGCACCTCTTGCTGCACCCTGCGATCCATCTGTGTCAAACAATTCTATTACAGCGCCGGAAATAGAAGCCAGACTCTTTGAGAACACCTTGCTTAAAAACAGGTTTGCATGACCTGCCCTGATTTTATCGGCATGGATGCCGGTTTCTTTCATAATATCAATCCCATAATAAAATGCAAAAACAATACCTTCAAGGGCAGCTCTTGTCAGATGTTTTTTATTATGAATATTGAAATTAATATTACTGATCGTAGCCCCTGCATTTTTATTTTCAAGAACTCTTTCCGCTCCGTTTCCGAACGGGTGAACCAACAATCCATCAGCACCGGCCGAAATTTCTGAAGCCATTTTATTCATCAACTCATAGTCACCCGACCCGATGAGATTTTTTAACCAGGCATATTGAATTCCAACCCCGTTGAGGCATAATAACACGCCATTTCGGGGATTAGATAAAGAATTATTAACATGTAAAAACGTATTTACTCTTGAACGTGGATCGAATTGAGCCTGGTCGCTCACACCAAATATCACTCCCGAGGTTCCGGCTGTAGCAGCGATCTCACCAGGTTCCAGCACATTTAAAGAAAATGCATTGTTGGGTTGGTCCCCAGCGCGATAACTTACTTCCACAGCCGTATGTAAATTTAACTGCTCGGCAGCCTCTTTTGTTAGCTTTCCCTGAGATGAAAATGTCGGGACAATATCCGGAATCATTCCTTCGTCCAGTCCATAATATTTCAGCAAAAAATCAGCTTTGGTATTTTCCTCAAAATCCCACAAAATGGCCTCAGAAAGTCCTGACGGCGTTGTATTTATATTTCCGGTCAACTTCATGGCGATGTAATCGCCGGGAAGCATGATTTTATAGATTTTTCGATAAATCTCGGGTTCGTTTTCCCTTACCCATTTTAGTTTTGATGCTGTAAAATTCCCCGGAGAATTCAGTAGCGATGTCAAACATTTTTTCTCTCCTATATCGCAAAAAGCCTGCTCACCGTATTTTACTGCCCTACTGTCGCACCAAATAATGGCCGGTCGGAGTATCTGTCTGTCCTTATCGACCAAAACCAACCCATGCATTTGATAAGCAACCCCTATCGCTTTGACATCCTTTGAATTTACACCTGAATCAGAGAGTAGCTTTTTCGTTGCCTGTACTAAATATTCCCACCAATGCTCAGGGTTCTGTTCGGCCCAACCGGCTTGGGGAGCCCCAATTTGCATCTCTTTCTCCGGATAAGCAACCTGTGCTACTGTCCTGCCATTACCAGCTTCTAAAAGGCTCGCCTTAATGGAAGAACTCCCGATATCATACCCAATAAAATACATCTATATTTTTGAAACAAAATTAAACCCCATCGCATGTTTCTACATTTAATATCTGGACAAGAAACTGTATTATTTGGCCATTTCTATCGATTTCGGTCTTAAAAATCTCAAAAAAGCTTTATAACCTTTGAATCTTATTGAAATTACGGTTAATAAATTTATAGGAGAAATATTTCTGCCAAATCACTTCTTAATCTAGTTGTACTAATTACTATTCCAAAATTAAAGTAATCTCTTTTCAACGATACTGTCCTCCGGGCTTGAAAATTATTTAACAGACAGATGGCTTTTAGAACTTTCCATTTCTTATTAAATAAAATGACAAGATTGTTCTAATCCAGGATTGCGATTTCATCCATCCTTACCTATAAAAGCCTTGAAAACAAAACTGGATGACTGGTTTGGAAAAAGCAAACGAATTGCCTTAAGAGCCAGACACTTTACAAGATGCATTAAATCTACAACTCACATAACATCTCTACTTTTGTATATATCATGGCCATATTCTTCAACAAAATTAGAACCAAGGAGTATCTCAACCCCCATCCAACTTACCTTTCAAACCTACTTCTTTCAAATTCCAAATTTCCAGATAATCCTAACCATCATTTCGAACAATTCTTACTTTTGATTTTTAAGTTAAATGGTCCCTTGTGAGTAAAAAAACATATGAAAAAAGAGTTAAAGATTTTCCTGCCGGTGTTGTTCACAACCCTGCTGTTATCACAGACAATATTTGCACAATATAAAATTCCACCGAAGATGAAATGGTGGTATAATGCCCGTTTCGGGATGTTTATCCATTTCGGATCATATTCCTATTTAGGCCATGGCGAATGGGCATTTGCCATTGAACGATGGAACAAAAAAGACTATCAGACTGAGGTTTCGGCCAAGTTCGATCCGGTTGATTTTCATCCGGGACAAATAGCCAGGCTTGCCAAAAGAGCCGGGATGAAATACTTAGTAATTACCGCGAAACATCATGAAGGTTTTTGCATGTGGCCTACGAAAGTGAAAAGCTTTACTGACTATAACGGAAAGAAACTATATGATCTCCAGGATTTCACAAAATTCGGGAAAAGAGATATTTTGAAAGAACTTGATGATTCCTGTAAAGCCCTGGGAATAAAATTCTGTTTGTACTATTCTATCCTGGATTGGGGCGATCCCTCGCAAAACATTTACAAGCACAGCTTTTCTAAAATGGTTTCTTTTAAAGCCCGCAAGGAATACATCAAAAACATGAAAAAACAGCTCAAAGAGCTGATAAAAAGGTACCATCCGGCTGTCCTTTGGTTTGACGGCGACTGGACTTACAACGGCGGTAAACCGACTTTAACTAAGTGGTGGACAAAATCCGACGGGGAAGCACTTTATAAATATTTAATGAAGTTAGATCCCAAATTAATAGTCAACAACAGGGTTTGCCGGGGATTTGGTTTGGGTGATTTTACAACTCCGGAACAAAAGTTACCTTCGACTCCTATGAAAAGGCCATGGGAAACCTGCCTGACCATGAACCACTCGTGGGGTTATGACTCCCGGGATACAAGCTTTAAATCGACAAAAAATCTTATCCATAAGCTTGCTACAATTGTATCAAAGGATGGAAATTTCCTTCTGAATATCGGACCGAAAGGAGACGGAACAGTACCGAAACCGGAAGTTGAAATTTTGGACAGCATTGGTGACTGGATGCATATTTATGGAAAAAGTATTTATGGCACCACAAGAAGCCCTTTTAAAACTCAACCAAAATGGGGCGTGTTCACAAAGAAGGAAGGGAAACTTTATGCCCAGGTATTTCAATGGCCCTCAAATGGAACATTAAAAATTCCGGCTATCAAAAATCAAATCAAAAAGGTCTATTTGATGAATAATCCTTCTGAACCATTACATTACGCTGTAACAAAAGAAGGAATTAGGATATCCGTTCCGGCAAATGCTCCCAATGCAGATAATTCCGTTATAGTGGTTGATGTAGCAGGGTTACCGGCCGCATCGACAAATTAAATACACACAAGTCTAAACCTTTGCAAAACATGAAAGGATTGTCATTTTGAATGGAATGAAGAATCTGTAATTGATTTTAAATAATGTATTTATAGATCCTTCGGTATGCTCAGGATGACAAAAGGGGATGTTTTGCAAAGGACTCAAGTTTTACTAAAAAAGGTCGGAATTTTTGATCCCGACCTTTTAATTTTACTGCCACGCCACATCCGAAATTACTGGTTTACATCCGTTCGAAACGGAGAAGCAGGCAGTCCTGCAGAATTAAAAATGTTACAAACCGGAACATTGGCCCATCCAACTTCCGTTTTTTGCTTCTACAGAAACGGTCTGATCCTGAAAACGAACCGCCACCTTTTCATTTTTTCCGCTTATTTAATGAGTCCGTGCATTTTAAGCCATTTAGCACAGGCTTCCGTCCATGATGACTCTGTATCTTTGGTATGCCTTGCCAAACCAAAGCCATGCCAGCCTCTTTCATACAAATGCAACTCGGCCGGGATTTTGTACTTATGAAGTGCCAGCGCATAATCGATACTGTTCTGCACCGGAACCACATTATCGTCCATCGCCTGAACTAAAAAGGCCGGGGGCGTATTCTTATTCACCTGTAATTCATTTGAATACAATTGCACCAAGGCTTTGCTTGGATTTTTACCTAACAGATTAATCCGTGACCCCATGTGGGTAATACTTTTCCGCATCGAAATGACCGGATAAATCAATAGAGAAAAATCAGGGCGTGCACTTACCGAATCCTTCACATTATAAACCTTTTGATTATAATGCGTTGAAAGTGTAGAAGCCACATGTCCGCCTGCTGAAAAGCCCATGATGCCTATTCGTTGAGGATTTATTTTCCATTCTTTGGCATGACTCCTTACAATTCGCATCGCGCGTTGGGCATCCTGTAAAGGGCCAATTGTTTTGTTGATCATAATGGACGTGTCAGGCAACCGGTATTTCAAGACAAAAGCGGTTATTCCCAGCGTATTTAACCACTTTGCCACCAACGATCCTTCTATGTTTATTGCCAAAATACTGTATCCCCCACCCGGACAAATAATCACTGCCGTTCCTGTCGATTTTGAAGCAGGTGCAGGATAATATCCCAGTGTAGGATTTGAAATATGTGAATCCGAGATAAAATATTTATTTGTATCTATTTGCTCTATATACGAGGGATTAGCCTTTGAGTTTGGAACTCCATTAGGCCACAACTTAATTGTTTTTGTTTGTGCGTTGGCAGAGCCAAGACAAAGTACCAGGCTCATAATGACCCAACTATATTTAAACATCGATTTTTTCATTTTTAAACTTTTTTATTTATTAAAACTTTTTTTTAAATCTTTTGCTATCATACCAGCCATGATACGTGCTCCTTCTACATTAGGATGAACGCCATCAGCCTGGAAGTACTTGCCATCAGATCTCATTTGTGTGTGCAAATCTATAACCGGGAGATGATTCTTCCTGGCCAGATTTTTTATGATGGGGATGACCCATTTTGTGAGCGTGGAATCATTGATGCTCCACCGGATGTGGAACACCGGCACCGGTAAACAAAGAACTATTTTCGGTTTGGTTCTAATTGTCTGGAACGTATCTATCAAGGCCTGGTAATCCTGAGCAAAGCTAACAGAATCCCAGTTTTGGGTTTTGGTATCGTTGGTTCCCAACTGAATAATGATGATATTTGGCTTGTAAGCAAACACATTATAAAACTCTTTACAAGTCCAGTAAGGGAAATCGCCGTGTTTCCTAAGCGTTGTGGCACTTCTTCCAAAGTCCATCACCGAATACCCCGGCCCCAGAATACTATCCAATCTCGCCGGGTAAGAATTGTGGCTTTGGTAAGGTAGTCCGTAACCGGCCGTGATACTGTCGCCTACACAAGCAATTTTTACATCTCTTGAACATGAGGAAAAAAGAAAAGCAAAAAATATCAACAGCAAAACTGTTCCTTTAAAATGTTTCATTTTAGTTGTTTTAAATTAATTAACAATCCATTACTGAAAGCTGTAAAAAGTCCTATTTCATCCTTACCAGCCTGGCAGCCCATCCGCCACCCTGAGCAAGATGAATCTTCAATTTTTCCCCTGCCGTAATTTCCATCGTCACTTTTTTATAATCAGTACCATTCCTGTCGGCATTCACCCCGTCTTCAAAAACCACTGCCTGATAAGTTCCTGGTTTCAGGAATGAAAAATCAAGTGTTAAATCCCTTTCCGTCCAGTTGGTAAT